>DAIPLK010000166.1:0-4608 GCA_036769285.1 Gemmatimonadales bacterium | reverse complement strand
GAAAAGGCCGTGGTGTGCGACAATGCCGACAAGAGGATGAGGAGTCGTGTTGCGGCAGGGCGCTTCATCTCGGCGCGATAGCGTTTGACGAAGGCCTGCCACGCCCGCGCATCCCTGGCGCCAAGGGCCATCTTGACGAGTCCCTCCGATGGCGCCAGCTCTGGCAGCCAAACGTCGTAGAAGTCTCGTGAGCCGTACTCAGCCTTGGGAACGCCCCGTGGCGGACGGCGAACAGTGCCGAGGCGCGGACCCTCGCCGCGAGTGCGGGGAGTACCGAGCTGAACAACCCTGATTGCCATTCGTTTCGTCCTCCGAGTCTTACCAGGCCATCATTGCCGTCGAACGTTAAGCATGAGCCGCAGGCGACCTGCCGGCATGCCAGAAACCTGCGTTCCTTGTCGCGACGCCTGAACGCCGCAGGGCAAGGCAAGTGGGGAGGCCGCGCCTGCCAGCTCCATGCGGGGGTGAGAGCGTGCTGCCCCCGAACGTGGGGCAGCGCGCTTCGATCAGGGAGCGCCCTGGCGGCGATCGCGGACGAAGGAAATGGCGGTCCACGTGACCCCGATCCCAACGACTGCAAGGAGCAGCAAGAAGAGGGGGTCACGACTCATGAGGTAGAGCCCCACAAAGCCGAGGCAGAACCCGGCGCGGACGCCGAGGGTTGAGGGATAGAGTGACTCAACCCGGTAGCGGATGATCTGAAGGACGAGTACTCCGAGGCCCAGGAGCAGCATGCCGACAAGCCGTGGGAAGATGTCGCCGTAGTCGCCGGTCGATAGCAGGAGACGGAGGGCAAGCCGGGGCGCTAGCAGGAGGAACACGCCGCTCGCCAGGAGGTAGGTGGCCACGTAGATGAGGCTTCGATTGGTGCGGCGCATAGACCCTCCCCAAGGGAATGCCGGCGGGCCGAGAGCGTGAATCCCGGAAGACTGTGAGCGTGGGCGGCGCTCCGACCCTTGTCGGATCGATGGCGAGCCGTGCTTGCCAACCTTGTTGCTCGCGTCCCGCACACGTAAGAGGGAAGGTCGTGCGGACATCGACGATTCTGCGACACCGATCTCGCGGCCTCCTGAAGACGAAACGGGCCGCCGTCCCCGGCAGCCCGTCTCACGCCTCCCGATCGCTCGTCCCGCCCCCAAGTGCGCCGCGTAGGAATCGAACCTACAACCTAGTGATTAAGAGTCACTTGCTCTGCCAATTGAGCTAGCGGCGCCGGACCCGCTCTCCCCCCGGCTCCCGTCCCCCACCCCACCATAGCCCCAAGGGGAGTCGAACCCCTCTCTGGACCTTGAAAGGGTCCCGTCCTAACCGATAGACGATGGGGCCGTCCCTTCCTCGCTGCCTCTATAGCGCTAACGGGATTCGAACCCGTGTTTGGGCCTTGAGAGGGCCCCGTCCTAGTCCCCTAGACGATAGCGCCGGGTGAACCGCCGCCCCGCATTGCTTCCGCCTTCCGCCAGCAGGCCCGGCAGGAATCGAACCTGCAACCCCCGGTTTTGGAGACCGGTGCTCTACCAATTGAGCTACGGACCTCTGCACCTTCACCAGGGTGGCTGACGGGACTTGAACCCGCAACCTCCGGAGCCACAGTCCGGCGCTCTAACCGATTGAGCTACAACCACCGCGGGGAGCCTTGGCCCCGTTCCAGAGCCGCAAAAAGTACCGCGTCCGGGGGGCTCGGGTCAAGGCCAGAAACGCTCCGCCAACGCCACGGTTTCCTCCGCGCGCGGCACCTCCACACCGTCCAGCGTCGCCACCGGCACCACCCCGCGCACCGAGTTCGCCACGAACAGCGATTTGCCCCTGATCTCCTCGAGCGTGACCTTCCGCTCCTGGATCTCGCCCTGGATCTCCGCTATCCGCGACCGGCCCACCCCCGGCAGAATCCCGATCTCGAGCGCCGGCCCCGCCACTCGGCCGTCCTCCCACCAGAAGATTCCCCAGATCGCGGTCTCCGCCACCTGTCCGCCAACCGTGAGCAGGAGCCCGTCGTCAGCGCCCACCGCCTTGGCATCCGCCAGCGCGCGGTCGAACCGCTCACGCTCCACCAGCTTGTGGGGATACGGCCGATGGACCACCTTCGACGTGACCAGCCGCACCGGCGCCGTGCTACCCACCGGCCGCTCGCCCGCCACCACGCCGCGCCGGCTCACCAGCAGCCGATGCACCCGGTCCGCCCCACCCTCCGGCGTGATCAGCTCCATCGGAATCGGCACGCCGAGCGCGCGGCAGCTCGTCGCCAGCCGGCGGACGTGGAGGTACCAGAGCGGCGCCGCCCCGTTCCGCATGCGCACCGTCTCGATCAGCGTATCCATTCGGGCCGCGCCCTCCTCTCTATGCCTCTACGTCCACCGCCAGCTCCGCCGGCGGCGCCACCCGGCGGTGGGCCCGCGCGTCGAGCCAGCCCTTGAGCGTCGTGGCCCCCAGGATGATCGCGCCGCCGACCAGCGCCCACGCGCCCGGCCGCTCGCCCTGGAACACCCAGGCCCAGACCGGGTTCAGCACCGGCTCGATGAGCAGGATGAGCGACGCCTCGAGCGCCGCGATGTGCCTGAGCGCCGAGGTCACCAGCACGTACGCCAGCGCGATCTGGAAGACGCCCAGGTAGATGATGACCGCCCAGTCCACCGGCTGGTGCGGGCCCAGCGGCAGTGCCATCGGGAGGGCAACGAGGAACGCCGTGATGTTCCCGCTCACCACCGCCGCCACCGGCGATCCGTGCTCGCCGTCCGCCGCGCCCATCCAGCGCAGGCCGCACACCGTGAGCGCCCAGAAGAAACCGCTCACCAGGGCCAGGATGTTCCCCGTCACCGGATCCGGCGCCGTCGCCACCGGCGCCTCCGCGCTCACGAAGAAGAACGCTAGGCCCAACCCGACCGCCGCCATGAACGCGACGTCCTGCCGCCGGATCGGTTCCTTGAGCAACCAGGGGCCGAGCACCAGCAAGTAGAGCGGCGCCGTGCTCTGGAGAAAGATCGTGTTGGCAGCGGTCGTGAGCCGGTTGGCCAGCACGAACAGCGTGAGACACGCCGCGTACGCGAACCCCACCAGCACCGCCCGCACGCTCCACCCGCGCCGGGCCGCCGGGGTCATCAGCAGGATGGCGATCGCCGCCACCCCGCTCCGGAAGCTCGCGATCTGCCAGCCCGTGAACGCCGCGGCCTTGATCGCGGCGCCGCCGGTCGAGAACAGAAGCGCGGCGGCGGCGAGCTGGAGTCGCGCGCGGGAGCGGACGGGCATGGCGCGAAGATAACGGGGGTAATGCCCCCTTCGCTTCGCTCAGCGTGACTCGGCGGCTACCTTACTGGGCATGCGCACCATCATCGAGCCGTTCAAGATCAAGTCGGTCGAGCCGATCCGGATGACCACCCCGGCCGAGCGCGACGCCAAGCTCCGGGACGCCGGCTACAACGTGTTCCTGCTTCGCGCCGAGGACGTGCTCATCGACCTGCTCACCGACAGCGGCACCGCGGCGATGAGCGCCGAGCAGTGGGCCGCGATCATGCGCGGCGACGAGGCGTACGCCGGCAGCCGCTCCTGGTACCGGTTCGAGGCCGCGGTGCGCGGCATCTTCGGTTTCCGCAATGTGCTGCCCACCCACCAGGGTCGCGCGGCCGAACGGATCCTCTTCTCCACCCTCTGCAAACCCGGCGACGTCGTCCCCAACAACACCCATTTCGACACCACCCGCGCTAACGTCGAGGCCACCGGCGCCGAGGCGCGCGACCTGGTGATCGACGAGGGGCGGGTGCCGTCGGCGCGGCACCCGTTCAAGGGGAACATGGACGTCGGTCGGCTCAAAGCGCTGATCGCGGAGGTGGGGCGCGAGCGGATCCCGCTCTGCATGCTGACGGTGACCAACAACTCGGGCGGCGGGCAGCCGGTCTCGATGGCCAACGTGCGCGAGGTGTCGGCGGTATGCCGCGAGCACGGCATCCCGCTTTACATAGACGCCTGCCGCTTCGCGGAGAACGCGTACTTCATCAAGCTGCGCGAGGAGGGCTACGCCGCCCGGCCGCCGGTCGAGATCGCGCGCGAGCTGTTCTCCTACGCGGACGGGTGCACCATGTCGGCCAAGAAGGACGGGATGGCCAACATCGGCGGGTTCCTGGCCACCAACGACGACCAGTTGGCGCGACTGGAGCGGAACCTCCTCATCCTCACCGAGGGGTTCCCCACCTACGGCGGCATGGCCGGGCGGGACCTCGACGCCATCGCCGTCGGGCTCACCGAGGCGCTCGACGAGGACTATCTCCTCTACCGCATCACCTCCACCACCTACCTCGGCGACCACGTGAGCCGGGCCGGCATCCCCATCGTCCAGCCGCCCGGCGGGCACGCGGTGTACCTCGACGCGTCGGCGTTCTTTCCGCGGATCCCCGCGCTCGAGCTGCCGGGGCAGGCGCTGGTGGTCGAGCTGTATCGCGAGGCGGGGATCCGCGCGGTCGAGATCGGCACCGTGATGTTCGGCCGGCGCGACCCGGCCACCGGCGCCGAGACGCCGGCGCCGATGGAGCTGGTGCGCCTGGCGATCCCGCGGCGGGTGTACACCCAGAGCCACATCGACTACGTCGTCGAGGCGATTCTCAACGTGTGGGAGCGGCGGGA
>DAIPLK010000165.1:0-4620 GCA_036769285.1 Gemmatimonadales bacterium | reverse complement strand
AGGTATCCGTAATGGGCTATCCGCATCCGAGCCACCCGAAGGAGACGGTGGTCCTCTCGCAGTACTTCGGCGACCCCGAGGCGCGCGGCTACGACGGCTGGGTGAAGCGCGGCGGCTACGTAGCGCTCCGGAAGGCGCTGGGCATGACGCGGGACGCGATCATCGAGGAAGTGAAGGCCTCCGGCCTCCGTGGCCGCGGCGGCGCCGGGTTCCCGACGGGCCTCAAGTGGTCCTTCATGCCGAAGGAAGTGACCCGGCCGCACTACCTGGTCTGCAACGCCGACGAGTCGGAGCCCGGCACGTTCAAGGATCGGGAGATCATGCGTTGGACGCCGCACGCCATGATCGAAGGATGCGCCATCGCGGCATACGCCATCGGCGCTGAACGTTGCTACATCTACATCAGGGGCGAGTTTACCGACCCCTTGAGGATCGTGTCGGCGGCGGTCGAGGAGGCCTATGCGCACGGGGCGCTGGGTGCCGACGCGTTCGGCAGCGGCAAGCGGATCGACATGGTCCTGCACCGTGGCGCCGGGGCCTACATCTGCGGCGAAGAGACCGCGATGATGAACTCGATCGAGGGCAAGCGCGGCAATCCCCGCATCAAGCCGCCCTTCCCGGCGGCGGCCGGACTGTTCGGCATGCCGACGACGATCAACAACGTCGAGACGCTGACCGCGGTGCCGCACATCCTCAATCGCGGCGCGGCGTGGTACAAGGGCCTCTGTCTCGGCAATCCCAAGAGCACCGGCACCAAGCTGATCTCGATCTGCGGCCACGTGCAGCGGCCGGGCAACTACGAGGTCACCATGGGCACCCCGCTCAAGGACATCCTCTACGACATGGCGGGCGGCCCAAAGCCCGGCCGGACCTTCAAGGCGGTCATCCCCGGCGGCAGCTCGGTGCCGATCATGACGCGCGAGGAGGCCGAGGCGGCGCTGTTCGACTACGAGGGGATCGTCGAGAAGGGCTCGATGCTCGGCTCGGCGGGCATGATCGTGATGGACGACACCACCGATATGGTCTACCAGATCTGGCGGCTGGCCCGGTTCTACGCCCACGAGTCGTGCGCCCAATGCACCCAGTGCCGCGAGGGCACGGCGTGGACCACCAAGATCCTGGAGCGCATCCTGGCCGGGAAGGGAAAGCAGGAGGACTTCCAACTGCTCCTGGATCTCTCCGAGAACATGACCGGCAAGACGATCTGCGTCCTGAGCGACTCCTGCGCCGCGCCGGTCGTCAGCGGTATCCAGAAGTTCCGCTCCGAGTTCGAGGCTTACATCGCCGGGGCGCGCGAGCCGGCGCTCGCGGCGGTCTGAGGCAAGGAAGACCGATGGCCGACGACCTGGTCAACGTGACGATCGACGGCATGCCCGTGAGCGTGCCCAAGGGGACCCCGATCATCGAGGCCGCCAAGCAGGCGGGCGTGCTGGTGCCGCACTACTGCTATCACCCCTCGCTGCCGAGCCCCGCCGTCTGCCGGATGTGCCTGGTGGAGGTGGAGAAGGCGCCCAAACTGATGCCGGCCTGCGTCACGACGGTGACCGAGGGCCAGGTAGTGCACGTCAACAGCGCCAGCGCCAAGAAGGCGCGCGAGGGCGTCCTCGAGCTTCTCCTCATCAACCACCCGCTCGACTGCCCGATCTGCGACCAGGCGGGCGAGTGCGAGCTGCAGGACTACGTCTTCCAGGAAGGCCGCTCGGGCACCCGCTACAGCGAGTACGCCAAGCGCTACAATCCGGTCGAGGATTTCGGTCCCGACGTCCTCTACGTCCCCAACCGCTGCATCCTCTGCACCCGGTGTGTCCGCTTCATGGACGACGTGGCGGGGACGCCGGTGCTGAATGTCTCCGAGCGCGGTGACCGGGCGTACATCGGCATCTCCGAGCAGCAGACGCTCGATCATCCGTGGTCCGGCAACGTCGTGGACCTGTGCCCCGTGGGCTCGCTGCTCTCCAAGGACTTCCTGCATAAGGCGCGTGCCTGGGATCTCGACAAGTCCGCGAGCGTGTGCCCGGGCTGCACTCAGGGCTGCAACATCAACATCGACACGCGCGACGACGTGGTCGTGCGAATCCGGCCGCGGCCGAATCTGGAGGTCAACCGGCACTTCATCTGCGACGAAGGGCGAATGAACTACCGCTGGATGAACCGGGGCGACCGGATCGAGGCGCCGCTGGTTCGCGACGGGGGCCGCCACATCGCCACCGATTGGGATACCGCGCTGGCTCGGCTGGAGCAGGTGCTCCGCGGCGCGTCGGGCTCGGCCGTGCTGCTGGCCTCCGGTCGCGCCTCCACCGAGTCGCTCGGTCTCGTGCGCCGGCTGGTGGACCGCTTCGAGGTGACGGCCGCCGTACAGGTGCCGCTCGGCGACGAGGCCCCGCTGCCCGGCATCCCGAACCTGGCCCTCCGCCGGGAGCGGGCCCCGAACCTGGCCGGCGCCGAGCTGCTGGGGTACACGCGCCACTGGGAAGCCGCGCTGCAGCGGACGCCGTCCGCGGCCGTGGTCATCGTTCTGGACGCCGATCTCACCGGGGCCGATGAAGCCGCGCTCGCGGCGGCGCCGGGCGCCGTGATCGTGCTCGGCACGGTGTTCGCCGAGGCGCTCCGGAACGCCGAGCTGGTGCTGCCGGTGACTTCGATGGCCGAGGAGAACGGCACGTACGTGAACCGCGACCGGCGCCTGCAGCGCTACCAGCAGGCCAAGTCGCAGCCCGGGATGGCGCGCCCCGCGTGGTGGATCGCGGGCGAGGTCCTGGCCGGGCCGGGGCCGAGCGCGGAGGCGCCATCCACGGCCGCCGACGCGTTCCTGCTCCTGGGCGAGCGGTGGCCCGTCTTCGCCGGGCTGAGCCACGGTGACCTGGGTTACACCGGCCGTGTCCTGCGAGGTGCGCCCGAGCTCGCCCTGAGCGGGAGCGATGGGGGCGGCCGATGACCCCCGAAATGAGGGGCTTCCTCCTGGTGAGCGTCCTCAAGATGCTCTTCGTCTTCACCGCGATGATGATCGGTGTCGCGCTGCTCACGCTCATGGAACGCAAGGTCAGCGCCTGGATGCAGAACCGGCGCGGCCCGAATCGGGTCGGCTGGGCCGGGCTCCTCCAGCCGGCCGCGGACGGGGTCAAGAACATCCTCAAGGAAGAGACCTATCCGGCGCTGGCCAACCGGTGGCTGTTCTTTCTCGCGCCGGCGCTCTCGTTCATTCCGGCGCTGCTGCTCTCGGCGGTCATCCCGTTCGCGGCGCCGCTGCCGGTGGACTTCGACCTCACCCTGGGTCCCCTGGGTCGCTTGGCCTATCACGGTCTGATGCCGATGGTCGTGGCCGACCTGCCGATCGGATTCCTCTTCGTCTTGGCGATCAGCTCGATGGGCGTCTACGGCATTGCCCTGGCCGGCTGGTCGTCGAACAGCAAGTACGCGCTGCTGGGTGGGCTCCGGGCCAGCGCGCAGATGGTCTCCTACGAGGTGGCGATGGGGCTGAGCCTCATCCCGGTGCTCCTCTTGAGCGGCAACGTGAGCTTCTCGGTGATCATCCACGACCAGCAGGCGGGGCTGTGGTACGTCCTGCCGCTCTTCCTCTCGTTCTTCGTGTTCCTGGTTTCGGGGTTCGCCGAGACGAACCGGCTCCCGTTCGACCTCCCCGAGGCCGAGTCGGAGCTGGTCGCTGGCTACCACACCGAGTACAGCGCGATGAAGTTCTCCTTCTTCTTCATCGCCGAATACGCGAACGTCGTCACCGTCTGCGCGATGGTCACGACCATCTTCTTCGGCGGCTGGGACATTCCCGGACGCTGGGACGAGCAGGGCGGGGTGCTCCAGACGATTGCCACCGGCGGGTTCTTCTTCCTTAAGCTGATGTTCTGGATCTTCGTCGTGATGTGGATCCGGTGGACGCTGCCGCGCTTCCGCTACGACCAGCTGATGGCACTGGGGTGGAAGGTGCTGATGCCGCTGGCCCTGGCCTACATCATGGTGATCTGCACGGCGATCTACGGGATCGAGCACCTCGCCGGGATCACCGATCCCAAGCTCCGGTCGCTGGGCCTCTTCGGCGTCAACGTGGTCATGGGCCTCCTCGTCTTCGGGCTGCTGGACAGCGGGGTCTTCATCAAGGGCTCCAACCGGCGGCAGCAACTCTCTCAGGCGCCCCCCGAGCGCGCCACGGTGACGGGCTGATGGCTATCGGCGTCAAGGTCATGAAGCGCCCCGAGCGCGAGGTCAGCTACGTGCGTGCCGCGCTCAAGGGCATGGCGCTCACCTTCAAGCACATGCTCGAGCCGAAGGTGACGATGCAGTACCCCGAGCAGAAGAGCACCACCGACTGGAGCATCTCCCAGCGCTGGCGCGGCACCCACCGCATGCTGACCGACGAGCAGGGGCGGTCCAAGTGCGTCGCGTGCGGTCTCTGCCCGCAGATCTGTCCCGCCAATTGCATCAAGTTGGTGCCGGGGGAGGACGAGCAGGGAAACCGCTACCCGCTGATCTACGAGATCGACGAGTTCCGCTGCGTCTTCTGCGGATACTGCCAGGAGGTCTGCCCCGAGGAGGCGATCCACGTGGGCGTGCATTTCGAGAACGCCGAGTACAGCCGCGGGCGCTTCGTGTACGACTTGGAGCGGCTCC
>DAIPLK010000164.1:0-4624 GCA_036769285.1 Gemmatimonadales bacterium | reverse complement strand
CCGCTCCCGATCTCCTCCGGCACCACGGTCCACTCCCCGGTCTCGGCGTCCATGGCGAGGAGGCCCTGGGCGAACATCGTCTTCAGCAGCTCGATCACGTAGAACGGATTCCCGCCCGTGATCCGGTGGAGCCGGGCCGCGAACCGGCGGCCGCCGGTCGGCGTGCTCAGGTGGCCCATCTCCCGCACCAGCTGCCACGCCTCCTCCTCGCTCAGAGGACCGAGCGTGACGACGTCGGCGTGGGCCTTGGCGCGGAGCACGCGGCAGAGCCGGGCCGCGGGCGCGTCCCGCTCGACCTCGCCGAGCGTGAGCAGGCCCAGCCAGAGCACCGGCACCCGCTCGAGGCGGCGGGTGAGGAAGCGGAGCAGGTTGCAGCTGTCCTCGTCACACCATTGGAGGTCGTCGGTCGCGATCACGACCGGGCGCTCGGCGGCAGCCGCCGCGAGCACCTGCGCCACCCCCTCGAAGAGGCGCCACCCCTCGCCGGCGTCGGCGGCGGCCGCGGCGGGCAGACCCGGGAAGCGCTCCCGGAGCTCCGGGACCAGGCGGGCCACCTCCACCAGCCATTCGGGGGAGGTCCCCGAGAGGCCCGGGGCATCCAACGCGCCGCGCAGTGCCTCGACGACCGGCTCGTACGGGATCCCGGCCCGCCGGTCGTAACTCCGTCCCCGGAGCACCGTGCCGCCCTCGGCCACGACCCAGCGCAGGAACTCGCCAGTGAGCCGCGACTTCCCCACTCCCGACTCGCCCTCGATCAGCACGATGCGACCCTGGCCACGCCGCACGGCCTTCCACGCGGTGGTGAGCGTCTTCCACTGAGCGTCTCGGCCGATCAGGCTGGCCTCGAACGAGGGCGCGTGGGCGTACCACTCGTCGGTGATGGGGCGGGAGTCCGCCGCGGCGCGGTCCGCCTCCACCCGTCGCACCAGCGCCTGCAGCGCGCGGCTCGGCTCACAGCCCGCCTCGCGTCCCAGCAGCTCCCGGTACTCCGCGAACCGGGCGAGCGCCCCGGCCCGGTTGCCCGACAGGTAGCGCGCCTCGACCGCGAGCTGGGCCGCCTCGTCCGAGACGGGATCGCCCGCCAGCCACCGGTCGGCCAGCTCGACCGCCTCGCGCCAGCGCCACTGTCCCATGGCCTCACGCGCCAGGCGACCGAGCACCTCGTGGTACTGCCGGCGGAGCGTCACCCGGGTGCTCGCTACCCAGTCCTCGAACGCCGGGGCCCGGCGGATGGAGAACCCGTCGAGGAATCGCGGGACGTCGAAGCCGGCGGCGCGGGCGGGATCCTGCTGGAGGGCGGCGCGGAACTCGAGGACGTCACAGGCGAGCGGGGCGGCCAGCTCGATCAGGGTGCGGTCCGCGTGGAGCACCTCGCCAAGCGCGCCCCGCAGATGCTTGAGCGCCTGGCGAAGGGACGCCCGCGCCTCGGTCTCGGGCGACTCGCCCCAGAGCAGCCCCGCCAGCGCCTCCCGGCTCTGCGGTCGCCGCTCCAGTACGAGGAACGCCAGCAGCGCCAACGGCTTGGCCCCGAGTGGCGGCGTGACCGGCCCCCCCTCGTCTGAGGCGAGGACGGGCGCTCCGAACAGGCCGAGACTGTAGTTGGGCAGCGGCAGGGCCCCAGGGGAGGACAGCTTCAACGTACCGGGGATTCCCGAAAGGGCAAGGAGGCAATCACGATCTTTTCACGGAGGGCCCCTAGCTTGCTCCTCCAGTTGAACGCTGGCCGACCCATCACCGTTAACGATCTCGGGAGCGCATCATGTCAGACGCCAAGGGGCAGGTTCGGATCGAGTTGACCGCTGACCAGAAGGCCACGATTCGCAACGCCACGGGCAAGGATGCCGAGAGCCTGGAGTTGACGGTGAGCGAGCTCGAGGAGCGCATCGCACCGATTCAAGTGTTCAACAAGGGCAAGTAATCCCGGCTGTCACATCTCGACCTTCTACCAAACGAGAGCTATCATGAGCAAGCACGACGAGCAGTCCCGGACCAAGACCCCCGAACAGCAGCCGAAGAAGCCCGTTCCGTCGAAGGACGTCGAGCTGGGCGTCGAAGAGCTCGAAGAGAAGGTCGCGCCGATGAAGATTACGCGGTAGTCGCGACCGACTCTTTGCGGCGCCCCGGACGGGGGCGCTGGTCCGGGCTCCGGCTTCCCCGATGAGGGTAGCCGGAGCCCGTCTTTCACGCAGACCATCACCACAGATCATGAGCGCTCCCGCCACGTCCACCGACGAACTGCGCGAGGAAGTCGAGCGTCTCAGGCTGCTGCACTCGACCAGCCTGGAGCTCAGCGCGTCCCTCGACTTCGACGAGCTGCTGCCGAAGGTGTTCCATCGCGCCCTCGCCGCGCTTGGCGCCAAGGGCGGCTCGATCTGGATCACCGATGGCGACGTGCTGCGCTGTCGCATCGCCGTGGGCGGCGAGCGGCTGGTGGGCGCCGAGCTCCCGGTGGGCGCCGAGCTCGTCGGGGATGAGACCCAGAACGTGATGGCCACGGCGATGGTGGTCGGCGGCGTCACCGTCGGCGCAATCCAGGTGACCGACAAGACCACGGGCGGCGGCGTCTTCGACGACCGCGACCGCGAGCTGCTCGAGGGGCTGGCCGCGGTGGCGGCGATCGCGCTCCGGAACGCCCAGCTGCACGCCTCCGAGAAGCGCGCCGGCGATCTCGCGGTCCTGCTCGACATCAGCCGCGAGATCACCGCCACCCTGGATCTCGACCGCGTGCTCCAGTCCGTGGTCAACCTGGCGTCACGCGCCCTGCCGTTCGACCGCGCCGCCGTGGCGCTCTACGAGAAGGGCCGCTGCGACATCCGGGCCGTGGCGGGCGAGGAGACGGTAGACCCCAAGGATCCCAAGCTGCAGGACCTGGTGGCGCGTGCCGAGTGGGCGGCGGGCCATGGTGAGCCGCTCTACCTCGTCGAGCGGGTGGCGCCCGGCTCCGACGCCGAGCGGATGTTCGTGACCATCTTCGGCCCGGACCTGGAGAACGACGCGGTCGAGAGCGGCCTTTACCTCCCGCTCAAGGACGAGGAGGGCGTCCTCGGCGTGCTCGTGTTCGAGTCGCACTCGGTGGATTTCGCCACGCCGACGCAGCGCGAAGTCGCCGCCATCCTGGCCAACCAGACCGCCGTGGCGCTCCGGAACGCGCAGCTCTACCACCAGGTGCCGATGGTGGACGCGCTGGGCGCGATCGCCGCGAAGCGGCAGGCCTTCCGTGCCATCCCCCGGCGGCGACTCCAGATCTACGGCGGTATCGCGGTGCTCACGCTGGCGGGCCTGGTCCTGGTGCGGTGGCCGTTGCGGGTGCAAGGCGAGCACGCCGCGTTTCGCGCCGGCGCCTACGCGCCCGTCCGTGCGCTGGTGGCCGGTGTGGTCGAGCGGATTCCGGTGACCGAGGGGAGCGTCGTGGCGCGGGGCGCGCCGGTCGCCTACCTCCGCGCCACCAGCCTCCGCGCCGACCGCGAGGCCACGGCCGCGGAGGCCGCGGCCGCCGACCGGCTGGCCGCGCTGGCCGCGAGCCGCGGCGACGCCTCGGAGGAGCGGCTCCACCGGATCCGCGCAGACGCGCTCCGCCGGGAGGTGGCGCTGCTCGACGAGGAGCTGGAGCTCACCACGCTCCGCGCGCCGGTGGGCGGGGTGGTCCTCACGCCGCGCGTCTCGGAGCAGGTCGGGAGCTCGATCGAGGAGGGCGACCTGCTCATGGCCATCGGTCGGACCGACTCCCTCGAGCTTGAGTTCGGCGTCGCGCAGCGCGACATCGGGCGGGTGCGGCCGGGGCAGCAGGTGCGGCTCCGCGTGGACGCCGTGCCACAACGGACCTTCGTCGGCAGCGTCCGGTCGGTGGCGCCCCTCCCCGCCGACACGGCGGCCGAAGTCCGCTACCCCGTGCGCGCGGTGGTCGCCAACCCCGACGGCGCGCTCAAGCCGAGCATGGCGGCGTACGTCCGCGTGCTCACCGATCCCGCCTCGGCGGCCACCCGGCTCTTCCGCGGGCCGGCCCGCTGGGCGCGACTCCTCTGGTGGAGGGCCTGGTCGTGATCCGCCCAGCCATACCGTTCGCGCTCCTGCTCGCCGCCTGCGGTGGCGACAGGGGGCGGCCGGTCGAGACTGCCGCCGCCGCCACGCCCGGCTCCGGACCCGCGGGCGTCATCGCCACGGCCGAGAGCACCACGGTCGACCGCCCGCTGACCCTGCCGTCGCAGCTCTACGTCGAGCACGACGCCGCGGTGCTGGCGCGATCCACCGGCGTCGTCGAGAGCATCCTCGCCGACATCGGCACCCGGGTGGCGGCCGGCCAGCCGCTCGCGCGGCTCGAGAGCACCGACCAGGAGATCGCCCTGGCGCAGGCGCGCGAGAAGGCGGCCAACGCGGCGCAGCGGGTCGAGCGCCAGCGCGCCCTCACCACCGCCGGCGTGGTCACCCGCGCCGACTCGGAGCAGGTCGAGTTCGAGCACCGCGACGCCGATCTGGCACTCCGCAAGGCGCAGCGCGACTACGACCTCACCCGCATCGTGGCACCGTTCGCCGGGGTGGTCACGGCGCGGATGACCCGAGTCCAGCGGCTGGTGAACCCGGGCGACTCGCTGTTCCGCGTCACCGCGCTCGCGCCCGTGCTGGCCAC
>DAIPLK010000058.1:0-15033 GCA_036769285.1 Gemmatimonadales bacterium | reverse complement strand
TTCGAGAACGCCGAGTACAGCCGCGGGCGCTTCGTGTACGACTTGGAGCGGCTCCAGTCGCAGACCCACGCGGTCTCGACGCTGTGGGACCCGAGCGATCCCCAGGGAGAGTAGATGAGCGAGGCCGTGTTCTACATCTTCGCCGTCGCGGCCGTCGCAGGTGCGACGCTGTGCATCCTCCAGCGGAATCCGGTGGCGTCGGCCATGTGGCTGATGTCCACCATGTTCTCGCTCGCCGCGATCTACGTCCTCCTCGGCGCCGAGCTGATCGGGATCCTCCAGATCCTGGTCTACGTGGGCGCCATCATGGTGGTGTTCCTGTTCGTCATCATGCTCCTCAACCTGACTCACGCAACATCCGACATGCGCGGGCCGGGGACCGTCGGTGCGACGGTCGTGATCATCGGTCTGCTGCTGATTGAGCTCCTCGCCCTCTGGCGCTACACGCCACGGCGGCTCGCGGCGGAGCTGGCACAGGCGCCGGTCCTGGCCGACCCGGCGACGGTCTTCGCGGCGGGCGAGCTGAGCCGGCAGGAGGCGGCGGCGCGCGGCGTGGTCGGCGCACTGGCCGCGCCCCTCTTCCAGATCTATCTGGTGCCGTTCGAGATCACCTCGATCCTCCTCCTCGCCGCCATCGTCGGCGCGGTCGTGCTCGCCAAACGGAAGATCTGATGACAGGACCGACCTTCCTCGGACCGGCCCTCGGGCTCTCGGCCGTTCTCTTCAGCCTTGGCGTCGCGGGCGTGCTGCTCCGCCGCAACGCGATCGTGCTCTTCATGTGCATCGAGCTGATGTTGAACGCCGTGAATCTGACCTTTGTGGCGCTGGCGCAGCTGCACGGCGCGAGCGGCTACATCATGGTCTTGTTCGTCATGACGGTCGCCGCGGCCGAGGCGGCAGTCGGGCTGGCGATCATCCTCGCGGTCTTCCGTCAGAGACAGTCGGTCGACCTCCAGAACATCAACCTGCTGCGGGGCTGATGACCTTCATACACGCGGTCTGGCTCGCTGTCGCGCTCCCGTTGGCGGGGTTCCTGGTGAACGGCGCGCTGGCGCTCTGGCGTCCGCGGGCCAAGGGCCTGGTGTCGGTGGTGGGGGCCGGCGTCCTCCTCGGCGCCTTCGCAGTCTCGCTGGGCGTCTTCCTCGAGCTCTGGCGGGAGCCGCCGCACGTGCCCATCGTCGTGAGGCTCTGGTCGTGGCTCCCGGTCGAGCGCCTCCAGGTGGACCTCGCCTTCCAGGTGGACCAGCTCTCGGCGGTGATGCTGCTGATCGTCACCGGCGTCGGGAGCTTGATCCACCTGTTCAGCGTCGGGTACATGAAGGAGGATCCGGGGTACGCGCGGTACTTCGCGTACCTGAATCTCTTCGTCGTCTTCATGCTGGTGCTGGTACTCGGGTCGAGCTTCCCCGTGATGTTCATCGGCTGGGAAGGCGTGGGCCTCTGTTCCTACCTCCTGATCGGGTTCTGGTTCACCGAGAAGGCCAACGCGGACGCCGGCAAGAAGGCGTTCATCATGAACCGAATCGGCGACTTCGGCTTCCTCGTCGCCATGTTCTTCATCTGGCGCACGTTTGGCAGCCTCGACCTGGCCTACGTGACTGAGCACGCTCCCGACATGCTCCTTCCGGGGGGCGCGATCGTCACGGCGATCACACTGTTTCTCTTCCTCGGGTGCACCGGCAAGTCGGCCCAGATTCCGCTGTATACCTGGCTTCCTGACGCCATGGCCGGCCCGACGCCCGTGTCGGCGCTGATCCACGCCGCCACCATGGTCACGGCCGGCGTCTATCTCGTGGCTCGGACCAACGTGCTCTTCGCGCTGGCGCCGCTCTCGAGCACGGTGGTGGCGGGCGTCGGGGCATTGACGGCGCTGTTTGCGGCGACCATCGGCCTCCGGCAGTACGACATCAAGAGGGTGCTGGCCTACTCCACCGTCTCCCAGCTCGGGTACATGTTCCTGGGCGTGGGGACCGGCGCCTACGTGGCGGGCGTGTTCCACCTCGCGACCCACGCCTTCTTCAAGGCCCTCCTCTTCCTCGGCTCGGGCAGCGTGATCCACGCGATGCACCACGCGTATCACGCCACGCACTCCCACGACGATGCGCAGGACATGCGCAACATGGGCGGGCTCCGGCGGTACCTGCCATGGACCTTCGGGCTGATGGTGATCGCGACGCTCGCGATTGCCGGGATCCCGCCGTTCTCGGGCTTCTTCTCCAAGGATGAGATCCTTGCCGCGGCCTTCGCTCGGGGCGGCGACATCCCGGTCTACTACCTCTTCTACGCGATGGGCGTGGTGGCCGCGCTGCTCACGGCCTTCTACATGGCCCGCCTCATGGCCATGACCTTCCTCGGCGCGAACCGGACTGGCGAGAAGGAGCGGGCCCACCTGCACGAGGCCCCGTGGATCATGACGGGACCGCTGGTGGTGCTCGGCGTGCTGAGCCTGGCGGGTGGCGCGCTCAACCTGCCCCACTTCGTCGGCGGCCACGCCGCGTTGGAGCGCTGGCTGGAGCCGGTGATGGAGCCGGGAACGAAGCTCACCCGTCTGGTCATGCCGGAGGGCTCTACCGAGTATCTCCTGGTCGGCGCCGCCGTGGCGATCGGTGTCCTCGGGCTGGTCCTCGGCGTCCGGGCCACGCTCCGCCGGCCGATCCTGCCGGCGAGGCAGGCCCCGGCCGACACCGGATTCGGACTCGTGCTGAATCGGAAGTACTACGTGGATGAGCTGTACGACGCCGTGGTGGTCCGGCCGTTCGCCTGGCTCTCGCGGGTGGTGTTGTGGAAGGGTGTCGACCAGGGGCTCGTGGACGGCGTTGGGGTGAACGGCGCGGCCTGGGTATCGCGGCTCGCCGGCGGCGGCCTCCGGCTGCTGCAAACGGGGCAGGTGGGAATCTACGTGGTCCTCTTCCTCGTGGGTGCGCTCTGGATCCTGCGCGCCGTGATCCGGTGACCGGCCGATGATCGCCTTGCTCCATTCGATCGGCTACGGGCAGTGGATCCTCCACGCGCTCATCGTGCTTCCGCTGCTCGGGGTCGTGCCGGTGCTGCTGGGCGACGAGCGCTCCGCCAAGCGCACCGCGCTGGTCGTCACCACCCTCGAGTTCCTCCTGTCGGTCGGACTCTGGTGGGCGCTCGACCCACGGCAGGGCCAGCTCCAGCTCGTCTCCAATACGCCCTGGATCACGAGCTGGGGAATCAGCTACCGGGTGGGGATCGACGGCATCGCACTGGTCATGGTGCTGCTCACGACCGCGCTGATGCCGCTGAGCGTCCTCGCCAGCTGGAGCTACATCACCACCCGTGAGCGCGGTTTCTACGCCTTGATGCTGACGCTGCTCACCGGGCTGGTCGGCGTCTTCATCGCCCTCGATCTGTTCCTCTTCTACGTGTTCTTCGAGGTCATGCTGATCCCGATGTACTTCATCATCGGGATCTGGGGTGGCACCAATCGGCTCTACGCGGCGATCAAGTTCTTCATCTACACGATGACCGGCTCGCTGCTCATGCTGGTGGCGATCGTCGTGCTCGTATGGAAGGTGCAGAGCGCCACCGGATTGCTCTCTTTCTCCTACGACCATTTGCTGCAGAACGCGAGCACGGTCGGCAGCGCAGCCCCCTGGCTCTTCGCGGCGTTTGCCCTGGCATTCGCCATCAAGGTGCCGATCTTCCCGTTCCATACCTGGCTGCCCGATGCGCACGTCGAAGCGCCGACTGCCGGCAGCGTGCTGCTGGCCGGGGTGATGCTGAAGATCGGGACCTACGGCTTCCTGCGCTTCGCGGTGCCGTTCTTTCCCCAGGTGGCGCTCAGCCCGGCCGTGAGCCACCTGATGGTGACGTTGGCCGTGATCGGCGTCATCTACGGGGCGCTCGTCGCGCTGGTCCAGCCCGATATCAAGAAGCTGGTGGCCTACTCGTCGGTGAGCCATCTGGGTTTCGTCATGCTGGGGATCTGGGGCGGCACCATGCAGAGCGTGCAGGGGGCGCTGATGGTCATGATCAGCCATGGCTTCTCCACCGGCGCGCTGTTCCTTCTCATCGGCATGATCTACGAGCGGCGGCATACCCGGCTGATCGAGGACTACGGGGGCATCGCCCGGGTGGTGCCGGTGTTCAGCCTCATCCTGACGGTGGTGGCGCTGTCCTCGATCGGGCTGCCGGGCCTCAACGGATTCGTGGGCGAGTTCCTGGTCCTCCTGGGCAGCTTCGCCGCCTTCCCGTGGGCTACGGGGATCGCCACGACCGGGGTGATCTTCGCGGCCGCGTACCTCCTCTGGGCGCTCCAGCGGATGATCTTCAATCGCCTGGACGATCGTGAAAACGAGCACCTCACCGACCTCACGCCGCGGGAGTTGGTCGTGATGCTGCCGCTCATCGTCGGCATCGTCTGGCTGGGCCTCTACCCCGCGCCGGTGCTCCGGCGCATGGAGTCGGCCACGCGACACTACCTGGAGGCCACCGCGCCGCGACCCGGGGCGGAGCCGAGCGCGACCCTGGGAGCCACGGCCGGAATGCCGGGGCACGGCCGATGATCCGCCTCGACCTCGCCACTCCGTGGGGCGTGACCCTCGCCCTCCTGCCGGAACTGCTCCTCACCGGCTGGGCACTCGTCGTCCTCCTCGTCGTGAGCTGGCGCCACCAGACGGAGGAGGACAGCCGGCTCGCGGGGTGGCTCAGCTTCGTGGGTGTCGCCCTTGGCGCCGCAGGGCTGGCGGCCCTCTGGGTGAACGGCGCGACCCCCGACGGCCTCGCCCAGATGGTGGCGCTCGACCCGTTCCGCTACGCGGCGGCCGCGGTGGCGCTGCTCTCCGCCGCCGCCACCATCCTTCTGTCGCTCGGCTATCTCGAGCGCGAGAGCCTGCTGGCGCCCGAGTACTATCCGCTGATCCTGCTTGCCGCGGCCGGCATGATGTTCCTCGGCGGAGCGGAGGACTTGATCGTCCTGTTCCTGGGCCTCGAGCTGATGTCGGTCGCGGTGTACGTACTGGCAGGGTACAATCGTGCCAGCGCCTTCTCTGCCGAGGCCGCGCTCAAGTACTTCCTGATCGGCGCCTTCGCCTCGGGGTTCTTGCTGTACGGTATCGCGCTGGTGTATGGCGCCACGGGCACCACCAACCTGTCGCTGGTCGGGGCTCAGCTGGCCGGCAAGGCGTTGCCGCTCATGGCGGCCCTGGGCCTTGGCCTCCTGATCATCGGGTTTGCCTTCAAGGTGGCGGCCGTGCCGTTCCACATGTGGGCGCCCGACGTCTACGACGGCTCGCCGACGCCCGTGACCGGCTTCATGGCGACCGGCGTCAAGGCTGCCGCCTTCGCGGCGCTCGTGCGCGTGCTGATGGAGGCGTTCCCGTCCGCACTCGGGCTGTGGCAGCCGATCATTGCCGGCCTGGCGATCGCGTCGATGGTGCTCGGCAACCTCGTCGCCCTGACCCAGCGCTCGCTGAAGCGGATGCTGGCCTACAGCTCGGTGGCGCATGCCGGCTATCTGCTGACCGCGGTCTGGCCGGGCTCGCCTGCGGGTAATGGGGCGGTACTGCTTTACCTGCTGGCGTACAGCCTGACCACCCTCGCCAGCTTCGGCTTCCTGGCCGTCCTCGGCCGTGGCGGCGAGCGCGACGTCACGGTGGACGAGATCGCCGGGCTCGCGGGCAGCCGGCCGGGCATCGCCTTCGGGCTTACCGTGTGCATGCTGTCGCTGCTGGGCTTCCCCGGGACCTTCGGCTTCATCGGCAAATGGTACATTCTCACCGCGGTCGTGGCCGAAGGCCACTACATCCTTCCCGTGATCCTGGTGCTCACGAGCGTGGTCAGCGCCGGCTACTACCTGCCGGTGATCATGGCGATGTACATGAAGCCCTCGCCCGCCGCTGACCGGTACGCGGGCGTCCGGCTCGCGCCGACGGCGCTCGGCGCCATTGCGCTGTCGGTGGCGGCGGTCCTGCTGCTCGGCATCTGGCCCGGGGCGGTGCTCGATCTGGCCGGCCGGAGCGCCACGACGCTGACGCAGACGGGGATCCCGTTCGCCGGGCCGTGAAGGGGGCATGAAGGCCCCCCGATCGATCTTCCGCCAGTACGACGTCCGCGGCCTCGTTGGCACCGAGCTCACGGGCGATCTAGCCCGGGGCCTCGGGCGCGCGTTCGCCAGCGTCGCCTGGGACCGACTCGGCCACGCCCCCCGCATCGTGGTCGGGCTCGACAACCGCCCATCGGGCGGCACGCTCGCCGACGGCGTGCGACGCGGCATCGCGGAGGCCGGGGGCACGGCCGTCGACGTGGGCACCCTCCCGACGCCCGCGCTCTATTTCGGCGTCGTCGCTCTGGGGGCGGACGGGGGTATCCAGGTCACCGGCTCGCACAACCCGCCCGAATTCAACGGCTTCAAGATGGTTCTCGGCGGCGACGCGTTTCACGGCGAGGACCTACTCGGGCTGTGGGAGATCATCGTCGCGGAGCGGTGGCGGAGCGGGAGCGGCCGGGAGACCAGCGATGCTTCCGTTCTCGCGCGCTATCGCGAGGGGATCATCGAGCGGCATCGGCTCGCGCGTCCGGTGAAGGTCGTGGTGGACTGCGGCAACGGGGTGGGCAGCCTGGTGGCGATCTCGACGCTGCGGGGACTCGGTGCCGAGGTGACGCCGCTGTTCTGTGAATCGGACGGTACCTTTCCCAATCATCATCCTGATCCCACCGTTCCCGAGAACCTGCGCGACCTCCAGATCGAGGTGCGCCGCACCGGCGCGGAACTGGGCCTGGCCTTCGACGGGGACGCCGACCGGATCGGTGCGGTGGACGAGACGGGGGAGATCGTCTACGGCGACATGCTCCTGGTCGTCCTCGGACGCGATGCCGTGCGGCGGTTCGGGCCCGGCACGCCCGTCATCTTCGACGTGAAGTGCTCCGACGTGCTTCCCGCCGCGCTCAGCGAGGCGGGCGCGCAGCCGGTGATGTGGAAGACCGGCCACTCGCTGATCAAGGCCAAGATGAAGGAGCTCGCGGCGCCGCTCGCGGGCGAGATGAGCGGGCACATGTTCTTCGGCGGGGACTATCTCGGCTTCGACGACGCCCTGTTCGCCGCGGCGCGGTTGCTGGAAATCGTGAGCCGCCAGCCCCATGGTCTCTCCGCGCTGCTCGCCGACCTCCCGAGGACGACGGTCACGCCGGAGATCCGGGTGGACGTTTCCGAGGAGGAGAAGTTCGCCATCGTGGAGGCGGCCGCGGCCCACTTTGCGGCGAGATACCCCGTGAACACCATCGACGGCGTCCGGATCACCTTCCCGCACGGATGGGGTCTGCTTCGGGCCTCGAACACCCAGCCGATCCTGGTGCTCCGGTTCGAGGCCTCGGATCCGCGCTCACTCGACGCCGCTCGCAGCGAGGTCGTCGGCTGGCTCGCAGCACGGGGCGTCCGGGCCTAGGCACGTGACCCGTCGCGGTCGTCGCCTGGCCATCGTCCTCGCGGGCGCCGTCCTGCTGCTCTTTGGAGGCCGCTGGACCGCGGCGCTCCTCGCCGACCGATGGTGGGCGGCACAAGTCTCGCCCTCGGCGGTCACCTTCCTTGCGGACTGGAATCTGCTGCACGGGATCGTGAGACTGGCGGGCGTCAGCGTCGCAGGCGCGTGGTTCATCGGGCATCTGCTCGTCGTCTCCCGCGCGGTCGGGTCGGTGCAGCTGCGGCGCAGCGTCGCCAACCTGGAGTTCCGCGAGGCGCTTACGCCCGCCTCGCTGCTGGCCATCGCGATCGGCACCGGCGCGCTGCTCGGACTGCTCGTCGGGAATGGAGTCGCGGGGCACGCGGCCGAGGTGGCGCTGGGCTGGCAGGGGGTCAGCTACGGCGCGGTCGATCCGCTCCTGCAGCGCGACCTCGGGTTGTACGTGGCACAGATCCCGCTCTGGCGCGCGGTGCACGACTTCTGCTTCCTGCTCGTCATGCTCGGGCTCGGGCTCGTCTTCGGCCTGTACCTGCTGGTCGGAGCGATCCGCTGGCTCGATGGGCGACCCGCCCTGAACAACCACGCGCGCATCCATCTCGGCTGGCTCCTCGTCATTCTCGCGCTCACGCTGATGGGTGGCTACCTGCTCGAGCCATTCGAGCTCGTCGCCGGCTTGGACGGCGTGCCGGACCGCGCGCTGTGGCGCGCGACCACGCTGTTCGGCCCGCTGCTTGCCGGCGTCGCACTCGCGACCGCGCTGCTCTCGGCCGCGTGGGCGGTGCGGGCACGCCATGCGCTCGCCGCCGCCGGCTGGATCGTGCTGCCGCTGGCGTCGCTGGTCGGCCACTGGCTGGTGCCGCTGGTCGTCGGGGGCGAGGGCGAGCCCGTCGCCGACCGCCGGACGGTCGAGCAGTTCGAGGGCCTCGCCTACGGGCTCGAATCGCTGCGGGAGGCACCGGTCCTTGCGGGCGCCCGGGGCGCACCACCACTGGTCGCGTCGCTCTGGAGTCAGCCGATGGCGGCGCGCCTGCTCGCCGGGGACTCGGTGGACCTCGTCTCCGCCGATCCCACGCTCCTGACCGTGGGTGATGGCCGCCGTCCCGTCTGGCTGGTCAGCCAGGCGCGCCCCGGCGGGCATCTCGTGCTCACCGCCCTGGCCGACGATC
Organism: Gemmatimonadales bacterium; assembly: GCA_036769285.1. Taxonomy (GTDB): domain Bacteria; phylum Gemmatimonadota; class Gemmatimonadetes; order Gemmatimonadales; family GWC2-71-9; genus CAVVWJ01. Next base: position 6,443 of record DAIPLK010000058.1, on the reverse strand, counting down.
GGACCGGCCCAGCCGGCGAGGCACTGTTCTATCGCTCGCAGGACTCCGTGCCGGGGCCGGCCGCCGCGCCGTTGCTCGACCTCGGGGACGGCGCCTTCCACGCCCAGGCGCCGGCGTATCGCGTGGGAAGCGGTGACCAGCCGGGCGTGGCGCTCGACTCCTGGCCGCGCCGCATCCTGCTCGCCTGGGCGCTGCAGGCCCCGGAGCTCCTCGGCCATCTCGCCCCAGGCGCGCGCGTCAACTGGGCGCTGTCGCCCGCGGCCCGCCTGGCGCGGCTCACTCCGTTCGCCGAGTGGGGGGAGCCGGTGGCGCGCATTGTGGATGGCGAGCTGATGTGGATCGTGGACGGCTACCTGCCGGCGGCTGCGTTTCCGCTCGCCACCCGTCTCGACTGGCGCGGGAGGCGGGTGGGGGGGCTGCGCGGCGCCCTGGTCGGTACCGTGTCCGCTCAGACGGGCGCCTCGCGCGTCTACCTGCGTCCCGGCGCTGACGCGCTCGCCTCGGCCTGGGCGGCCATCGCCGAGGGGGTGATCGAGCCGGCCACCGCGATTCCGGAGGCCGTCTGGCGCGCTGCACCGTATCCGGTCGAGTTGTTCCGGACGCAGGCTCGCCAGGTGGAGCGATCCGCCAGAAAGCTCGGCACGACGGGCGGGCGGGCCGGCGCCGACGCCGCGGAGCCACCCAAGGCCGAAGTGGCCTGGTCCGCTGACACGACCGGTCCCATGCTCACGGTGGCATTCGAGCGGGTCGGCGAGCGTCGGCTCAACGCGCTCCTGGTGGGAAGCCACGAGGAGGGGAGCGACGCCCTTCGCGTGTTCCGTCTCGACTCGGCGACCGCGCTCCCGTCGCGCAGCGCACTCGAGAGCCGCTGGGCCCGCTTTCCCTCGTACAACGCGTTGAGCGACTCGATCCGGGAGGAGGGGGGCCGCCTGGAGCACGGGCCCGTGCGTTTCGACCTGGCGCCCGAGGGCCTCGTGGCCTACCAGTCCCACTTCGCTGGCCTCCCGGGCGGGCGGCCATCTCTCGTCTGGGTCACCGTCGCCACGGGCGAGCGTCAGGGTGCGGGCCACACCCTCCAGGAGGCGTGGAGCAACCTCCTGGGCGCCTCGGTTCCGGCGATCGCGGGCCAGGCGCAGGCCAGTCGGCTGGAGGACGCGCGGCGACTCCTCCAGCGAGCCGACTCCGCCCTGCGCGGCTCCGACTGGGAGGCGTTCGGCCGGGCCTGGAGCGGTCTCCGGCGTGCCCTCGGCGTGCCGTTCGATTCGAGCGCGCGGTGAGCTTGATCGCCCGTGAGGCCGGGGCTAGCTTCGGGGGCTTTTGCCCTGGGGTGTCGGCGTGAAGACGGCGGTGCTCGCCCTCGGCGGGAACGCGCTGGCCCGCGCGGGAGAGCCGGCCACGATCGCCAATCAGTTCCGCCGGGCGCGAGAGAGCCTGGCCCCGGTGGTGGAGCTGGCCCGTGCGGGGTGGCGGATCGCACTGGTTCACGGGAACGGACCGCAGGTGGGCCACGAGCTCCTGCGCAACGAGGCTGCCCGGCGGCTGGTCGAGCCACTGCCGCTCGGCGTGCTCGTAGCGGAGACCGCCGGCTGGATCGGCTACATGCTCCAGCAGTCGCTGCAGAACGCGCTGTCGGCCGCGCAGGTGCCGCGCGATGTCATCACCGTTGTCACCCAAACGCTGGTGGACCGGTACGATCCGGCCCTGAGCCGGCCGACCAAGCCGATCGGCCACGCCCTGAGCGACGTCGAGGTAGCGCGGCTCCGGGAGTCAGGTCACGCCGTTGGCCGCGACGGCGCGGGGCACTGGCGACGGATGGCGACCAGCCCAACTCCGCTCGGCGTCGTCGAGCTGCCGGTGGTGCGGCGGCTGGTGGAGCAGGGCACGATCGTGATCGCGGCCGGAGGCGGCGGTCCCCCGGTGTACGAGGACCCGCTGCTCGGGCTCGAGGGGGTGGACGCCGTAGTGGACAAGGACCGGGTGGCCGCCATCCTCGCGGCGCAGCTCGAGGCCGAGGTGCTGATGATCCTCACCGACGTCGACGCCGTCTTCGAGGGGTGGGGCACTCCTGCCGCCCGTCCGATCCGCCGGATGACAGTCGTCGAGGCGGAGGCGTTGATGGCGCGGGGCGGGCTGGACGACGGCGGTATGAAGCCCAAGGTCGAGGCGGCAGCCGCCTTCGCGCGCACGACCGGCGGCCGGGCCATCATCGCCCGGCTGAGCGGCGGTCCCGCGGCGCTCAGAGGCGAAACCGGAACGACGATCACGAGGGAACCGTGAACCTGCACGAGTACCAGGCCCGCGGACTGCTCAAGGCCGCCGGCATCCCGATGTTCGAGGGCGACGTGGCCTCGACGCCAACCGAGGCCGAGGCGATCGCCCGGCGGATCGGCGGCACCGTCGTCGTCAAGGCGCAGGTGCACGCGGGCGGTCGCGGCAAGGCCGGTGGCGTCAAGATCGCCCGGAACCCGGCCGAGGCCGCGGACGAGGCGGCGCAGATCCTCGGGATGACGATCAAGGGGCTCACGGTGCAGAAGGTGCTGGTCGTGCCCGCGGCGGAAATCGCCACCGAGAGCTACGTCGGCCTCATCATGGACCGCGAGACCCAGCGGCCGGTGTTCATGGTGAGCTCCGCGGGCGGGGTGGACATCGAGGAGGTGGCGGCCAAGACGCCCGAGAAGATCGTCCGCCTCCCGGTGGACCCGACCTACGGGCTGTTCCCCCACCAGGCGCTCCGGCTCGCCTTCGTGCTCTACCGCGATTTCGTGCAGGTGAAGGCCGCGGCCAAGATCATGGAGCAGCTCTACGCCGCCTTTGTGACCAACGGCGCATCGCTCGCCGAGATCAACCCGCTCGTCACCACGCCCGACGGCCGGGTGCTGGCCCTCGATGCCAAGATCGTCATCGACGACAATGAGCTCTTCTGGCGCCCTGATCTGGGGGTACTGCGCGACGACTCCGCCGAGGAGCCGAGCGAGGCGGCGGCACGGCGGGCCAACCTCTCGTTCATCAAGCTCGATGGCGACGTGGGCTGTGTGGTGAACGGCGCAGGCCTCGCCATGGCCACCATGGACCTCGTCAAGTACTATGGTGGCGAGCCGGCCAACTTTCTCGACATCGGGGGCAGTTCCAGCCCGGAGAAGGTGATCAACGCGCTCAAGATCATCACCGCCGATCCCCATGTGAAAGCGATCCTGTTCAACATCTTCGGCGGGATCACCCGCACCGACGACGTCGCCAAGGGCATCGTGGCGGCCACCAGCCAGTTCAGGGTCAATGTGCCGATCGTGATCCGGCTCACCGGGACCAACGAGGTCGAGGCGATCCGGATTCTGGAGGGGGTGGGAATGCGGGCGCTCAGCGACATGGACCAGGCGGTGCACCAAGTCGTCCGGTTGGCGCAGGGGTTGGCATGAGCATCTTCGCCGACAAGGACACCCGGCTCGTGGTCCAGGGTATCACGGGGCGCGAGGGCTCGTTCCACGCACGCCAGATGCTCGAATACGGCACGGCCCTTGTCGCCGGCGTCACGCCGGGCAAGGGCGGACAGAAGTTCGAAGGCACCGTCCCGGTCTTCAACACGGTGGACGAGGCGGTGCGGGCCACCGGCGCCAACACTTCCGTGATCTACGTCCCGCCGATGGCGGCGGCGGCGGCCGTGTTCGAGGCCACCGACGCGGGTCTTCCGCTGATCGTGTGCATTACCGAGGGAATCCCGGTGATGCACATGAGCCGGGCGATGCCGTTCGTGCGGAGCCGTGGTGTTCGCCTCATCGGCCCCAACTGCCCGGGGCTCATCACGCCGGGCGCGCGGGCCAAGGTGGGAATCATCCCGGGAAACATCTGCAGCGCCGGGCGAGTGGGCCTGGTGTCCCGGAGCGGAACACTTACTTACGAGGTGGTCAACCATCTCACCCGCGCCGGCATCGGTCAGAGCACCTGTGTCGGCATCGGCGGCGACCCCATCATCGGGACCAACTTCATCGACTGCCTCCGTGCGTTCCAGGACGATCCCGAGACCGACGCGATCGTCATGATCGGTGAGATCGGCGGCACGGACGAGCAGAATGCGGCCGCGTTCGTGAAGCTGCACGTGAGCAAGCCGGTGGTTGGATTCATCGCGGGCCAGACCGCGCCCAGGGGCCGCCGCATGGGCCACGCGGGCGCCATTATCTCCGGCTCGTCGGGCACCGCCGAGGAGAAGCTGGCAGCGTTCGAGGCCACGGGGATCGGTATCATGCGACGTCCCGCTGACGTGGTCGAACTGCTCCGGTCGAGGATGTGAGGCTCGCCGACCTGCTCAGCCCGCGCCGGGTGGTCGTGCCGCTGCCAGCGGTTACGCTCGAACAGGGGGTGCAGGTGCTGGTGGAGGCCTGCGTCGCCGATGGACGGGTGAGTGACCCGGCCCGGCTGGAGGAGGCGATTCGCGGGAGCTGGCCCGAGGATACGATGAGCGTGGGGCCGCACGCGTGGCTGCCCCACTTTCGCACCGACGCGGTGCCCGCGCTGGTGGCGGCGCTGGGGATTGCCGAGGTGCCGATCGCCCGCGACGCCGGCGAGGGCGCGGGGCGGGACGCCCCGGAGCCGCGTGTGATTCTGCTCATCGTGGCGCCGCCCCGCGACCATGTGGCCTACCTCCAGACGGTAGCCGCCTTCGCCCGCGCCCTCGCGCGGCCCGAGATGGCGGACGCGCTGCTGGCCGCTCGCTCCGCCGAGGAGGTGCTCGCGCTCTCGGCCTTGCGCGAGGTGGAGCTGGAAGGGCAGCTCCTGGTACGGGACCTGATGCACGCGCCGGCCGTGGCACTCCGGCCGGGCGATACCCTGGACGCGGCCGCCCGCCTGCTGCAGGAACACGGGGTGGAGGCGCTTCCGGTGGTGGGGGATGCGGGGCAGGTGGTCGGGCTCCTCTCGAATCGAGACCTGCTCCGGGTGCTGGTGCCGGCCTACGTTCAGCGGGTCACGACCGGCGGGACGACACCCGATCCTCGAACGACGTCGGTGCGCGACGTGATGGCCCGAAGTGTCCTGTGCATTTCGGAGGACCAGACCCTGGCCGACGCGGCGCATCTGCTCGCCACCAAGGACGTGGAGCAAGTCCCCGTGGTGAAAGACGGCACGCTCAGGGGATTCCTGACCCGGGCTGATCTGGTGCGCCGGTTGTTTGGAAGCCGCTGAACACTCATCTGCGTGGAGGAGTCGTGGCCGTTACGCTGACCCTGGGGATCGTGAAGCCGGACGCCGTCGCTACGGGCAAGACCGGGAAGATCGTGGCGCATCTGCAGGAGGCGGGCTTCACCCTGCGCGCGGCGCACCTGGTGCGCCTCACCCCGGCGCAGGCGGGGGCCTTCTACGCGGTTCACCGAGAGCGTCCCTTCTTCGCCGAGCTCGTGGCGTTCATGACCAGCGGTCCTTGCCTCCCCATGGCCCTGGAGCGGGCGGACGCAGTCAGTACGCTCCGAGCGGTCATTGGGGCCACTGATCCCGCCGAGGCGGCGCCAGGTACGATTCGGAAGCTCTACGCGGAGTCGAAGGGGCGCAACGCGATCCATGCCTCCGACAGCGACGACAATGCGCTGCGGGAGGTGGCGTTCTTCTTCACCGAAGGGGAACTCGCGGCGCTATGGGGGTGACGCCCAGCGCCCGGCCGCTTGACCCAAGTTGTTGTCCCGACTATATAAAGCGGCTATGCTGCGAGTGGACATCCGGGACCTTCAGCGAGGCCCAGTCAGGACCGACGGGCAGCTCGAGCCCGATGATCCCGTCTTCGAGGGCCTAGGGCTCGGACTGGTCGGGCCGGTGGCCGTGACGGGGCAGCTGCAGGCCACCGGAGACGGGGAATACCTCTGGCGCGGTCGCATTCATGGTGTGGTCCGGGGGGAGTGCCGGCGCTGTCTGACTGAGGTGCTGGACGAGGTGGACATCGAGGTGGACGCGGCGGTCTTCTCGACCGACCCCGAGGCGGCGGACGATCCCGATTTCTACCCGTTGCCGGAGCGTGCCAACGGCGTGGACGTCACCGAGGTCGTGCGCGAGGAATTGGCGCTGGCTGCGCACACCGACCTGTTGCTCTGCCAGGAAGACTGTGCCGGACTCTGCCCCAAGTGCGGGGCGGACCTGAACGCGGGGCCGTGCGATTGTCACAGCCCTGCCGAACCTGTCTGAGGACACCATGGCAGTCCCGAAGCGTCGGACCTCGAAATCCCGGAAGCGTCTGCGGCGTGGGCATCACACGGCGGCGGGTGCCGCCACCCAGGCCTGTCCTCGGTGCGGCTCGCCCAAGCTCTCGCACCGCGTGTGCGATTCCTGCGGATACTACCGCGGAAAGAAGCAGGTCGAGGTCGAGGACGCCTGAGCGTGATTCGCGTCGCGGTAGACGCGATGGGGGGCGATAAGGCGCCGCAGGCCGAGATCGCCGGGGTGCTGCAGGCTCTCGCCAGCCTGCCGGA
>DAIPLK010000163.1:0-4673 GCA_036769285.1 Gemmatimonadales bacterium | reverse complement strand
TGCCGAACGCGTCCGGGCTGGCCTGGTTGCCGCTGGCCGACGGGTCGAACCCGTTGGGCGTGATCGAGAACTCGTCGTAACCCCGGAGCGGCACGCCGTACTGGACCCCGCCAAGCGAGTACAACTCGGTGAAGAACGGCCCGGCGTCTCCGAAGATGAAACCCGACTTGGCAGTGAGGCCTAGCACAAACTGTACCCCGGCGCCCAGCTGGCCACCGCCCCCGAGCGTGCCCAGGGGTGCGTACCAGCGACCCTCCAGGTCCACCTTCCGGTAGTCGCCCGTGCCGCCCAGGAACCCGCCGTTGAGCTCGGCGCTCACGTTGGTCATGGAACCGCCCACTGCGAAGGGCAACCCCACCCGGGTGTCCCGGAGTACGCTGGTGCCGAGGGAGGAGCGGCTGCAGGCGCTGCAGCTGAAGCGCGCCCGGAGGTCCGCCGAGCCCTCGGTGTAGCGGACCCGCTGGTACGAGTAGGAGGTGAAGAACCGAGTGTAGCGAGACCCGAGGAACGGGAAGCCAAGCTGGAGGCTCCCGCCGGTCTGCTTGCGGCGCCCGAGATCGCCGATCGTATACCGGGCGCGCGAATCGAACAGCGAGATCGTCCCCGAGATGCGGCTCTCGCGGATGGCCGGGTCCGTGTAGCTCAGCGTGAAGTCGTTGATGTTCTTGCCGAACTGCCATTGGAGCTTGCCGCGCTTGCCCCGGCCGAAGAGGTTGGGCTCCTCGAGCCCCAGGAACCCGCCCACTCCGGTGCCCTGTCCCAGCGAGGCGCCGAAGTTGATGTTGCCGGTGCGCCGCTCCTCGACCCGGAAGACGATGTCCACATCCACGCCGTTCGCGGCCGGTTTGACGTCGGGGCTCGGCAGCGGCTGCTGGAAGAAGCCAAGGTTGGAGACGTTCTGGTAGGAGCGGATGAGCCGCTCGCGACTGAACAGGTCGCCCGGCAGCATGACGATCGCCTCGCGGATGACCCGCTCGTGGGTGACGTCGTTGCCGACGATCTCGACCTTGTTGATCGTGGCCGGCGAGCCCTCCCGAATGGTCCACCGCAGGTCCACCACGGGGGTGCCGTCGGGCCCGGTCCGGCGGGTCTCGCTGGGTTCCACCTGGGCGTAGATGTAGCCGTTGTTGGCGTACAGATTCTGCACTTTCTCGGTGGCTCCGTCCCACTCCGAGCGGCTGAACGGTCGGGGGCCGTCCTCCGGTGTCCCCGTGGGGCCGACCGGGCCGAACGGGTAGAACGCCTGGAGCTCCTCGGTCGAGAACCGCCTGCTGCCTTCGATATCGAATGCGCCCACCTGGTAGTGCTGGCCCTCCTCCACGGTCAGGTGGAGGATCGCCTTCCCGCCCGCCGAGTCGGCCGCGAGCGAATCGTGCGTCACCTGGAAATCGACGTATCCCTGGTTGGCGTACCAGCGGGGGAGCCGCTCCCGCACGTCCTGATCCACCTTGCGCTCGTCGTACTCGCCCTTCTGGAACCACCAGAATCCTTCGGGCCGGGTGGCCATGTGCTTGACGACCTGCTTGTCGGAGAACCGCTGGTTGCCCTCGACAATCACCTGGCTGATGGCCACACGCTCGCCCTCGTTCACGTCGTAGACCACACGCACCCGCCCGTTGTCCTGGGCCAGCTCGATCGTCTTGACGCTCGCGCTGTAGTAGCCGTCGTGCTTGTAGAGCGAGTCGATGGCGGCGCGCGATTGCTCTTCGGCGTTCCGGTCGAGCGGACGTCCCTCGGACAGCCGCACGCGACCCTTGACCTCGCCTTCCGAAACCTTGGTCACCCCGCGGACGGCCCACTTCTCGAGGATCGGTCGCTCCTTGACCCGGATGGTCAGCAGCAATCCGTCGCCGATCGGTTGCTGCTCGACGAGCACGTCGTCGAACTGCCCCGTGCGGAAGAGCGCGGTGATGGCGCGCTGGATGTCGCGGTAGTTGACCGGCTGTTTGGCCACCAGGCCGGAGGTGCCGAGGATCTGGGACGCGGTCAGCCGCCCATTGCCGGCGACGGCGATGCTGTCGACGGTGGGCGGCTGATCGTCCTGGGCGAACAGCGCCGCCGGTCCCCCCAGGAGGAGGGTCACGGCGGCGACCATGGGGAGAAAACGCTGCATCCGCACTCGATCGGAGAGGGGCGCACCGGCTCCGCAGGAGCCGGCACCGGGCGGCCCTAGGCCCGGGTGCCGGTCAGCGCCCGGAAGACCAGCCGCTCACCGTCCGGCGCGACATCCACCTCGATCTCGTCGCCGCGGCTGAACTCGCCCATGAGGATCTTCTCGCTGAGCGGATCCTCGATGTACCGCTGGATCGACCGCTTGAGCGGCCGAGCCCCGTAGCTCTGGTCGTAACCGTGCTCGACCAGGAAGTCGACCGCGGCCGGCGTGAGCTTGACCTCGTCGCCGAGACGCCGCTGCACCTCGCGCACCAGGATCGTGACGATCTGCGCAATGTGCTCCTTGGTCAGCGGGTGGAACACGATGACGTCGTCCAGGCGGTTCAGGAACTCGGGATTGAACACCTTGTTCATCTCGTCCTTGACCGTCTCCTGCATCTTCTCGAAGTTGCCCTTGACGTCGCCCCCGTGGAAGCCGAGCGACTTGCCCTGCATGATGTCGCGGGCGCCGACGTTCGAGGTCATGATGACGACGGTGTTCTTGAAGTCGATCACCCGGCCGTAGTTGTCGGTCAGGTGGCCTTCATCGAGCACCTGGAGCAGGATGTTGAAGACGTCCGGATGCGCCTTCTCGATCTCGTCCAGCAGGACGACCGAGTAGGGCTTCCGCCGCACCGCCTTGGTCAGGGTGCCCGAGTCCTCGTAGCCCACGTAGCCCGGGGGGGCACCGATGAGCCGGGATACGGAGAACTTCTCCATGTACTCCGACATGTCCACCCGGATGAGGGCCGAGGCGTCGGCGAACAGGAAGCGCGCGAGTGCCCGCGCCAGCTCGGTCTTCCCGACGCCGGTCGGGCCGGAGAAGATGAACGAACCGATCGGCCGGTTCGGGTCCTTGAGACCGGCGCGCGACCGCCGGATGGCCCGAGACACGGCGTGGATGGCCTCGTCCTGGCCCACCACGGACGCGTGCAGCTCGTCCTCCATCCGCATAAGCCGCGAGGCCTCCGCCTCTTGGAGGCGGGTGACCGGGATGCCGGTCCACCGGGAAACGATGAAGGCGATGGCCTCCTCGTCGATCACCGGGCGGCGGGTCTGACGGTCCTTCTCCCACTCCTCGTTCTTCAGCCGAATCTGGTTCTGCAGGTCGCGCTCCTGGTCGCGGAGCGAGGCTGCGCGCTCGAAGTTCTGGTCGCGAACCGCGTCCTCCTTCTGGAGGTTGACCTTCTCCAGCGCCGCCTTGAGCTCGGCCACCTCGGCCGGCGGCACCTGGGAGGCGAGTCGCGCACGCGCACCGGCCTCGTCGATCACGTCGATCGCCTTGTCCGGCAGGAACCGGTCGGTGATGTAGCGCTCCGACAGCTCGGCCGCCGCGGAGAGCGTGGGGTCGGGGATGCTGATCCGGTGGTGATCCTCGTACTTCTTTCGCAGTCCCTTCAGGATCTCGATCGTTTCCTCGACGGTCGGCGGCTCGACCACCACCGTCTGGAACCGGCGCTCGAGCGCGCCATCCTTCTCGATGTACTTCCGGTACTCGTTGAGCGTGGAGGCGCCGACACACTGCAGCTCGCCCCGCGCGAGCGCCGGCTTCAGCATGTTGGACGCGTCGATGGCGCCTTCGGCCGCGCCGGCGCCGACCAGCGTGTGCAGCTCGTCGATGAACAGGATGATCTGCTTGTTCTGGGCGATCTCGTTCATGACCGCCTTGAGCCGCTCCTCGAACTGCCCCCGGTACTTGGTGCCCGCGATGACTGCCGCCATGTCGAGCGAGAGGACCCGGTGGTCCCGGAGGACGTCGGGGCAGAGCCCATTGGCGATGAGCAGCGCCAACCCCTCGACGATCGCCGTCTTGCCGACGCCCGGTTCGCCGATGAGGACCGGGTTGTTCTTCTTCCGGCGCGCCAGGATCTCCATGACGCGCTCGATCTCCTTGGCCCGGCCGATCGTCGGATCGAGCTGGCCCTCGGCGGCGAGCTGGGTGAGGTCGCGGCAGAAGTGGTCGAGCGCCGGTGTCTTGGACTTCTTCTCGGACTTCGGCGCGGTGCTCGGCGGGCTGGTACCGCCGCCGCCCGCCGACGCCTGCGGCATGTCGCTTCCGAGGAGCCGAAGGGTTTCCGCGCGGCTTTGCTCGAGGTTCACGCCCGCGTCGGTGAGCACCTGGGCCGCGATCCCCTTCTCCTCGCGCAGCAGCCCGAGCAGCAGATGCTCGGTGCCCACATAGGAGTGGTTCAGCTCGCGGGCCTCGGTCATGGCGAGCTCGAGCACCTTCTTGGCGCGCGATGTGTACGGCAGGTCGGGGCCCGCGGCCGCGGCCGCCTTCCCCTTCTTGACCGTCTCCTCGATCTTCTGCTGGATGTCCTCGAGGTCGACGTTCAGGTTCGTGAGCACGGCGGCCGCCACCCCCTCGCCCTCACGGATGAGGCCGAGGAGGATGTGCTCGGTGCCAACGTACTCGTGGTGGAGACGGGCCGCCTCTTCGCGGGCCATCTGCAGGACCTTGCGGACGCGATCAGTGAAGTTGTAGCCGTTCATCGCGGTACCCTACGTTGCTCCGAAGGCCG
>DAIPLK010000057.1:8229-15135 GCA_036769285.1 Gemmatimonadales bacterium | reverse complement strand
CCTGCTCCTTGTCGCCCACGGCGAGCGGGCCGATCAGCTCGCTCATGCCGAACTGCGTGACCATGCGGCGCGCGAGCGCGGTCGCGCGCTCGATATCGTTGCCCGCGCCGGTGGTGACCTTGTCGGAGCCGAACACCAGCTCCTCGGCCACCCGGCCGCCGAAGAACATCGCCAGGCTGCCGATGAGCCAGTCCTTGGTGTAGTTGTGCCGGTCCACCTCCGGCAGCGACGCCGTGAGACCCAGCGCGCGGCCGCGCGGCACGATGGTGACCTTGTGGATCGGATCGCTGCCCGGGATCTTGATCGCCACGATGGCGTGCCCCGCCTCGTGATAGGCGGTGAGCTTCCGTTCCGCCTCGGTCAGGACGAGGCTCCGGCGCTCGACGCCGAGCATCACCTTGTCCTTGGCGTCCTCGAAGTCCTTCATGTCCACCAGCGTCTTATTGCGCCGCGCCGCGAGCACCGCCGACTCGTTCACCAGGTTGGCGAGGTCGGCGCCCGCCATTCCAGGCGTGCCCTTGGCGATGATCTCGAGCCGCACATCCGCCGCGAGCGGGATCTTGCGGGTGTGCACCCGCAGAATGCCTTCGCGGCCGCGCACGTCGGGCGCGTCCACCACGATCGTCCGGTCGAAGCGGCCGGGCCGGAGGAGGGCCGGATCGAGCACGTCGGGCCGGTTGGTGGCCGCGATCAGGATGACGCCATCGTTCGACTCGAAGCCGTCCATCTCGACCAGCAGCTGATTCAGCGTCTGCTCACGCTCGTCGTGCCCCCCGCCGAGCCCGGCACCGCGGTGGCGGCCGACGGCGTCGATCTCGTCGATGAAGATGATGCACGGAGCGTGCGACTTGCCCTGCTCGAACAGGTCGCGCACGCGGCTTGCGCCGACGCCGACGAACATCTCGACGAAGTCGGAGCCCGACATGGAGAAGAACGGCCGCGCGGCCTCGCCGGCCACGGCCTTGGCCAGCAGCGTCTTGCCGGTCCCCGGCGGGCCGACCAGCAGCGCGCCCTTCGGGAGGCGCCCGCCGAGCCGGGTGAACTTTTGCGGGTCCTTCAGGAACTCGATGATCTCCTGCAGTTCGACCTTGGCTTCGTCCGCGCCGGCCACGTCGGCGAACGTGATCTTCGGGGTGTCGCCCGCGAGCAGCTTGGCCTTCGACTTGCCGAACGCGAAGGCGCGGCTGCCGCCGGCCTGGAGCTGCCGGAGGAGGAAGAACCAGAGCCCCAGGATCACGATCCACGGCAGCGCGGCGACGATGATCGCCGTGATCCCGCCCTTCGGCTCCTTGGCCAGAATCGGCACGCCCGCATCCTCGAGGCGCTTGATGAACTGCTCGCTGTTGGCCACCGGGAGCAGGACCTGGAAGCTCTTGGCCGTCCGGTTGTCCTGGGTGACGGGGTTGCGGAAATCACCCTCGAGCCGCTTGCCGTCGTAGACCTCCACCCGGGCGACGTTGCCCTGGTCGAGCTGCCGGCTGAACTCGGTGTAGGAGAACTCCTGGGTGGGGTTCCGCTGGCGGCTCATCATCTGGAACAGCGCCAGCGCCAGCAAGCCCACGAGGAGCCAGAGGGCGAGGTTCTTGCTCAGGTTGCCCCAATTGGTGCGCGGGGGCCGGGTCGGGAGTCGGTCTGCCATTTATTCCAAGTCCGCGATGAACGGAAGGTGACGGTAGTTTTCCGCATGGTCGAGTCCGTACCCGACCAGGAAAGCCGGCGGCGCCCGGAACCCGACGAAACGGAGCTCAGGGCGCGAATCCACGGCCAGCTGCTTGTCGAGGAGGGCGCAGATCGCGAGGCTCCTCGGTCGCCGCGCGGCGAGCAATGTCATCAGCCGCTGCAGCGTCTTCCCCGTATCAATAATATCCTCGACCACGAGGATGTGTTTCCCCTCGAGCCGGGTCTCGGGATCGTACAGGAGACGCACGGTACCGCTGGACGCCTTCGCGTCGCCGTAGGAGCTGGCGACGAGGAAATCGACCTGGATCGGCCGCTCGATCGTCCGCACGAGGTCGCTCAGGAAGATGAAACTGCCCTTGAGCAGCCCCAGCACCAGCAGCTCGCCGTCGGGATACGCCCGGGTGATCTCGGCGCCGAGCTCCTGGACCCGCCCCGCGATCGTGGCCTCATCGAAGACGATCGACTTGACCGGCCGCCCGCCGGTGCGGCGGAGGACCTCAGGCGTACTCAGCATCGATCCGCAAAGCCTCCGTTCCCGGTTCCGGAAGGAGGGCGTCGGAGCGACAGACGCCCGGGACCCACACCACCCCATCCGCCGCGGCCAGCACGGGCCACCTTGCCCGTCGGCTGCGGGGGACGCGCGCGTCCTGGAAGCACCGGACCAGGAGCCGGCGGCCGGCGCCGCCGAGGGGACGAATCCGCTCGCCGGGGGCCCAGCCGCGGACCACGAGCGGCATCGGAGCCCACCAGGTGGTCAAGCCGGTCCGGGTCTGCCGCAAGGGCGCGGCCTCGTGCGACCACCGGATCCTCCAGCGACCCCACCACCCTTCCCCCTGCCGCCCCTCGAGGCTCCACGGGGCGGCCGATTCGACCCCTTCCGGCCGGCCCACGGCGAGGCGGTCGAAGGCGAGCTCGGCAACCCAGCCTCCGCCCAGCGGCACCGAGGCCCCGCTCGCGCCCTGGGCGGCGATCCGGAGTGCCCGGGCGGCCCGGGCCGGCCCGAGCCGGCAGCCCACGCGGCGTGCCGCGGTCATCAGCACCGTCTCGCCCAACGGTGAATCATACCCGCTGAGCGCACGGGCAGCAACGGAAAACCCATCGCGCTCCAGTCGAAAATCGAGCCCCGGCAGCAGCTCGAGCACCGCGCTCCAGGCGGCACGGTCGCGGGCCGCGTGGCGACCGACGGAAAGCAGCGCCTGGTCCACCTCCGGAAGCCTCGTTCGGAGCATCGGCAGGAGATCGCCGCGGAGCCACGCGCGCAGGTGGCGGAGCTCCTGGTTGGCCGGGTCGCTCCAGACCGGCAGTCCCCGGGAGCGCACGTATCGGACCACCGCGTCCCGCCGGAACGGCAGCAGCGGGCGCACCAGCGTGCCGGCCCGAGCGCTCATCCCCGCCAGCCCGGCGGGCCCCGAGCCGGCGAGCACACGCATCAGCACGGTTTCCACCTGGTCGTCCGCATGGTGGGCGGTGAGGATCACGGCGGCTCCCAGCCGGAGGCGCGTCGCCTCGAGCCAGGCGTAGCGGGCCACGCGGGCTCGCGTCTCCCCGGCATCGGCGCCGAGCGCGCCGCGGCCCTCCTCGTACGCCAGTCGGTAGGAAGCGGCAAGCGCGCACACCGCCTCGGCCACCTGTCCGCTCGACGGGTGGATCCCGTGGTCGAAGTGCGCCACGACCAGGTCGAGCCGGTGGAGATCCAGCGTCCGATGCATGAGGTCGAGCAGCGCCACGGAATCCGGGCCTCCGGAGACCGCCACCAGCGCACGGCCGGGCGGAAGGTGGAGCGTGGGGAGGTGACGGCGGACGTCGTCGAGCAGCGTCATCGGTGGTCCAGCACCTCGCGGACCCTGCGCGCCAGGTCCGCCGGCATGAACGGCTTCTGAAGGAACGGCGCATCCGGATGGAGGAGTCCACGGCGCACGATGTCGTCATCGGTGTAGCCGGACATGAACAGCACCGGGAGCTCCGGGCGCTCGGCGGCGAGCCGCTCGCCGAGCTCGCGCCCGTTGAGACGGGGCATGACGACGTCGGTCAGCACCAGGTCCACGGGACCGGTGGTGCGCGCGAGGAGTTCCAACGCCTCGGCGCCGTTCTCCGCCTCGAGCACGGTGTAGCCCTGGCCGGCGAGCGCCCGCGCGGCCATGCGGCGAACCGCCGTCTCGTCCTCCACGATGAGGACGGTCTCCGAGCCGCGCGGCGACTGCGGCGCCGCCCTGGCGGGCAGCTCGGCCGCGGGCCCGGTGAATTCCGGCAGATAGATCTTGAATGCGGTGCCCTGGCCGACCTCGCTGTAGACCCAGATGAAACCGCCGCTCTGCTTGACGATCCCGTAGACGGTGGCGAGGCCAAGCCCGCTGCCTTGCCCGGCGGGCTTGGTGGTGAAGAACGGCTCGAAGATGCGGGCACGGGTGGGGGCGTCCATGCCGTGGCCGGTATCGCTCACGGTCAGCCGAGCGTAGCGTCCCGGCGGCATGCGAACGCCGGGGGGGTGCTCCCGCCGGGCCTCGTCGATGCCCACGCTTTCCGTCGTGACCGTCAGCGTGCCCCTGCCTCCCATCGCGTCCCGTGCGTTGAGCACGAGATTCACCAGCACCTGCTCGAGCTGGGCCGGGTCGGCGCGGATCCGCACGAGGTCGCGCGCCAAGTCCAGCTCGAGCCGGACGCCGGTGCCGAGCAACCGGGTGAGCGCCGGGACGCTCTGGCGCACCAGCGCATTCAAGTCGAGGGGCGTCGGCTGCAGCAGCTGCTGGCGGCTGTACGCGAGCAGCTGGCGGGTGATGCTCGCTGCACGCTCGGCGGCGCGCCGAATTTCGGCGACGTCCTCGGCGCGGGGGTCGCCGCCAGGAAGGGTTCCTTCGAGGAAGCCGCTGAAGCCGGTGATCACGGTCATCATGTTGTTCACTTCGTGAGCCACGCCGCCCGCGACGCGCGCGATCGCCTCCATCCGCTCCGCCTGCATCGCCAGCTCGGCCGCCCGCCGCTGCTCCGTCACCTCGCTCACGATGCACCCGACCCATGCGGTGCCGCCGTCGGGCGCGCCCACGGGATAGTAGCTCGCGAGGAAGGAGCGCTGGCCCTCCTCATCCAACCGGGGCTCGACGACGATCTCGCGATCAAGCAGCGGGGCGCCGGTGCGGAGCACCTCCTCGAACAGCGGGATCGCGAGTGACGCCCGGTCGCCGAGCACCTCCGACACGGTTCGCCCGAGATGGGCGTCGATCGGCACGCGGTTCATCGCCGCCAGCGCCTCGTTCACGCGGACAAAGCGGAGCTCCCGATCCACGAACGCGAGGCCGATCGGCGCGCCGCGGAAGACGGTGTCTAGCAGCGCAAGGATCCGATCCTTCTCCTGCAGCGCCTGCTCGGCCTCGCGGTAGAGCCTCGCGTTGTCTACCGCGATGGCCGCGCGGCGCGCCAGGAGTTCGCCGAGCAGCAGGTCCGCGCGCTGGTAGCGGCGACCCGACTCCGCCATGACGAAGGTGATCGCTCCGAGAGTGCGGCCCCGGGCGCTGAGCGGCACGATCAGCAGCGAGCGGAGCCCAAAGGCGCGGAGCGCCTCGAGGTGCTCGGGGTCGCGGGCGAAGCGCCGGAGCAGGTCGTCGGGAATCTCGGGGATGAGCTGCGGCTTGGCCGTGCGGATGGCCACCGGCACCGGATCGTCGGCCGCTTCGCGATAGCGGTGGCTCATCGCCCACACGGCGTCCACCTTGGCTGGATCGGCGTGTGCGATGGCGAGCCGGCGCAGGCGGCCGTCGGTATCCACGACGTCCACGGCGCACCAGTCGGCGAGGCGCGGCACCGCCAGTCGCACGGCCGCCGAGAGTGTGGTCCGGTGGTCGAGCGAGGACGCGAGCACCTCGCTCACCTCAGCCAGGAACGCCACCTGCTCGCGCGCCGCCTCGGCGTTCCGGCGCGCGGCGAGGAGGGTGGCGATCAGCGCGCTGATGAGGAGGCCGGAGATCCCGTAGGCGGTGACCATCAGGGCGTCCGCGCGGGTGATCCCCTCGAGCGGGCCGATCGGCTGCATGGCCGTGAGGAGCACGCCGGCCCCGGTGAGCACCAGCGTGACCAGCCCCGGGCCGAAGCCGCCATACCAGGCGCTGAAGCCCACCCCGACGAGGAAGAACGGGTCGAAGTAGGGACCGAACCGCAGGTGGACCATGGCGTGGGTGGCCGCCGCGATCACCGCGACCAGGACGGCGACCAGGTAGCGGTCGGCGGTGCCGACCGGCCGGCGCGCCGGGCGAGGCGTCAACCCGCCCATGTGACCCGCCGACGCTCGAGCTCGCGCGCGATGCGCGCCTCCAGCAGCTCGATCGCGACCCGGTTCTGGCCGCCTTCGGGCAGAATGAGATCGGCGTGGCGCCTGGAGGGCTCGACGAACTCGACATGCATGGGGCGGACGGTCGTGAGGTACTGCTCGACCACCATCTCCACGCTGCGGCCTCGCTCGGCGACGTCCCGCTGCAGCCTCCGGATGAAGCGCACGTCGTCGGCCACCTCCACGAAGATCTTGATGTCGAACAACTCTCTGAGCCGCGGATCCACGAAGAGGAGAATGCCGTCTACCACGATGACGGGATGGGGCGTGATCCTGACGCGGCCGGGGACCCGGACGTGGGCCGTGAAGTCGTAGGAGGGCTTGTCGATCGCTACCCCGGCAGCGAGCCGGGTCAGATCCTCGACCAGGAGTTCGGTCTCGATCGAGTCGGGATGGTCGAAGTTGACGCGGCGGCGCTCGTCAGGCTCGAGGTGGGAGAGATCCCGATAGTACGCGTCCTGGTCGATCAAGACCGCCACGCCGTCGAGCCCGCGACAGAGCGCCCGGGCAACCGTCGTCTTGCCCGAGCCGCTGCCGCCGACCACGCCGATGACCAGCGCCCGGCCGGCCGCGCGGACGCGGGACACCGGCTCGGAGGGAACGAGCTCGCTGGAGGACACGGAAGCACCTGGGACAAGGGGAGTATCGAAAAGTGCGGTCGATCAGGCGTCCTGCGCAAGCACCGCGCCGGAGAACTTACTCGCGGTCCACCAGCCCCGAGAACCAGGCCCTCGACCGGACCTCGAACTCCTTCGTCGTTTCGTTCTGCACGTACGGGATGGTGCCGATGAATTCGCGGCCGTGCCAGATCGCCCACGCCATCTCGGCGGGCCTACCTTCTTCCTTGCCCATCGGGCGCAGGCTGAACTGCTGGCCGCCCCAGGCGACCGTCTTGGGCAAATCGTTCA
>DAIPLK010000057.1:0-8129 GCA_036769285.1 Gemmatimonadales bacterium | reverse complement strand
TTGCGGCCTGCCGCCCGGGGACGATGCACGAGCACCGGAACCTCCGCGGCGCGCACCAGCTTGTCTGCCACGCTCCCGAGCGCCAATCGCTGCAGGCCGCCGCGGCCGTGGGTGGCGACGGCGACCAGCCGCACGCGCTCCGGGCGGGCGAGATCCAACAGCGTCTGCACGGGGCTCCAGCCGATGCAGGCCTGCGCGGTCGCACGAATCCCCTGCTCCTCGAGGCGCCCGGCGAGCCCGGCGAGATAGTCCTGCGCCTGCCGGCGCCATTCCTGGGTGAGCTCCTCGTCATACGCGGTGGGCAGCGGCAACGCCGGGTCGTCCACGATCGTGACCGGCTGCACGACCTGCACCAGCGCCAGCTCCGCCCCCCAGAGCCGTGCAAGCGCTCCCGCCGGCCCGAGCACCTGTTCGGCAAGGGGGGAGCCATCCAGTGGCACGAGAATCGGTCCGGCCCCGGCCTCATGCGCTGCCGGCCCCGGCTGTCCCCGGACCAGGAGCACGGGGATCTCCAGCGTTCGCACCAACTGGTCCGCCACGCTGCCGAGCCACGCCCGCTGAATGCCTCCGCGGCCGTGGGTCGCCATCACCACCAGGTCCACCCCGAGCTCCCCCACGTATCTCGCCAGCGCCGGCGCCACCGCGCCGCCGAGCGTCACCGCCGCCACCGTCCCTTCGCATCGTGGCTCGATCTTCGCCCGGACCTCGCGCACATACGCACGCTCCTCCTTCCGCAGGGCCAGTTCGAGGGACGCGAGCGACTTGCCCCGGACCTCCTCGCCGAGCAGCAACGCGGGCCGGTGCACCAACACGAGGCGCAGCTTGCTTCGGCTGGGATTGGCGATCGCCATTGCCAGCGGCAACGCCGCCTCCGCGAGGGGCGAGCGGTCGAGCGGCACCATGATGGAGCGAAAGGTCGCGGCCATCATGGCTTCCCGTGGTCCAGCGGCTGCGCGCGATTCCATCCGAGGATGGCGTACAAGGGGCAGAACCCGCTCAGGGCGCTGGCCACGGGAAGGAGGCCGATGAGCGTCAGGTACTTCCACGGCGGCTCGAGCGCTCCGTAGAGCCCCAGGATCAGGACGCCGAGGATGAGGCGTGCCACCCGCTCGACGGTTCCCACGTTCCGCGTCATAACTCCTCCTTTCCGATCCCGATGGTACCCTGTCCAGGGTGAAGTGATGATGAAGGCGCGGGGAAGATGCCTTACGCGCCGAGCAGCCGCGCCGCCGCGGCGGCGATCAACCCCTCTTCATCCGACCTGATGGCGAACGCCTTCAGACCCGCCCCGTCGGCGGAAATCGTCTCATCTCCCCGCGCATTACGCTCCTGGTCGAGCACGAGCCCGGTCCACGCCAGCGGCGCACAGACCCGGCGCCGCACCTCCGGCGACCCGTGTCCGATACCGCCCGTGAAGATGATCGCTTCCGCCTCACCTTCGAGGACGGCCAGGTACGCGCCGACGTACTTCACGATGCGATAGCAGAAGAGCTCGATGGCCAAGCGGGCGGCGGCGTCCTCCCGGGCGAGCAGCTCGCGCATGTCGCCCGTGCCCGCGAGCGCGCGGAGGCCCGACTCGTGGTTGAGCATCCGCGCCAGGGCGTCCGGCCCGACGCCCTGCTCGACGAGATGCAGGAGGACGCCGGGATCCACATCGCCCGGCCGCGTGCTCATCACCAGCCCCTCGAGCGGTGAGTACCCCATGGAGACATCCACGGGCCGGCCCCGCCGGATGGCGGCCGCCGAGCAGCCGCTGCCGAGATGCAGCGTGACGATCGTGGGCTCCGGCACACCGGTGAGGACGGCGTAGCGCTCGGCCACCGAGCGGTGCGACCAGCCGTGGAAGCCGAAACGGCGCACGCCCCGCATCTCGGGCAGCGCGTAACGCCGCGCGCGGGCCGGCAACTCCGCGAAGAACGCCGTGTCGAAGACGGCGACGAGCGGCATCCCGAGCCCCCGGGTGGCCTCGACCCCCGCGAGCGACACGGTGTTGTGCAACGGCGCGAGCGGGACAAGCTCCCGCAGGTCTCGGAGCACCGCGTCCTCGATGAGCACGGGGGCAAGAAATTGCTCGCCGCCGTGAACCACGCGGTGCGCGATGGCATCGGGCCGTGAGGGCAGCCCGGCGAGCGCCCGCTGCACCGTCGCCGCGTGGCCGCCTTCCCAGGGGACCGTCGAGCCGGTGAGCCGCTCCAGACGGCCTCCGACCGCCTCGTACAGGGCCCACTTGAGCGTCGCGCTCCCGCAGTTGATCACCAGAATCCGCACCGCCGCTCCTAGAGCTCGAGCCGCCGGAAGAACCGCCGCTTCGCCGCCTCGGCCGTCGCGAAGTAGGCGACCAGCACGAACACCACCCCCACCGTCACGCCCGTGGGGAGCCCCACGAACTCGAAGTACTTCCGCCCGATCGGCGTCAACGGCAGGCCAAACGTCACCAATCCGGTCGCGATCGAGCTCCAGAGCAGCCAGCCGCTGGGCCGGCTCTGCCAGAAGCGAAGCCGGGTGCGGATCGCGAAGGTCACCAGGATCTCCGAGCAGGCGGATTCGACGAACCAGGCGGTCCGGAAGACGCCGACCGCCGCATGCACCCCCAGCAGCCCGCCGATCAACAGCAGATCGAAGAACGCGCTCAGCAGCCCGAAGACCACCATGAACCGCGCGATCGCCGGGACGTTCCAGCGCCGGGGCCGTTGCAGCAGCTCCGGATCGACCCGGTCGGTGGCCACCGTGAGCAGCGGCACGTCGCTCAGGAAATTGTTCAGCAGGATTTGGGACGGCAGCAGCGGAATGAACGACAGGAAGAGCGACGACACCGCCACCGTGGACATGTTGCCGAAGTTGGCACTGATGGTGTTGAGGATGTACTTGGTGATGTTGGCGAAGGTCTTGCGGCCTTCCACGATCCCGCCGGCCAGCACATCGAGGCTCTTTTGGAGCAGGACGACGTCCGAGGCCTCCTTGGCGATGTCGGTGCCGGAATCCACGGAGATGCCGACGTCCGCCGCCTGGAGCGCCGCCGCGTCGTTCACCCCGTCGCCGAGAAAGCCGACCACGTGCCCCGACCGGCGGAGCGCCTCGACGAGCTGCGCCTTCTGCTCCGGCGCCACTCGCGCGAAGACGGTGTCCTCGAGGGCCCGGTGCCGGAGCTCCTCCGGCGAGAGCGCCGCCAGTTCCTCGCCGGTCGTCACCCGGTCCCCGGCGACCTCCACGCCGGCTTCGCGGCAGATGCGCCGCGTCACCAGCGGGCTGTCGCCGCTCATGATGCGGATGCCGACGCCCAGGCGCTCGAGCCGGTCCAGGGCTTCCCGCACTGCCGGCTTGGGAGGATCGGCGAAGAGGAGAAACCCGCGGAGCATGAGGTCGGATTCGTCGGCCGCGGTCGCGCTCCGCCCAGGGTCGGGCCGGTCGGCGATCGCCAGCACCCGAAAGCCGTCGCCTTCGTACGCCGCGACCGTGGCCCGGATCTCCGCGTCCCGCTCGGCGGTCATCGGCGTTGCGCCGCTCGCCGCCCGCACGCCGGTGCAGAGGGGCAGCACGGACTCGGCGGCGCCCTTCACGACCAGCAGGTCGGTACCGCCCAGCCGCACCAGGGCGCTCGACCGGCGCCGCCGGAAGTCGAACGCGACCCGGTCGACCACCTCTGCCGCCGCCAGCTCCCCGGCGAGGAGCGCGAGCGACTCGCTGGCCCAGATCGCCCGATCGGTGGGATTGGCCGCGCCACGCCCGGGCACGCCGCACTCGGCCGTGCCGGTCAGCGCCCCGCGGAGCAGCACGTCCTGGTCTCGGACTCCGTCCACGGAGACGAAGTCCTGCAAGGCGAACTCCCCCAGCGTGAGCGTGCCGGTCTTATCGCAGCAGAGGATGTCCACGTTACCGAGGTCTTCGACCGAGGCGAGCCGCTTCACCACGACCTGGTCCAGCGCCATCCGCAGCGCGCCCTTCGCCAGGGTGATCGCGACGATAGCCGGGAGCAGCTCGGGCGTGATCCCGACGGCCAGGGCGACGGCGAACAGGAAGGAGTCGAACCACCCCTTCCCCAGCACGGCGTTCGCCAGAAACACGAACAACGTCAGGACCAGGATCACTCGAACGAGGAAATCGCTGAAGCGGCGGATGTTCCGCTCGAAGTCGCTCTCCGTCGCCGCGGTCTCCAGCAGTCCCGCACTGCGGCCGAACCGGGTCTGTTTCCCGGTCGCGCAGACGAGGCCTGTGCCGTAGCCGTCCACGACCACCGTCCCGAGATACGCGCTCCCGCCGGGATCCTTGGAGACGGGCGCCGATTCGCCGGTAAGCGAGGACTCGTCCGTCGCCAAGGCGTCCGCGGTCTGCAGCGTGAGGTCGGCCGGCACGAGATCGCCGATGTCGAGCAGCACCAGGTCGCCGCGCACCAGCATCGCCGCCGGAATCTCGGAAACCTGTCCATCGCGCCGGACCCGTGCCGTCCGGGTCACGAAGCGCCGAAGCGCCTCCAGTGCGTGCTCGGCGCGGTATTCCTGGACGAACCCGAGACACGCATTGAGCGCGACGATCATCAGGATGACGGTCGACTCGACGCCTTCGCCGAGCAGCCGGCTGACGACCGCGACCGCCAGGAGCACGAGGACGAGCGGGCTGCCGAGTTGGGCGCGCAGGATCCGGAGCGCGGGGCGGGCCCGCCGCTGGGGGACTTCGTTGGGCCCCTCGCGCGCCAGCCGGCGGGCGGCCTCGGCGGAGGTCAGCCCGACGCTGAGGGAAAGGGGTGCCGTGGTTCCGGGGACCACCATGGTGCCAGTCTACCCTCGCCAAGGTGAAGCGACCGGAAGGCACCGCTTGAAGAACTCTTCAGGTCGTCTCAACCGGTGGTCGCCGTGGAAGTTGGCACCCGGGCGACGAAGGACGATCTGGCCAGAGATCGAGACCGAAGTGTCGTGAGCGATACCAGCAGTCGCGCCATCACACACCGGGAAGCCGGCACCGACATGGCGGAGGCCGAGTACGTCGCAGAGGGTGAGACAGGCGCACCCGAGGGTCGGGAGCCCGAGCGAGGCGAGGATGCGCGGGGGAGACAGTGACGGCAGAGCACGCGGCGCCGGGATCGCGGCGCCTTGGTGTGGCGGGTCGTCACCGAGACGCCGGCGCTCCTCCGCGTTCCGCTCTCTCCTTGAGAGTGAGGAGCATCTTCCGCTGCATGATGAAGTGCACCGGCTCGAACAGCGCGAATCCGAGCGGCGCCAGGACCACCGACTGGATCCCGTCCGGGCCCGCACCCCGCGTCCGCGCGATCAGGCGTGTCGAGCCCGCACCGACCGGCAACAGCACGAACGACCCCCAGTTCTCCAGCACGAGCACGGTGTCCGGCCGCACCTCGCTCACCCGCCAGCCGAGTCGGCGCCGCTGGCCGAGCCAGCCGGCGTGGGTCGCGAACACGGTGTCGCCAGGGGCGAGCCGCTGCCACTCGGGATGGATCCGGTCGGCGTTGTGTACCTGGAACCCGAAGATCCGCTCGAGCGAGGCGTAGCTGTAGAAGCCGCCGCGATCTTCACCGAGCTGCACCAGCCAGGGCCAGATGCGATCGGGGGCGGCGTCCACACTGACGGCGTGCTGAATCTGGTAGGTGGGTCGCAGGAGCGTGTCGTCGCCCGGCAGCCGTGCCCGCAGCTCGGCCGGCGTCGAGCCCCACCTCATGTGCCACGGCCGCGCCGCCACCAGCACCGCCAGCCAGACGAGCGCGGCGATGGCCAACAACTCGAGCGCCCGTGCCGCCGGCCGCCGCGGTAGCGCGGCGGTGCCCGGGGACTCGCGGTTCCAGAAGTACAGCACGAGGCAAACGACCAACCCGTCGGCCAGCAGGCCAACGGCAGCGAGTGGCGTGGGCCACCCGACCGCCAGCAGCACCACGGAACCGACGACCCCGGCCGCGGCGAGCCGACGCCATGCCGGCCTCATCGCCCGAACGCCCAGCAGCCCCAGCCCGGCCCCGGCGAACCCGACGAGCGCCGCGCCCCACGCGAGCGTCAGGAGCCAGGGATGCGCGCCGTCGGTCCCCCGCATCCCGGCCAGCGTGTGGGCCACTCCATGAGCCACCAACAGCAATCCCGCGACGGTACGGCGCATGGATTCCTCCCAACGGGACAGTCTGCCCAGGGCGACGTGAAGCGGGCGTGAACGCTCCTGGAAGAGTTCTTTGCGGAGGGTCGGTTACTTCTTTCCTCATGGTCTCTTCACGACTCCCGACGCATCGTGAGTGCGTCGCGTTACCGGGGGGGGGAATGATGCCGGCGCTGTTCACGGATCGCACCGACGCTGGACGCCAGCTCGCGGCCAAGCTGGCGCATCTCGCGAGGCGTTCGGACGTGCTCGTCCTCGGCCTCCCGCGCGGCGGGGTGCCGGTGGCGTACGAAGTCGCCCTCGCGCTGGGCGCGCCGCTGGACGTGTTCGTGGTGCGCAAGCTCGGCGTGCCCGGACAGGAGGAGCTCGCCATGGGCGCGGTGGCCTCCGGCGGGGTGCGGGTCGTCAACCAGGAGATCGTGCGGGCGGCCGGCGTCACGCGGCGTGCGTTCGACCTGGTCACCGAGGCCGAGCGTCACGAGATCGACCGGCAGGAACGGGAGTTCCGGGACGGTCGCCCGTTCCCCAGCCTACGCGGAAGCACGGTGGTTCTCGTGGACGACGGCGTCGCCACCGGATCCACCATGCTGGCAGGCGTGCGGGCGCTGCGCGAGCTAGGGCCTGCCGCGATCATCGTCGCCGCGCCGGTCATGGCGCGTGAGGCGCACCGGGCGCTCTCGCAGGAGGCGGACGCCTGCGAGTGCGTGCTCGTGCCGGAGCCGTTCCGGGCCGTGGGCCAGTACTACGACGATTTCGAGCAAACCTCCGACGAACGCGTCCGCCGACTGCTGCGCGTGGCCGCGGCGCGGAGATCCGGGGAGCAGGCGCGCTATGCCCGGCTCAGCTGAGTCCTCCGTCCGGGCGGCCATCCGATCGGCCGCGCATCCGCTCGTGGGCGGTCCGGTGGACTTCGACCAGCTGCTCGCCCTCATCGGGGACGCGCGCTACGTGCTGCTCGGGGAAGCCTCGCACGGCACCCACGAGTTCTACCGGATCCGCGCCGAGATCACGAAGCGGCTGATCCGCGAGAAGGGGTTCCGGGCCGTCGCCGTGGAAGCGGACTGGCCCGACGCCTACCGGGTGAACCGCTACGTGCGCGGGCGGATCGGAGACGCCGACGCGGACGAGGCGCTGGGTGGGTTCCTGCGGTTCCCCCAGTGGATGTGGCGCAACGCGGACGTGCTCGACTTCGTCGGCTGGCTGCGGGAGTGGAATGACGCGCACACGGACGAACCGCGTCAGGTCGGCTTCTACGGGCTCGACATCTACAGCCTGCATGCCTCGATGCAGGCGGTCGTGGCCTACCTGCGCCAGGTGGACCCCGCCGCCGCCCACCGCGCCGAGCAGCGATACGCCTGCTTCGATCATTTCGGCGCCGACCCGCAGAGCTACGGCTACGCCACCCGGCTCGGGCTCGCCGCCTCATGCGAGCGCGAGGTGCTGAGGCAGCTCGTGGAGCTCCGGGCCGCGGCGGCGGACTACGCCCGGCGCGACGGCCGGCTGGCCCCCGACGACCACTTCTTCGCCGCCCAGAACGCGACGGTCGTCGCCAGCGCCGAGCGCTACTACCGCGAGATGTTCCGGAGCCAGGCCGAGTCGTGGAACCTGCGTGACACGCACATGGCCGAGACGCTCGTGGCGCTGACCGGTTTCCTCGACAGCCAGGCGCCCGGCGCGAAGGTGGTCGTCTGGGCCCACAACTCGCATCTGGGAGACTCGCGAGCGACGGAGATGGGGCGCCGGGGCGAGCTCAACGTCGGCCGGCTGGTGCGGGAGCGCGCCGGGCAGGACGCGGTGTTGGTGGGCTTCACGACCCACTCCGGGACGGTGACCGCCGCGTCCGACTGGGATGCCCACGCGGAGCGGAAGACGGTCCGCCCCGCCCTTCCCGGCAGCTACGAGGCGCTGTTTCACGAGTGTGCCGTCGGCAACTTCCTCCTCGATCTGCGCGGCCCGAGCGAAGCGGCGGCCGCGCTGGCCGAGGCTCGGCTGGAACGGGCCATCGGGGTGATCTACCGCCCCGAGACCGAGCGGCTCAGCCA
>DAIPLK010000162.1:0-4699 GCA_036769285.1 Gemmatimonadales bacterium | reverse complement strand
CGCACCCCGGCGAAGCGCTCGAAGTAGCGCGCGATGAACGTCTTCGCGTCCTCCTGCGAGATGCCGAGCTGGCGGCTCAGCGCGAACGGCCCCTGCCCGTAGATGGTGGCGAAGTTGATCGTCTTGGCCCGGGCACGCATCTCGGGCGTCACCTGCTCGGCCGGGACGCCGAAGATGAGCGCCGCGGTCTGGCGGTGGATGTCGCCGCCTTGGCGGAACGCTTCGATGAACCCGGGATCGCCCGAGAGGTGCGCCATGAGGCGAAGCTCGATCTGCGAGTAGTCGGCGACGAGGAACTGCCAGCCGCTCCGGGGAACGAAGCCGCGGCGGATCGCCTCGCCGCGCGGCGTTCGGACCGGGATATTCTGGAGGTTGGGCTCCGACGAGCTGAGCCGGCCCGTGGCGGCGCCGGTCTGGTTGAAGCTGGTGTGGATGCGCCCGGTGTGGCGGTTGACCCGGGTCGGAAGCGTGTCCACGTAGGTGCCCTTGAGCTTCTGCAGCTCGCGATACTCGAGGATGAGCCGCGGCAGCTCGTGGCCCAGGGCGGCGAGCTGCTCGAGCACGTCGGCGTCGGTGCTGGGCCCGGTCTTGGTGCGCTTCAGGACCGGGAGCTGCTGCTTCTCGAACAGAATGGTGGCGAGCTGGCGGGGGGAGTTGAGGTTGAGCGCCTCGCCGGCGGCGGCGGCGATGTCGCCCTCGAACCGCCGCAGCTCCGCGCCGAGCTCGGCGCTCAGCCGTGCGAACACCCCGGGGTCGATCGAGATCCCGTCCCACTCCATGTCGGTCAGCACCGGCACCAACGGCATTTCGACGTCGCGCAGCAGCGGCTCCATGGCGGTCTCCCGGAGCGCGGGGGCGAAGAATTCGTGCAGCGCGAGCACGGTGGCGCTGTCGGCGCCGCAGTAGGCGGCGGCGGCGGCGATGGGCACCTCCGCGAACGGGATCTGCGCCTTGCCCCGCCCCGTGAGGTCGGTGTAGGTCTGCATGGCGCGGCCGAAGTGCTCGAGGCAGAGCGTGTCAACGGCGTGCGAGCGGCGGCCGGGGTCGAGGACGAAGCTCGCCAGCATCGAGTCGTAGGTCACGCCCGCCAACTCGACGCCGGCGCGGCGGAGCACCTGCCAGTCGTACTTGATATTGTGGCCGGCCTTGGGGACTGCCGGGTCCTCGAGCAGCGCGAACACGGGGGCAACGGCGAAGTCGGTGATCGGCGGCAGGTTCTTGACCGGCGCCGGGGCCGCGAGCTCGCCCGCGGGCGGGCGGTGGCCGAACGGCAGGTACCAGACCTCGGTCGGGCTCGCCGCCAGCGAGAGGCCGACGAGCTCGGCGTCGTGGGGCTCGAGCGAACTCGTTTCCGTGTCAAGGGCCACGAGCGGCGCGGCGCGGAGGCGCTCGACCAGCGCACGCAGGTCGTCGGGGTCGTCCAGGACGGTGACCTCGAGCGCCGGCCGGGCGTCGAGGGCGGGCCAGTCGGAGACGGTGGCTGGGAGGGTGGCGGTGGTGGTCGTGGGGCCTCGGGCCGCGGCGCCCTCGGCCGGCTCCTCTTCGAAGTCACCCCGAGGAAGCGGTTCGCGACCGCTCAGGCCGGGCTCCGGGAGCGAAGGCGCCATGGTGCCGCCCGCTGACCCATTGGGGTATGGTGCCTTCGCTTCGCTCGGGGTGACTCCGGGGGTGACTCCCGTTTCCCCTCCCCCCTGCCCTCCCAGCTTCCGCGCCAGCGAGAAGAACTCCAGCTCCGTCATGATCCGGATCAGCGCTTCCCGATCCGGCTCCCGCAGCACCAGGTCCTCGACGTCGAGCTCGATGGGAACATCGCGCTTGATGGTGACCAGTTCCTTCGAGAGCCGGGCGGCGTCCGCCTGGGAAAGGAGTGCCTCCCGGGTGCGTTTGGCGGCGACTTCGCCGGCGCGGGCCAGAGTGGTCTCGAGGTCGCCGTACTCGGCGAGCAGCTTCTGGGCGCCCTTCTCCCCGACCCCCTTCACGCCGGGGATGTTGTCGGAGCTGTCACCCACCAGCGCGAGGAAGTCCACCACCTGCGACGGCGGGACACCAAGCCGCTCGGCGGCATTCGACTCGTCCACCCAGACCTCGTCCACCGCGGCGGGGCCGCCGCGACCCGGGTTGAGCAGGGCGATCCCGGGACCGATGAGCTGGTAGAAGTCCTTGTCGCCCGAAACGATGACCGACTGGAGCCCACGCGAGGCCCCGGCCTGCGCCAGGGTGCCAATGACGTCGTCGGCCTCGTAGCCGGGGACCGCCACCAGGGGGATGCGGAACGCCTCGAGCAGCGTCGAGATCCGCTCGACGGCCTGGTCGAAATCGGCCTGGAGCGATTCGTCCAGCTTCTCGCGGGTGGACTTGTAGTCGGGGTAGCGCTCCTCGCGGAACGAGGTGCCGGCGTCGTTGACCCAGCAGACGTAGTCGGGGCGGTACTTCTCGCGCAGCCGAACCAGGAAGTTGGCCACCCCCCAGGCGGCGGAAGTGTTCTCGCCCCTGGTCGTCCGCAGCGGCCGGGAGATCATCGCGAAGAAGGCGCGATAGATCAGGGCGTAGCCGTCGATGAGGAAGAGCCGGGGGGGAGTGTGGAGGGGCATCGGGAGGAAGATAAGGCGGAAGTCGCCGGGTGGGCGGGGGGCATGTATGGCGTCATGGCCCCTTCGCCTGGCTCAGGGTGACTGCTTCCCTCTCCCTCCGTTCGCTCCGTCTCCTATCCCCCTTGCCGCCTAATCCTCGCCAGCGTCCGCTCGTAGTCCGCCCGGCTGCTCGGCAGCAGACGCAGGCGGCCGAAGCCGCTCTCGTCCCGGAAGTAGAGATCCAGCCGGAGGTTGATATAGGACCACCTGACGATACGGTTGGCCGTGGTCCCGGGGCTGTTCTCGATCGCCTCGTCGGGCGGGCCGAGGTTGATGAAGACCTCGCCGCGGTCGGTGCGCCAGCCGGGGACGCCCTCGTCGGTGAAGCGGGCGTTGGCCTGGGCGATCCGGCTGAAGTACTGGTTCAGCGCCTCGTTCTCGGGCGTGACGTTGTTCGGGTCGGTAGCCGCGTAGAACTCCCGCCACATCCGCGCCCGCTCGGACGCGGGGGCCTTCCGCATGGCGCTCACCTCGTCGTCGTGCCCGAAGTAGCGGAGCAGGTCGAGCATCTCGTCGAAGTTGGTGACCACCCAGGCCTGGGTGAACGAGACCAGTGCGGAGACTTTCCGCTCGCCCTGCCCTTCCCCGACGATCAGGCTCAGCTCGCCGAGCGCCACGCTGTCCGGCGAGAGCCGGATGACCTGGCTCTCGACCTGGTGGCCGCCCCGGAAGCGCAGCTCGTCCTGGTGGATCACGTGCTGCTGCTCGTCCACCACTTTGAACGGCACCGTCGCCGGGCCGCTGAAGTTGTAGCCCTCGATGTAGGCGAGCAGCGTGTCACTGCCGTAGCCCACCGAGCCCCGCGGGTTCAATACGAGGTTGAGCGGGTCGGTCAGGTTCCCCCGCCCCGTCGCCTGGTATGCCAGGATCGGCGCGCCTACGCTGGCCGGCTCGTAGCTCGGCGCGGTGAAGTCCGCCTGGGCGCCGCTTTCGGAGGTCGAGCCGAGGTCGCGCACGGTGACGCTGACGTGGTAGGTGCCCGAGGTGAGCCGCAGCGCCTGCTGGAACAGGATGCTCTCGTCGCTCCGGAGCGTCTCCTGGAAACTCGCGACCCGGACGACTTCCTCGCGGGCCACGTCCACCGAGGTCGCGCCCTCGCGCTTGAAGGAGAGGCTCACCCGGTAGCGCGCGACGAAGACGTTGCCCTCGCGCTGGAACGCGAGGGCCCGGTTTTCGAGCGAAAGGCCCAGGATCCCGATGACGGAGTCGGCCGGCCCGGCGGCGAAAGCCACGTTGCCGACGAACGGCAGCGGGTCGCCGGCGGCGAGTCGCCCCAGGCGCTGGTAGAACTGAGTGGTGTTGAGGACGCGCGTAAGTGATTCGGTTGGCTTCGGCTGGCCGCCGCTGCCGACTCGGCTCCAGCTACCGCAGCCGAGGGTCGCGGCGCACAGCACCGCCGAAGTCACCAGCCGACGCATCGGGCACCCCCGGTCAAGGCAGCCCTCCCAGTGCGCGCGCACGGGAGCGGGTTCGGCGGAAGGTTAAGGGCGGCAAAGGAAACGAGTCAAGCAGCTTGCTGGACGGTCCGATTCTCGGTAGCTTGGCGGATTCATGACCGCCGACAACATGGTTGGACGGACAGTGGCAGGCTACCACCTCGCGGAGTACATCGGCGAGGGGGGCACCGCCACTGTCTACCGGGCGGAGCACCCGGAGCGCGGGCGGGCAGCCGTGAAGATTCTCCGGCCGCGGCTGGCGCAGGACCCGATTGCGGTCAAGCGATTCCTGCGCGAAGCCGAGTACGGCGCGCGGGTGAAGCACCAAAACATCGTCCAAACCTACGATTTCGGCGCCACCGAGGGATTGCATTACCTCGCGCTCGAGTGGGCACAGGGCGAGCCGCTGGCCGAGTTCATCAACCGATCGGGGAAGCTGGCGCCCCCGCTGGTGGCCACCATCGTCGAGCAGCTCGGCGCCGCGCTCGGCGCCGCGCACAAGGCCGGGATCATCCACCGGGACCTCAAGCCCGCCAACATCATGTACGACCCGGCCACGCAAACGGCCAAGCTGCTGGACTTCGGCATCGCGCGGGACGCCGAGCTCAGCCCGGAGGAACGGCTGACGCGGGC
>DAIPLK010000161.1:0-4709 GCA_036769285.1 Gemmatimonadales bacterium | reverse complement strand
CGATTCAACGCGAGCTTCACGCCGTCATCATGGACCGCTTCCTCGCCGTGTACCTCCCCGAAGCACGGGAGGGCGAGCCGGTCCCGCAAGTGCTCGAGTACGCCTTCGCGCCGACCCTGGTCGACGCGCTGGACCTGCTCCGCGACGTCGTCAGCGAATCGTCCGGCGGACGCGGCGCCGCCCTCTACATCCACGACCTCCACACCGGCGTCACCGCGGACACACGGGAGCCGCACTGAGCCTTCCCGTCCCAACCGCAGGTAAAGGCGAGCGCGTCCCGAGCGTGGCCGCGCTCGCCTTCGTCGTTTCCATCATTCCCAGCCCTTGCCGGAGGTAGCACGTGCCGTTCCGCTGGTCGTGGCTCCTGCTCGGTCTGCTGGCCGGCTTCGCGGCTCCGCCCGCGGGCCGCATCCGCCGAGTGCCGGCCGAGTATCGGACCATTCAGGAGGCGATCGACAGCGCCCAGCCGGGGGACACGGTGCTGGTCGCGCCGGGACGCTACGTCGAGAACATCCGGTTCGGCGGCAAGGGGATCGTGGTGGCGAGCGAGTACCTCCTGACCCGCGAACCGGCGATCATCACGCGCACCATCATCGACGGCAGCCGGCCGAAGCATCCCGACAGCGCCAGCGTCGTCATGCTGATCGAACAGGAGGACACCAGCGCGGTCCTGAGCGGCTTCACCATCACCGGCGGCGCCGGGACCGTGTGGACGGATGCGCGGCAGAAGGCGCTCTACCGGGAAGGCGGCGGCGTGCTGTGCGAGCTTGGCTCGCCGGTCATCGAGCACAACATCATCGAGGGCAACGCGGCGGTGGAAATCGGGCCCAACATCCTGAGCGCCGGCGGCGGCGGGATCCGCTGCGGCTACGCCGAGCCCATCATCCGCAACAACGTGATCCGTAACAACCGCGGCGAGTACGGCGCCGGCATCGTGCTCTACCACTCGGCCGCCACGGTGCGGAACAACCTCGTGGTGGGGAACACCGGGGGCGCGGGCCACGGCGGCTCGGGGCTCTGGGTGGTGGGGGCGCTGAGCTACCGCCTGCGGAACCTGATCGAGCAGAACACCATCGTGGACAACGTGGCCGTGCTGCCCGATTCGACCCCGACCCAGCTGGGCGGCAAGGGGGGCGGGCTGATCGCCTACGCGTCGATCCTCTTCCGCAACAACATCGTGTGGGGCAACCGGCAGGGGACGGGGTCGCAAATCGATCATTCCAGGCGGCGGCCGCCCGAGCTGCGCGCCAACCTGGTGGAGGACGGCGCCGAGCCGGGCGCGAGCCTCACCCGCGACCCGCGGTTCACGGACAGCGTCCACTACTACCTTGCGCCGGATTCTCCGGCCGTCGACGCGGGCGATCCCGCCTCGCCCGGAGACCCGATGGCCGGCGGGCGGCCGCGCGCGCCGGCGCTGGGGAAGCGCCGGGCGGATGTAGGGGCGTACGGCGGGCCAGGAAGCACGGTGTTGCTGCCCTGATCTGGCGCCACCTCCGGAGCTGTGCGACCCGGCTCCCGGCTCGGAACTCTTCAATCAGGATTCGCGACATGCACCTCTTCCGCCTCGCGTCCGCCACGCTCGCGGTGATGCTGGGCATCTTCGGCCCGCCGACCGGCCTCATCGCGCCGCCGTCCATCGTCGAGTACGTCATCCCGCGACCCGGCAGCTTCCCGCACGATCCGGCGGTCGCCCCGGACGGGAGCGTGTGGTACACCGACCAGCGCAACAGCTACATCGGGCGGCTCGACCCAGAGACCGGCAAGATCGTGGACTACCCCACGCCGACGCCGGCGTCGGGGCCGCACGGGCTGACGGTGGCGCCGGACGGCCAGGTCTGGTACACCGGCCAGGGCGCCGGCCTGCTCGGGCGGCTCGATCCGAAGAGCGGCCGCATCACCGAGTTCGCGCTGCCGGCGAACGCGCGCAACCCGCACACGCCGATCTACCACCGGGGCCGCGTCTGGTTCACCGACGCCAACAACAACACCTACGGGAATCTCGACCCGGCGACCGGGAAGGCGGCGGTCTACCTCGCGCCGACCTCGAACTCGGTGCCGTACGGCATCGTACCCGCGGGCGACGGCACGATCTGGATCGCGATGCTCGGCACCAACAAGCTGGGCCGGGTCGATCCGGCCACGGGGGCGATCCGCGAGTTCGTGCTGCCCGCGGCAGACGCGAGGCCGCGGCGGCTCCAGGTGGGGGGCGACGGCACGGTGTGGTACACGGACTACGCCCGCGGCTATCTTGGCGCGCTGGACCCCGCGACCGGGAAGGTGCGGGAGTGGCGCTCGCCGTCGCCCGAGGCCGGCCCCTACGGGATCGCGATCGGGACCGACGGGCGCGTCTGGTACTGCGAGGCGCGGAGCGGGAACATGGTGGCTTTCGACCCGAAGACCGAGCAGATGGAGACCGTGCCGATTCCCACCCCGGGCGCCATCGTGCGCCACATGGAGACCGACAGTACGCGCGGGCGGATCTGGCTGGCGCTGAGCGGAACCGGGCGGCTCGGCAAGATCGAGCTGGGCGGTCGCTAGCTTGGGGCGTAGCGTCGTTGTTTCGCTCGTGATGGCCGGCGCGCTCGCGGCCGCCGCCCCCGCGGCCGCGCAGCGCGAGCGCGCCGATCCCCGCCTCCAGCGCGAGCTGGAGGCGCTCACTCACGGCTTCCACGGCGGCGTCGGCCTCTACGTCCGCCACCTCCGCACCGGCGCCACCGCGGCGATCCAGGCCGACGACACCTTTCCCACGGCAAGCATGATCAAGGTCCCGATCATGATCGGGGTGTTCGATGCCCTCGACGCCGGGAAGTTCGCCTTCACCGACACGGCGCCGGAGCCGCGCGCGGTGGCCAGGTATCCGGAGGACGACATCGCCGCGGGGCTGAGCGACACGGCCCGGATCACGGTGAGCCGCCTGCTCACCCTCAGCCTCACCTACAGCGACAACACCGCCTCGCTCTGGCTCCAGCAGCTCGCCGGTAGCGGGACGACGATCAACGAGTGGCTCGAGCGCAACGGCTTCGCGGTCACTCGCGTCAATGCGCGGACGCCGGGCCGGGAGGCCGAGTACGAGACGTGGGGTTGGGGGCAGACCACGCCGCGCGAGATGGCTCGGCTCGTCACGCTCATCCGCCAGGGGACGGTGGTGAGCCCGGCGGCCAGCGAGGAGATGTACCGCACGCTGACGCGCAGCTTCTGGACCGGCGAGGCGCTGTCCCAGCTGCCGCCCACGGTGCAGGCGGCGTCCAAACAGGGCGCCGTGGACCAGTCGCGCTCCGAGGTCGTGCTGGTGAACGCTCCATCGGGGGACTACGTCTTCTGCATCATCACGAAGCACCAGCAGGACGAGAGCTGGAAGCCCGACAACGAGGGCTACCGGCTGATTCGCCGGGTCTCCGCTTTCCTCTGGCGGTACTTCGAGCCCCGCCGTCCGTGGACGCCCGCCCAGGGGGCCGCCGACTTCAAGCCCTGACCGATCTGGTCCGGGCCCTTGCGCCGGCCCCAGGAAATTGCATACTTATGCATTATGCAATCTCCCAGGGGCCCCCTCGCGCTCGCCTTCTCGGGCGGGCTGGACACCTCCTTCTGCGTGCCCCGCCTGTCCGAGGATGGGTGGACGGTGCACACCGTCTACGTCGACACCGGCGGCGCAACCGCCGCGGAGCGCGCCGCCATCCGGCGCCAGGCGGAGGCCGTCGGCTCGGCGTCCCATCACGAGATCGATGCCCGCGAGCAGGTCTACGACCGCTTCGTCCGCTTCCTGATCCAGGGCAACGTGCTGCGCGGCGAGGTCTACCCGCTGAGCGTCGCCGCCGAGCGGACCCAGCAGGCGGTCTCGGTGGTCGAGGCGGCGCGCCGGCTCGGCGCCAAGGCCGTGGCCCACGGCTCGACCGGCGCCGGCAACGACCAGATCCGCTTCGACGTGGCGCTCCGCGTGCTGGCCCCCGAGCTCGAGATCGTGACCCCGATTCGTGACCTCGGCATCCAGCGCGGCCAGGCGATCGCCTATCTCGAGCAGCGCGGCCTGCCGGTCCCGGCCAAGGCCGGCGCCTACTCCATCAACCGCGGGCTCTGGGGCACCACCTGGGGCGGCGGTTGGACCCACGACACCTGGGCGGGCCCGCCCGCCGAGCTGCTCGACCCGCCCGCCGATGCGCCGGCGCCGCGGGAGATCGTGCTGGCGTGGAAGCGGGGGCTGCCGGTCTCGCTCGATGGCGAGGCCTCGGTGGGGCCCGCGCTGGTCGCCCGGCTGGGTGAGCTGTGCGAATCGTACGGCATCGGCCGCAACATCCACGTCGGCGAGACCGCGCTCGGCATCAAGGGCCGCATCGGGTTCGAGGCCGGCGCGGCGCTGCTCCTGATCGGCGCGCACCGCGAGCTCGAGAAGCTGGTGCTCACCAAGTGGCAGACGTTCTGGAAGGACCAGCTCGGCCGGTTCTACGGCGACCGGCTGCACGAGGGCCAGTACTTCGATCCCTCCCTCCGCGACATCGAGGCGCTGATCACCAGCTCGCAGGCACGCGTGACCGGCGAGACCCGCGTGCGGCTCGCGCCCGGGCGGTTCCAGGTCGTCGGCACACGCAGCCCCCATTCCATGATGGACACCTCCATCGCCACGTACGGCGAGGAGAACCGCCTCTGGACCGGCGCCGAGGCGCGCGCGTTTGCGCGGGTCGCCGCGGTGCCGTCGCTGCTGGCGGCGCGGGCGG
>DAIPLK010000056.1:12892-15308 GCA_036769285.1 Gemmatimonadales bacterium | reverse complement strand
CGGTGGATTTTGAGTCCACTGCGTCTGCCATTCCGCCACTCGGGCCTGCGGTATCTTCGCCGCGGAGGGCCGGGATCGCAAGCCGATGGGGCTCCGTCTATATTGCCCCTGCATCGATCCCCGGAGAGCCAGGACCGCCGTGCCGAACGTTCAGCATCGCAGCTTCCACCCGTGGCATGACATCCCCACCGGGACCAATCCCCCGGCGGAGGTCACCGCCGTCATCGAGATTCCCACCAACGAGCGCAACAAGTACGAGCTCGACAAGGAGCTCGGCGTCTTCCGCCTGGACCGCGTGCTCTACAGCGCCGTGCACTACCCGGGCGACTACGGGTTTCTCCCCCGCACCCTCGGCGACGACGGCGACCCGCTCGACGTGCTCGTCCTGATGACCATCCCGGTCTTCACGGGCTGCCTGGTGAACGCCCGGCCGATCGGCCTGTTCCACCTCGTGGACCGCGGTGCGGCCGACGAGAAGGTGCTGGCTGTGCCGACCGGGGACCCGTACTCCGACGGCCTCAACGACCTGGGCGATGTGCCACCACACTACCTGAAGGAGATCGAGCACTTCTTCCAGGTGTACAAGGACCTCGAGGGCACCCGCACGGTGACCCGCGGGTTCGAGGGCGCCGCGGCGGCCCGCCAGGCGATCACCCGCTCGATGGACGCCTACCTCGAGAAGTTCGGCGGCTGATGACTGCCGTCGCCGCCTTCCTCCGCCGGATCCTCTTCGCGGGCGCCGCCGTGGCGCTGCTCGCGGGAGGGCCGCCGATGCCGGAGCGGATGGCGATGCCCGACGCCTCGCACGCGGGGCACCGGGACGGACACCACGGCTCCGCGCCCGCGCCCCATCATCGTCACACCCAGTGCTGCGACCTCTGCGCGGCGCACTGCGGCTCACCGCTCGCGCCCGGGGACCGCACGAGGGTACCCATCGCCGCGGTGCGCGCGGTCTCCGCCTCGCTTCCGACCCTTGCGTCTCCGGTCGTCGTCCAGCCGCGCTACCGGCTTCCCCCCGCCCTCGCCCCTCCACCTCTCCTCGCCTGACCGACCCGCGCGCCGGCGACCGCCGGACGCAGGCTCCCGTCGATTGAGGAGATCTCATGCCCGTCTTCGTCGCGCTGCTCGCGGCGCTGCTGCTCCTGCCCGCCTCGCTGGCGGCGCAGCAAACCGCCGCCGACTCCGTGCACCAGCACGGCGACTCGCTCAGCCGTGTCCCGCACCAGATCCAGGAGATCACGGTCACCGCCGCACCGGCGCGGCGGGAGGAGCCGTCCACCTCGACGCAAGTGAGCGCCGCAGCCTTCCTCCGCGCACCGGCGATCAACCCCTACGAGGCGCTCCGCCAGACGGCCGGGCTCGAGGTGCACGACCAGGGCCAGGGCCCCGGCTTCGCCTCGGACGCCTCGCTCCGGGGATTCAGCTCCGACCACTCGACCGACCTGGCGCTCTGGGTGGATGGCGTGCCGATCAACGAGCCCGTCAACGGGCACGCCGAGGGGTACAACGACTGGAGCCTCCTCTTCCCGCAGGCGATCCGCGACGTCTCGGTCACCACCGGGCCCACGAGCCCGCTGTACGGCAACTTCGCGCTGGCCGGCGTGGTGAACGTGCGAACGATCGAGCGCATGACGGGCGCCTCGGGGATGCTCAGCGGCGGTGCCTACGGGCGGCTCGAGGGCGCGCTGCTCGGCGGCTTCGACCATGATCTCGACGGCGGCGTCTTCGGGCTCCGCGGCCTCCGTGAGGACGGCTGGCGCCCGCACAGCGGATATCACCTCGGTCAGGGCCACGCGCGGCTCGTCCACAACTTGTCGGGGAGTGCCGCCCTCGACGCGGGCGTCGAGCTGTACGGCGCCGGCTGGGACTCGCCCGGGTTCGTCACGGTGGACCAGTTCGAGCGCGAGGCGTTCGACACGGTGGCCAACCGGACCGACGGCGGATTCAAGCGCCGCGCGCAGGAGCGGGCCAGCCTGCGCGTCGTGACCGGTTGGGGGCTGGTGTGGCGGAGCACCGTCTACGCCACGCAGGGTCGCTGGCAGCTCTTCCTCACGACGCCGCCAGAAGGCGGCGGCGGCGAGGGCACGGGGAGCCAGACCGAGGAGGAGGACAAGCGGTTCGGCTTCGGGGTGACGAGCGCCGCGAGCTGGACCACCGGCCGGACCCAGCTCACGCTCGGCACCGAAGGTCGCTTCGAGCACGCCGACTACCAGAACTGGCTCACCACCGACCGGAGCCGGGACGCGGCGCAGAGCCTGGTCGCGGCGCGCCAGCTCTCGGGCGCCGTATTCGTGCAGAGCTCCACCGACGTCGGGCGCCACTTCCGCGTCGACGTCGGCGGCCGGTACGACGTCCTCGGTACGCGCTCGACCCCGGAGGGCGAGACGACAACCAGGGGCAGCAAGGGAGTCTTCTC
>DAIPLK010000056.1:6693-12792 GCA_036769285.1 Gemmatimonadales bacterium | reverse complement strand
TGACGGCGCGCGGGACGTGGACCGACGCCAAGTACCGGAGCCTGGTCACCACGGACGGGGACACCCTCGACGGCGCACGGATCTTCAATACGGCCAAGTACGTGGCGGCGGCCGGCCTCGAGCTGGCGCCCGAGCTCGCGATCTGGCAGCTGGGCGTCAGCACGAACGTCGTCGGCCCGTACACGCCGTTCGACGAGCCCGACGTGGAGCTCCCCGCGTACGCGCTCGTGCACTTGACCGGCGGGGTCCGCGTCGGCGCAGCGCTCCTCCAGGTGGGCGTCCGCAATCTGTTGGACCACGTATACCCGGAGGTCCGCGCCGGCGGGTTCGTCGCGCCCGGGCAGCCGCGGTCGGTATATGGCTCGGTGCGATATGTCTTCTGAGAGCGGTCGGTCTAGGCGCTCGAGCATCCGTGGCCGCGAGTCACCCTGAGCGAAGCGAAGGGGACATGCGTTGAGGCATGCCCCCTTCACCGCACACGGCTCGAGAAGTTCGGGGAGCGCACCGGGAAAGTCTGAACACACCTTCATACGCGGTTCATTGCGCCTGCACTCTGGTCCCGGTACAGTTGGCCCAAGACTTGATCCACGGGCCGACACCTATGCACCTCGCACGCCGACTGCTGTCGCTCTTCCTGCTCGCTGCATTCCTCTTTCCAGAGGCACTGCACGCGGCCGGAGACGGCTGTGCCCGGCGCGCCGCCGCGGCGTCGGTCGTGACGTCAATGAGCGCCGCCGATCCGGGCGTGAACGGCCTTGGCCCGTGTGACAACCACGGCCGGGTCCCGGCGAGCGGCGGAATGCAGCCCTGCACCGCACCGGGGGCCTGCACGGCCAGCTCCGGCCTTCTCGAGTTCACCCCCACCCCTGTCCCGGTGCGGGGTGACGTCGTCCTCCCCATCACCTCCGTAGCCACGCCTCCCAGCCACTCCCAAGGCCCCGGCACTCCCCCACCTCGATAATCCAGCTCGACACTCGCCATTGGCGCGTCCTGCTGCCGGTCGTATCGCGCAGCGGCGGGACCAACGGCCACAGCCGTGGCCCCTGGACGCACGTGGCTCGGCACAGTGTTCCCAGCCTTCGGCACAATGACACGGGCGCATTCCGCCCTGAACCATGGAGCTTCCTAATGTCTACCCGCACACTTGCGATGACCGCCCTCCTTGTGGCGCTCGCATTCTCACCCGCCGCCGCACAGGAGCGGGTCCCGGGCTCCCTTGAGAGCCTCAAGCCGCACGAGGTGGTGGAGGCGTTCACCGCCGAAGCCAAGACCCTGACCCTCACCCCCGACCAGCTGCGGCGACTCGACGCGCTCCATCTGACTGTCCGGGACGAGCGGCACCGCTGGACCGGTGGGCCGGGCAACAAGGCCCACGAGATGCTCAGGATGAAGCCGATGGTCTCCCAGAAACAGGCGTATACCGATGCGCTGGCCATCCTGACGCCCGCCCAGCGGGAGGTCGTGGTTACGCGGTTCAACGATCCCGCCTACGTTCCAAGCGTCCCGTCGCTCGCCGCGACGGTCCCCGCTTCGCTCGAGAGCCTCAAGCCCCACCAGATCGTGCAGGTGTTCGTGCTGGAGCGTCAGGCGCTCGCACTCACCGACGATCAGGTGAAGGAACTGGATGCGATGCACATCGCCATTCGGGATGAGCCGCATCGCTACACCGCACGGACGCACGGCGCCAAGGGTCCGCGCCATCTGATGATGGAGCCGATGATCTCGAAGCGCCGGGCGTACAATGACGCGCTGTCGGTCCTCACCCCCGACCAGCGGGAGCTCGCCGGAAAGAGGTTCCGGACCGCCGGCTACAAGCCGGCACTCCATGAACTCACGAAGCGGTAGTGCACCGGTCGCCGCCGAGTCGAGCCTCGCACTTCGGCAGCTCGCCTCGGCGGCACACCCTGATCGGGACTTCACCATGACCCTTATGGCTCGGGTGCTCACCCTGCTCCTGCTCGGCGGCAGCGCGCCGCTGCCGGCCCAGGCGCCCGGCGACTCACTCTCGCTGTCGGCCGTGTACCAGACGATCGACGCGGGCACCCCCAGGATCGCCGCGGCGCAGGCGGCCGCACGTGCGGCCGAGGCGCGGATTGGCCCGGCCCGCCGACCCCCTGACCCCGAGCTGCAGTTCGGGCTCATGAACCGAAGCCTTCCCGGATTCGGGCTGGATGAGGTGCTCGGCATGAACCAGATCCAGCTCATGCAGATGATTCCGATCGCAGGCAAGCTCGGTCTGGCGGCCAGGGTGGAGCGCGCCCGCGCCGCATCGGCCGGCGCCCGGGCGGCGGATGCCCGCTGGGAAGAACGCAGCCGTGCGGCCATGGCGTTCTACGAACTGTACGAGACCGATCGGTCGATCGTCGTCGCGCGCGAGACGCAGGAGCTGCTCCGCAATCTCGTGAAGACGACGGCAACCATGTACGCGGTCGGCGAGGGTCGGCAGCCGGACGTGCTCCGTGCCCAGGTCGAGCTGGCCCGGATGACCGAGGACCTGGTGCGGATGGAGGCGATGCGCACGGCGGCCGCGTCGCGACTCAACGCGGTGCTCGACCGTCCTGCCGATGCCCCGGTTGCCTCACCCGCGCTGCCGGTCTTCCCGCCGGCGCTGCCTCCGCGCGATTCCCTCGAGCGCCTCGCACTCGCCAACCGCCCCATGCTTCAGGCCGGAGCGGAGGACGTGCACGCCGCGGAAGCCGCCGAGCGGCTGGCCCATCGCGAGATCTGGCCGGACCTGCAGGTGGGAGTCCAATACGGGTGGCGTCCGATGGAGGACGGCACCGACCACATGGCGAGCCTGATGCTTGGCGTCCGGCTGCCGATCTGGGCCGGGAGCCGCCAGCTGGCCATGCGCCAGGAGACGCGCGCCATGCGCGAGATGGCGGCGGCCGATCTCGCCGGCATGGAAGCTTCCACGCGGGGGCGGGTCGGCGAGCTGGACGCGGACATATCGCGGGCCCGTTCGCTGCTCAATCTCTATCGCACGACCGTGCTGCCCCAATCCGAGGCGACTGTCGCTTCGGCCCTGGCTGCCTACCGCGTCGGCGGGGTGGACTTCATGACCCTGCTCGACGCCCGCATGGGCACGAACCGGTATCGGCAGGAGGTCATCCGCCTCGAAGCCGAGCTGGGCCGCGCCATCGCCGAACTCGAAATGCTGGTCGCGGTCGATCTTCTCGGAGGTACCCAGTGACGACTTCCCCCGAACCATTCGGCCCGGCTGGCAACCGGCGGTCGCGCGTCCTCGGCGCCATCCTCTTCGGCGTCGCGCTCGCCCTCGCGGTCGCGGCGGTCATGGTCTTCCGCCCCGCGCGTCGTCCCGCGGCCGCCGCCGGCCACAATCATGCCGCGACGAGCGGAACCTCGGGTGACAGTCTTCGCCCCGTTCACCTCCCGGCCGACGCGTCGCGCCGGATCGGCGTCACCTTCGCCGAGGTGACGCTCGGTCCGCTCGAGCGCGAGATACGCACGGTGGCGCAGGTGACCTATGACGAGACCAAGGTCGCCACCATCGCCCTGAAGCTCGAGGGTTGGGTGGAGCGTCTGTACGTGGACGTCACCGGCCAGCCGGTCCGGCGCGGCCAGCCCCTCATGGAGCTCTACGCCCCGATGGCGGTGACGGCCCAGCAGGAGCTGCTGCTGGCTCGAGAGCTCGGTGCGGGAGTCGCCGAGGGCTCCGATGAGGCGCGCGCGGGAGCCGGCACTCTGGTCGCGTCAGCACGACAGCGACTGCTTGCCTGGGATGTTCCCCAGGACGAGATCGATGCGGTGGAGCGGACCGGCATCACCCACCGCACGATCACCCTGCGCTCGCCGGTGAGCGGGATCGTGGTCGAGAAGTCGGTGCTGCCGGGTCAACGTATCATGGCCGGCGAAGCCGTGTACCGCATCGCCGATCTCTCAACCGTCTGGATCGAGGGTGAGGTGTACGAGCGCGACCTGTCCGCCGTCCGGGTAGGCCAGCACGTCAAGACCGAGTTCCCGGCGCTACCGGGCGAGCAGCGCCAGGGCCGCATCAGCTACATCTATCCGACACTCGATCCCACGACCCGGACGGCACGCGTCCGGATCGAGTTGGCGAATCCGGGGCTCGCGCTCAAGCCCGGCATGTTCGCCACCGTCCGCTTTGCCACCGCCACGACACCCGTGCTGAGCGTGCCCCGGTCCGCCGTTCTGGTGACCGGGGAGCGTTCGCTCGCCTTCGTCAAGCGACCAGACGGAGCCTTCGAGCCGCGCCCGCTGGTTCTGGGACGGGCCACGGACGAGCGTCTGGAAATCCTGCGTGGCCTCGCGCGGGGAGACACGGTGGTGGCCTCGGCCACCTTCCTGTTGGACGCGGAATCCAACCTGGGCACCAGCCTTGGCGGGATGGGGAACATGCCCGGAATGGACATCCGCCCACCTGCCGAGAGCGTTGCGCCGGCTGGCCACGCCCCTGGGGAGGCGCACTGACATGCTTCGACGCATCATCGAATGGTCAGCCGCCAACCGGCTCATCGTCCTCTTCGTCACGACCGCACTGGTGTTCGCCGGCATTCGAGCGCTCCAATTGACGCCCCTCGAGGCCCTGCCCGACCTGTCGGATGTCCAGGTGATCGTCCAGGCGAACTATGCCGAGCAGGCCCCCCGCATTGTCGAGGACCAGGTCACCTACCCGATCGCGGCCGAGATGTTGAAGGTGCCGGGGGCCCGGACGGTTCGGGGCTATTCCTTCTTTGGGGTGTCATTCGTCTACGTGATCTTCGAGGATGGCACCGACCTGTACTGGGCACGGTCCCGCGTGCTCGAGTACTTGAGCGGGCTTCGGAGCCGTCTGCCCGCCGCCGTGAGCCCCACGCTCGGCCCAGACGCGACGGGATTGGGTTGGGTGTTCCAGTACGCCATCGAGGACACGACCGGCCGGCTGGATCTTGCCGGGCTGCGGAGCCTCCAGGACTGGTATCTCCGCTACGCACTCACCGCCGTACCGGGGGTCTCGGAAGTGGCCTCCATCGGCGGGTTCGAGAAGCAGTACCAGGTGGACCTCGACCCCTCGCGGCTCCAGGCGTACGGCGTTCCGATCACCAGGGTCATGGCAGCGATCCAGAACGCCAATGCCGACGTGGGCGCCATGGTGATGGAGCTCTCCGAGCGCGAGTACATGGTGCGCGGCCTCGGCTATCTGAAGTCCATTCCCGACATCGAGAATGTCGTGGTCAGCGCCACCTCGGCCGGGACGCCGATCCGGGTGGCCGAGCTTGGCCGGGTCTCGGTGGGTCCCGCGGTACGGCGGGGCATCGCCGAGCTCGATGGCCGCGGCGACGCCGTGGGTGGAATCGTCGTCATGCGGTACGGCGAGAACGCCCTGGCCACGATCGAGCGGGTTAAGGCCAAGCTCCAGGCCATCGAGGGCAGCCTGCCACCAGGCGTCGTGATCCGCCCGGTCTACGACCGCAGTGACCTGATCCACCGCGCCATCGCGACGCTCCGGGAAAAGCTGCTGGAGGAGAGCGTCATCGTGGGCCTCGTCTGCGTCGCGTTCCTGCTCCACGCGCGCTCGGCGCTGGTGGCGCTGGTGACCC
The DNA here is from genome assembly GCA_036769285.1 of Gemmatimonadales bacterium. Classification (GTDB taxonomy): domain Bacteria; phylum Gemmatimonadota; class Gemmatimonadetes; order Gemmatimonadales; family GWC2-71-9; genus CAVVWJ01. The sequence continues at coordinate 7,231 of DAIPLK010000056.1, read as the reverse complement.
TGCCGGTCGGCATCCTGATGGCGTTCATCGCCATGCGCTGGGTCGGCGTGGGTGCCGACATCATGTCGCTCGGCGGGATCGCGATCGCCATCGGCGCGATGATCGACGGCGCGATCGTGATGATCGAGAACATGCACAAGCACTTGGAGCGCGCGGTGGCCGCGAAGGCCGGCGCCGGCGCCGAGGGGGCCCACCTCGATGCATCGGCGCTGACGAGCGAAGAGCGCTGGGCGGTCGTAGTGAAGTCGGCGCGCGAGGTCGGGCCGGCCCTCTTCTTCTCGTTGGTGATCATCACCGTCTCGTTCCTGCCGGTGTTCACGCTCGAGGGCCAGGAGGGCCGGCTATTCAGGCCGCTGGCCTTCACCAAGACCTTCGCCATGGGGGCCGCCAGCCTGCTGTCGGTGACCCTGGTGCCCGTCGCGATGGGCCTCTTCATTCGGGGCCGCATCCTGCGGGAGCGGGCGAATCCGCTGAACCGGTGGCTGATGGCGGTCTACCGGCCGATCATCGGGGCGGTTCTCGCGCATCGCTGGGCGGT
>DAIPLK010000056.1:0-6593 GCA_036769285.1 Gemmatimonadales bacterium | reverse complement strand
ATCGACATGCTGGCCACGGGAATCCGCACCCCGGTCGGCATCAAGATCTTCGGCCCGGACCTGGCCACGCTCGAGCGGCTCGGCCGCGAGGTCGAGGATGTCGTCAAGATGGTGCCCGGGACGCGAAGCGCCTTCGCCGAGCGGGCGGTCTCGGGGTATTACCTGGACATCGACATCGATCGAGCGGCGGCCGCACGACACGGCCTCAACGTGGGCGACGTGCAGGCAGTCATCGCTACGGCGGTGGGCGGGATGACCATCACCCAGACGGTCGAAGGACGGGAGCGATACGGAGTGCGGATCCGGTATCCGCAGGAGCTGCGGGATACCCCCGAACAGCTCGCCTCCGTTCTCGTCCCGGTGGCGCATGACGTCGGCGCCGAGGCAGGCTCGAAGCCGGGGATGGGGATGCCGGCGCGGACGGTTAAGCCCGGCGGGGCCGCCGCCGTGCCGCTGGGCCAGGTCGCGACTATCCGGCAGACAGCCGGCCCGATGGTGGTGCGCACCGAGGGCGCACTCCCGACGGCCTGGGTCTTCGTCGATGTGGCGGGACGGGACATCGGGACGTACGTCGCGGACGCCCAACGCATGGTCTCACAGGAGGTGTCGCTCCCCCCGGGCTACACCCTGCAGTGGAGCGGACAATACGAATACATGCAACGAGCGGCGCAGAAGCTCCGACTCGTCATACCAGCCACGCTGGGGATCATCTTCGTCCTGCTGTACCTCAACTTCAGGAGCGTGCCCGAAGCCCTGCTGGTCATGCTGGCGCTGCCGTTCTCACTGGTCGGAGGGATCTGGCTGGTCTGGGCGTTGGGCTACCACTGGTCAGTCGCGGTGGCGATTGGATTCATCGCGCTCGCGGGCGTGGCGGCCGAAACCGGGGTCGTCATGCTGATCTATCTCGACCAGGCCTGGGAGGCCCGCACCAGAGACGGCCAGTCACCCTCGCTCAGGGACCTGCATGCGGCGATCCTCGAGGGCGCGGTCGAGCGCGTGCGGCCGAAGATGATGACCGTCACCGCGATCACGGCCGGTTTGCTACCGATCCTGTGGGGCCACGGGGCCGGAGCGAGCGTGATGAAGCGCATCGCCGCACCGATGGTGGGCGGAATGGTGAGCAGCACCATCCTCACCCTGATCGTGATCCCCGCGGTATACGCGCTCTGGCGTGGGCGGGGGGTGCGTCAGCCCGTCGTGAAGGTGAACACCATGCCGTAGGAGCCGTTGGCCCCCTTCCACCCGGCGCCCATTCCGCTCATCGGGGCTCCCGCGTGCATGCCACCCATCATCCCCGGCATCAGCCACTGCCCCCCGGTCTGCGCCTGATGGTGGCCCATGTCGATCGGGTGATCGTCGGCGTCCATCATGCCGCCGCCTGCATGAAACGTGTACGGCGTATTCGGCTGCAGCGGCTGCCCCGGAACGCACGTCACCGTGAGTCGATCGGCAGACCAAGTGCAGGCCATCGCCACGAGCGGGCCGGAAGCGTCGCCCTGGTGCAGGTCCAGATACTGCTCCATTCCCGCCATCATCGGGTGGCTGAACGTCATGACGATCGGCCCAGCCGTCGACACTCCGGTCGCACCACCGGGAGGCGTCACACTCACCAACTCGGTGGTCACCTGGGCCGAGGGCCCCGTCGTGAAGGTGAACATCATGCCGTAGGAGCCGTTGGCCCCCTTCCACCCGGCGCCCATTCCGCTCATCGGGGCTCCCGCGTGCATGCCACCCATCATCCCCGGCATCAGCCACTGCCCCCCGGTCTGCGCCTGATGGTGGCCCATGTCGATCGGGTGATCGTCGGCGTCCATCATGCCGCCGCCTGCATGAAACGTGTACGGCGTATTCGGCTGCAGCGGCTGCCCCGGAACGCACGTCACCGTGAGTCGATCGGCAGACCAAGTGCAGGCCATCGCCACGAGCGGGCCGGAAGCGTCGCCCTGGTGCAGGTCCAGATACTGCTCCATTCCCGCCATCATCGGGTGGCTGAACGTCATGACGATCGGCCCTGCCGTCGACACTCCGGTCGCACCCCCTCGAGGCGTGACACTCACCAAGTCGGTGGTCACCTGGGCCGAGGGCCCCGTGCCATCGCTGCCGCAGGCAGTGGCAACCGCCAGAGACGCGAGTAAGGACCCCGCCAGCATCGTCTGAATTCTCATACCAATCTCCATTGCCGGGAGCGTCCCTGGGCGCACGTGCGGCCCGGAGAATCGGCGCTCCTCCATATCGTAACCTAATACCACCCGTGTGAAACGACGGTGAACGCGCTGTGAAGCGGGGGCACCGCCTCACAGCCGGACCCGCCGCAGGAGCTGGGCATTGACGGCGACGACCACCGTGCTGAGAGACATGAGCACCGCTCCGATTGCCGGCGACAGCAGAATGCCGGCCCGCGCCAGCACCCCCGCTGCGAGCGGGATCGCGATGATGTTGTAGCCGCTTGCCCACCAGAGGTTCTGCTCCATCTTCCGGTAGCTGGCCCGCGAGAGCGCGATGATCCGCGGCAGGTCGCGCGGATCGCTGCGCACGAGCACGACGTCCCCCGCCTCGACCGCCACGTCGGTGCCGGCCCCGATCGCGATGCCGACGTCGGCCGTCACGAGGGCCGGCGCGTCGTTGACGCCGTCGCCCACCATGGCCACGCGCTTGCCCTGTCGCTGGAGCTCCTGGATCTTCGCCGCCTTCTGATCCGGAAGGACCTGGGCGAAGACGGTGTCGATGTCGAGTTCACGTGCCACGGCGTCCGCGACCGCCTGGGCGTCACCGGTCAGCATGGCCACTTCAATCCCCAGCTCGTGGAGGCGTCGGACCGCCTCCGGCGATTCGGGCCGGATGGCATCGGCCACGGCAAACGCGGCCAGGACCCCGCCTGCCTCGATCAGGTAGATCACCCCCTGCCCGCGCACCGCCGCAGCCTCCGTGAACGAGGCGAACTCGGCGTCCAGACGCACGTCGAGACGACCAAGGAGATTGGGCCCGCCGACCGCCAGGCGGCGACCGTCCACGGTGGCCCGCACACCGTAGCCCGGAATCGCCTCGAACTCGGCCGCTGGCGCGACGGCGACCCCACGCTCCCGCGCGCTCGCCACCACGGCGCGCGCAACCGGATGCTCGGCATCCTGCTCGACGCCGGCGGCGAGCCGGAGCGCCTCACTCTCGGCGAGCCCACCTGCCGTGCGGAACGCCACGACCCGGTGCTCGCCGAGCGTGAGCGTCCCCGTCTTGTCGAAGACGACCACGTCGAGGAGCCGCGCCTCCTCCAGCCCTCTGCGGTCGCGAACGAGCAGTCCGTTCCGTGCGCCCAGCGTCGTGGAGATCGCGACGACGAGCGGCACGGCGAGCCCGAGCGCGTGCGGGCAGGCGATCACCAGGACGGTCACGAGCCGCTCTACGGCGAAAGCGACCTCCGCCCCCACCGCGAGCCAGGCGGCGAAGGTGACGGCGCCCGCGACGAGCGCGATCACGGTCAGCCAGAACGCCGCGCGGTCGGCCAGGACCTGGGCCCGGCTCCGCGACTGCTGTGCCTGCTCCACCAGCCGCATGATGCCGGCGAGCATGGTTCGCTCACCGACGCCCGTCACCTCAGCCCGCAGCGACCCCGCCTCGTTGACCGTGCCCGCGATCACCCGATCACCCGGGTTCTTCTCCACCGGCCGGGACTCACCCGTGATCATGGACTCGTTGATGCTGCTGTGTCCCTCCCGCACGGTGGCGTCTGCCGCTACGCGGGCGCCCGGCCGGACGAGCACCAGATCCCCTTCCCGGAGCGCCGCGACCGGCACGTCCTCCAACTGCTCGTCACCGTCACCCCGCACGACCCGCACGGCCGTGTCCGGCAGCAGCTTCGCCAACTCGGCCAGCGCGCCCTGTGCCTGGGCGATCGAGCGCATCTCGATCCAGTGCCCCAGGAGCATGATCGTGACGAGGGTGGCCAGCTCCTCCCACAGCGGCATCCCCGGGTACCCGAGGGTCACGGCGAGACTGAAGCCGAACGCCACCGTGATGGCGAGCGCGATGAGCGTCATCATCCCGGGCAGCCGGCCCTTCAGCTCGCGCCAGGCGCCCTGAATGAACGGCCAACCTCCGTACAGGTAGACCGCCGACCCAAGGACGGGCGCGATGAGGTGCGCAGCCGGTACCTGAGGTGGCGTGTAACCGAGCAGCCGGGGGAGCATGTGCCCCCAGGCGAGAGTCGGGACGGTGAGCGCGAGCGACAGCCAGAACCTGTCGCGAAACATCCCGACGGAGTGGCCGGCGTGCTTGTCGTGCCCTCCATGCGCCTCGGGGGCGCTGGGTTGCGCATGGTCGCCGCTCGGCGCCGGATGATGGCGATGGTCATGATCGGGCATCGTGCGCTCCGCTTACTGGTGCCGGTGGGTGTCGTTCCTGGGCGCGGGAGTCGTACCCGTCGGCTCGTTGCCCTCGCGCGTCAACTGCCCATGGCGAACCGGGTGGGCGGCACCGCGTGCCGTCGTGGCACGCGCGCCGAGGACGAAGTCGAGCGATCAGAGATCCGCTTGCGGAGGTGGGATCGGTGAGACGGGGTGGGTCGAGCGAGGCTTGAACACCGGGGCCTCACGGCCAGGTTCGCGGTGAACACGGCCGGTATGTCGAGGGCGATCGCCAAGAGGGAGCGCCGCATGGTTTGAAGGACATCACCTAGCGCTCCCCCTCGTCCCGCAACGACACCGGCGGACCCAGAATCTCCCGCCACACCACGGCGTCCCGCAGCTGCTTCGCGGTGTAGGCGCGCGTGGCCGTCTGGTCCGCCGGCTCCTGCCTGATCCGTGCGTCGAACGCCTGGTGCTCCGCGCGGGTTCGCGGCGCAGCATTGGCCGCGGCGGCCGCGATCCGGCGAGCCACGAGCTTCTCCGCCTCGTCGTCCTGATCCACCAGCGCCCGCTCGGCGCGACGAGAATCAGTCTCGAGGCTGCGCGCCTCCGGCGTGACTTCGAGCGACTCGCGCTCCTCCACCTCCTCCGCCGGCGGAAGCCGGCGGTCGGGCGCGCGGCCCGTGGGACCGGAGGCCTGGTCGAGCGTCCGTCCCAGGTCCCGCAGGAGGTCCTCCAGCCGCTTCCCCTCTCGCTGGGTGGCGTCCGCGCCCGTCGTCGTCGTCAACGACCGCGGGCGGGGCGGTGGCGTCGAGGCGGTCGGCCGTGAAGGAGTGCGCGGCTTCCCCGACGGTCGGCCGCCCGCCTTCCGGATGGCGTTCAGCGCCAGCCAGATGAGCCCCAGCACGACCAGCGGACCGAGATCCACGGTTCAGCCCTCGCCGCCCGGTGCGCCGTCGCTGCCGCCCGCGATGGCCGTCCGCATGGTCGTGTCGGCCTGCAGGTTCCGGTAGCGCTGGTAGTCCATGACGCCGAGATGACCGTTGCGGAACGCCTCGGCGATCGCGAGCGGGATCTGGGCTTCGGCGGCGATGACCTTGGACCGCTGGTTCTGCGCCTCCGCCTTGAACTCCTGCTCGACGGCCACCGCCAGCGCACGCCGCTCCTCGGCCTTGGCCTGCGCGATCCGCTTGTCCGCCTCCGCCTGGTCGGTCTGCAGCTCGGCGCCGATGTTCTTCCCCACGTCCACGTCCGCGATGTCGATCGACAAGATCTCGAACGCCGTTCCCGCATCGAGCCCCTTGGCGAGCACGGTCTTCGAGATGAGATCGGGGTTCTCCAGCACTGCCTTGTGCGAGACCGCCGAACCGATCGTGCTGACGATGCCTTCGCCCACACGGGCGAGGATCGTCTCCTCGCCGGCGCCACCGACCAGCCGGTTGATGTTGGCCCGAACAGTCACCCGGGCCAGTGCGAGGAGCTGAATCCCGTCCTTGGCCATCGCCGCCACCTTGGGGGTGGTGATCACCTTCGGATTCACGCTGACCTGCACCGCCTCGAAGACGTCCCGGCCGGCGAGATCGATCGCCGTGGCCTGCTTGTAGGTCAGCGCGATGCCCGCCTTGTCCGCCGAGATCAGCGCGTTGACGACGCGCTGCACGTTCCCCCCCGCGAGGTAGTGGCCCTCGAGATCATTCACGCCGAGCGCAATTCCCGCCTTGTGCGCGCTGATCAGCGGAAACACGATCGCCTTCGGGTCGACCCGCCGGAACCGCATCCCGAAGAGCGTGAAGAACGACACCCGTACACCCGAAAAGAGAGCGGTCAGCCAGAGCCCGAACGGAATGAACTGGAAGAAGACCACCAGGATGATGATGGCGATGAACGCCAGCGCCAGCACCACGCCCAGACTGAGCATCGATTCATCCACGGCATTGTCCTCGATGTGAAAGGATGGCGGGGCCTACTCGAGGCTCCGCACCACGTGACGGTACCCCTCGCTGCGTACCACTCGCACCGCGCGACCCTGCCGCACGTACTCGCCCTCGGTGACCACGTCCACCCGTTCGTGGCCGAACTGCGCGGTGCCGGCTGGACGCAGATCGGTGACAGCGACCCCGTCTTGGCCGACCAGATCCGCGCGCGGCGCGGCCGCGATGTACCCCTCGGATTGTTTGGCGCCGCCTCGGAGAAAGAGGCCCGAGAAGCGGCCGCTGTTCGGCAGATGCCGGATCCAGGCATAGGCCACCGCGGCCG
>DAIPLK010000055.1:0-15572 GCA_036769285.1 Gemmatimonadales bacterium | reverse complement strand
TGCTCGGGCCGGACGACGTGCAGGTTGCCGGTGAGCGTGATGAACAGGTCGCCGACCGGCGCGGCGTCGGCCATCGGCATGACCTGGTAGCCGTCCATCCGCGCCTCGAGCGCGGGAAGCGGATCCACTTCGGTCACGATCACGTGGGCCCCGGCGCCCCGCGCCCGGCTGGCGACGCCGCGGCCGCACCAGCCGTACCCGGCCACCACCACGGTGCTCCCGGCAAGCAGCAGGTTGGTGGCGCGCACGATGCCGTCGAGCGTACTCTGGCCGGTGCCGTAGCGGTTGTCGAACATGTGCTTGGTGTTCGAGTCATTCACCGCCACGATCGGGAACTGGAGAATCCCCTCCTTCGCCATCGCCTTGAGCCGGATGACGCCGGTAGTGGTCTCCTCGGTCGAGCCGCGCACGTTCGCAACCAGCGCCTTCCGCTCGGCCTGGCTCAGTCCCTCCACCCACTTCCGGATCGGCGGCGCCAGGTCATCCAGCCGGTTGAGCGCGATCATGTGGAGCGAACCCACCAGGTCCGCGCCGTCGTCCTGGGTCATGTCCGGTCCGAACGCCAGCGCCGAGGCGATGTGCCCGTAGTAGGTCTCGTGATCCTCGCCCTTGATGGCGTAGACATGGACGCCGTGGTCGCGGACCAGGTGCGCCGCCACGTCGTCCTGGGTCGAGAGCGGATTCGAGGCGCAGAGCGCGAGCTCGGCTCCGCCGGCTCGCAGGGTGACCATCAGGTTGGCGGTCTCGGTGGTGACGTGAAGACACGCCGAGAGCTTGTGGCCCTTGAGCGGCTGCTCCTTGGCGAATCGGGCGCGGATCTGGCGCAGCACCGGCATCGAGCGCTCCGACCACTCGGTGCGGCGCTTCCCCTCGTCGGCCAGCGCGAGATCCTTCACGTCGTAGTTGGCGATCACGGTCGGTGCACTCATTCGTTCCTCAAATGGTTGGTCAGCGGGCGGCCGACAGCAGGTCCTTCACGCGGTCGGTCCGTTCCCAAGTGAAGAAGTCGACCTTCTGCTGCTTGGTGCCGTCTCGGTAGATCCCGGTGTACGGCTTGCGGCCGAAGTGCCCGTAGGTTGCGGTCTTCCCGTAAATTGGCCGCTTGAGCTTGAGGGCGTCAATGATGCCCCTGGGGGTCAGATCGAACACCTCGTCCACGATCTTCTCGAGCTCGACGTCCGGCAGCACCCCGGTGCCGAACGTCTGCACCATGATCGACACCGGGCGCGCCACCCCGATGGCGTAGGCGATCTGTACCTCGCACCGGCGGGCGAGCCTGGCCTCGACGATGTTCTTGGCCACCCAGCGCGCGGCGTAGGCCGCCGAACGGTCCACCTTCGACGGGTCCTTCCCGCTGAATGCCCCACCCCCATGCCGCGCCATCCCGCCGTAGGTGTCCACGATGATCTTCCGTCCAGTGAGGCCGGCGTCGCCATGGGGGCCGCCGATCACGAACCGGCCGGTGGGATTGATGAGGAACTTGGTCCGGCGGTTGGTAAGCCCCGCGCCCTCGAGGATCGGCCTGATGACCTCCTCGATCACCCCTTCGCGGACGGTACTCTGGGAGAGCTGGCGATTCCCCTTCCGCTCGGCATGCTGCGTGGAGACGACGACGGTGCGCACCGCCACTGGGCGGTCCTCTTCATATTCCACCGAGACCTGGGATTTCCCGTCAGGCCGCAGCCATTCGATGCGCTCCAGGCCGTTCAGCCCCTTGCGCACGGCCGCGAGCCGCTCGGCGATCCGGTGCGCCAGCATGATCGGCAGCGGCATGCGCTGCCGGGTCTCGTCGGTTGCGTACCCGAACATCATCCCCTGGTCGCCCGCGCCCTGGGCCTTCGCGGCATCGGCATCCACGCCCATGGCGATGTCAGGCGACTGGCGGTCGATCGAGGTCAGCACGGCGCAGGTGCGCCCGTCCATGCCGTACGCCGCGTCGGTGTAACCAATCCCCTCGACCGTGTCGCGCACGAGATCGGGAATGTGCACGTAGGTCTTGGTCGTGATCTCACCGGCGACGACCGCCATCCCGGTGGTCACCAGCGTCTCGCAGGCCACCCGCCCCGCCGGATCCCGCGACAGGATGGCGTCGAGCACCGCGTCGGAGATCTGATCCGCCACCTTGTCGGGGTGTCCCTCGGTGACCGATTCGGAGGTGAAGACGTGCCGCTTCCGTGCGCCCATCGATCGGAGGTCCGTGATTGAAGTGTTTTCAGTAACTGGGGTTAGACCGCTTTGCCGGACGGCAAGGTAGCCACGCGCCCCCGGCCAGGCAACGCCGACTGGGGATCGAGGAGGCGCACGTCGATGTACTCGCCCACCACGCTCCGAAGTGTTTCGGAGACCTCCTCGGCGCTCGCCGCCGCCAGGGCGGACTCCGCGGCCCGCGCCGCGGCCGGCTCCGGAACGGTGCGGACCACCCACTTGACCAGCGGCAGCGCGGGCGGCGAGACGCTCAGCCGGTCGTAGCCCAGGCCGAGCAGGAGCACCGCGCTGAGCGGCTCGGACGCCATCTCGCCGCAGACGCTCACCGGGATTCCCGCGGCGCGGCCCACCTGAAGCACCTGGTGAAGCTGGCGCACGATCGAGGGATGGTGCGGCAGGAACCGGTCGGCCAGCCGAGCGTTGCCGCGATCCACGGCGAGCGTGTACTGGGTGAGATCGTTGGTGCCGATGCTGAAGAACGCGCTCACCTCCGCCAGCCGGTCGGCGATGAGCGCCGCCGCCGGCGTCTCGATCATCACGCCGACCGGGACCGATTCGGCAGCCTTGATGCCCGAGCGCCGCAGCGCCTCACCTTCCTCGAGGACGATGGCCCGCGTCTGCTCCACCTCCTCCACCAGCGTGACGAGCGGAAGCATGAGCTGGACGTCCCGGTCGGCCGCCGCGCGAAGGATGGCCCGGATCTGCGGCCGGAAGACTTCGGGCTCGTCGAGGCAGACTCGGATCGAGCGCCAGCCCAGGAACGGGTTCGCCTCGGCCGGCGCCTTGAACGCGACCGGGAACTTGTCACCGCCGAGGTCATACGAGCGGATGATGACGGTATGGCCGTGGAACGCGGCGGCCACCCGGCGGAAGTACTCGGCCTGCTCGTTCTCGGTCGGGAGCGCGGCGCGACCGGTGAGCAGGAACTCGGTGCGTAGCAGGCCCACTCCCTGGGCCCCCATCCGCAGAGCGGTCTCGATCTCCTCCGGGAGGTCCACGTTGCCCATCAGGAGGATGGGCCGGCCCCCGGGCGTGACCGCCGGGGCCTCGACCACCGCCTCGAGCTGAAGCTCGAGCCGGTGCCGCCGGCTGACCTGCGTCTTGGCGTCGTCGAGCTCGTCCTGGGTGGGGTCGAGCACGATCGTGCCGGCCTGCCCGTCGAGCAGCACCATCATCCCCGGAGGAATGGACGCGAGCGCGCCGACCGCGCCCATCACGGCCGGGATCCCGAGCGAGTGGGCCAGGATGGCGGCGTGCGCGGTGCGGGTGCCCTCCTCGCTGATCAGCCCCACCACGTGCTCGCGGTCGAGCTGCACGGTGAGCCCCGGGGAGAGCTCGTGGGCCACGACAATGACCTGCTCGTCGGCGGGGATCGACCACAGCTCGTGCCCCGCCCCGCCCATCAGCCGGTTGAGCATCCGCAGCTGGATGGCGTGCAGGTCGGCCAGGCGCTCGCGGAGCCGCGCGGCGCCGGACCAGAGATTGCGGAGCTCCAGCGCCTTGAACTCGTAGGCCGTCTCGGCGCTGAGCTGGTTGTTCCGGATGAGCGTCTCGACCGAAGCGAGGAAGTCCTCGTCCTGCGCCATCAGGATCTGCGCGTCGAAGATCCGCGACTCCTCGGGGCCGGCTCGCTGCAGCACCCGATCCCCCAGGTCGTGCAGGTGCGATACGACGTACTGCACCGCCTCGCGGAGGCGGCGCACCTCCGTCTCGACGTGGTCCGGCCGCACCGTGCGGTCCGGCACCTCGGGGAAGTCCATGCGCATGATGAAGGCGGGCGCGCAGGCCACTCCGGGGGACACCCCGATGCCGCGCAGCAATCGCGTCATACGACGGTCTCCCCGAACCCGGTCGCCACGAGATCGGCGAGTGCCTGCACCGCCTGCTCGGCGTCCGGTCCGTTGGCGCGAATGATGATCGAGCTGCCGCATTCCGCCGCGAGCATCATCACGCCCATGATACTCTTGCCGTTCACGTCGAGCCCGTCCTTGGCGAGCTCGATGTCAGCCGCGAAGCTGCTCGCCAGCCGCACGATCTTCGCGGCGGGGCGGGCGTGGAGTCCCTCCTGATTCACGATGGTCGCCTCGCGTTCGATCACAGTCCCGCCCAACGGAAGAGAAGGAGCAGGCCCATCGCGAGCAGGGTGAAGCGCACGCTCGTCAGGGACGGACCGAACCAGCGGGTCACTGCCGCACCGACCCCGGTTACCGCCAGCGCACCCAGCGCCCCGGCCCAGCCGAACCCACGCAGATACCAGCCCGCCACGACCGGGATCGCCAGACCGACACCGGCGCCGGCGAGCGGGCCGATTCGGGCGACGGCCCACGGGATCCACGAGGCGCTGATCGCAGACCCCACCCGCATCCCCGCGTCGAACCCCGTCCGGAGCGCCCAAAGGGCGGTGCCGAAGCGCACGAGATTGTAGAGGGCGATGAACCCGACGATCGCCCACCAGCCGGCGCCGAGGACGGCGGCCACGAGGGCGAGCCCCACCAGCGCCGGCACCAGACCGGCCCAGAACAACTCGTCGCCCAGCGCGCCCAGTGGGCTGCAGAGCGCCGTACGCAGCCGGGCGATCTGCTCGCCCGGCACCGCTTCGTATTCGGCGCGGGCCATCGCGCCGAGGGCGAGTCCCGCCAGGTTGGGATTGCAATTGAAGAACTCCGTCGATCGCACTACCGCCTCGCCGTGCCGCACCGGGTCGACGGTCTTGAGGTCTTCCAGCAGCGGCTCCGCGGCGTAGCCCATGCTGACGCCGAGCATCCGCTCGTAGTTCCAGGTTCCCTGCACGGCCAGCAGCCGGAGCAGGGCCCGCCAGCGGCCGGTCACCGAAGCACCGCCATCAGCGTCCCCGCGCCGAGGCCGGCCACGAGCCACTTGAGCCGCGCGCCCCGCCCGGCGCTCCGGACCGCACCGCCCACCGCGGCCGACAGCCCAGCGCCGATGGCCAGCAGGGTGAGCCCGACCGCGGTCTGCCGGTCGAGCGAGAGCCAGCGGGCGGCACTCCACACCACGGCAAGACCTGCCCCGGTCAGCAGCGCCCCACGCAGCGCGTCCCTGAGGAGGCCCCCGTGCTGGAGTCGCCGGATGGCGCCGCTCTCGCCGGCCGCGAGGGCCGCCGCGCGCCGTTGGATGGCCCGCGCGTTCCTGCGGCGCACGAACTGGAGGCTCCATCCGCCGAGAATCGCGAGCACCAGGGCCACGCCGACGCTCAGCCCCAGCCCGAGCTCCCAGGGCGCCCCCGCCGCCAGCGCAGCCGCCACCACGGTGGCCGGGCCGTAGTCCGGATACCGCACCGCGCCGATGGGGAGCACATCGAGCGCGAACAGCTCGAGCACCACGCCCACCCGGAGGCCCGCCTCGACGTCACCCGCAAGCCAGCCGGCGACGGTCCCCGCCACCAGCGGCCGGGAGATCATCGCCTGCGGCACGCTCACGAGATCGAGGCCGACGAGCGTTCCCCAGACCACGAGCAGCACCATGGTGGGCGGCGCGAACTCGATCATACCAGCGCCCGGAGCGCAACCGGCGCGGTGGTCGGGAGATCCTGCGCGGTGATCTCCGCGCCGGCGGCCGCCATCGCCACCAGGCTGCGGAGCTCCTCGTCCGTGAGGTACAGGTACGGCAGCCGCTCGCTCCGTCCGGGCCGGTGATGGATCCCGCCAAGATTGATCCGGTGCACGACCGCCGGATCGGCCCGGTGCAAGGCCGCCATGGTGTCCACCTCCCCGGTGAGAAGGAGGACCCGGTGCGGGTTGGCCTGCCACTCGCGGAGCTGCGATGCGGCATCCGCCACCGTGGTGAACCGGACCTCGATCTCGGAAGGCACCGCCATCCGGTAGAGATCCTGCTCCCAGGGGCTGGCGGACACCCCGTCGTCCACCAGCACGATGAAGTCGACGCCGAGCGGGCGCCCCCAGCCGATCACGACCTGGCCGTGCACGAGTCGGTCGTCCACCCGGCATAGCACGATGGCCATCAGGGTACCCGGATCGCCTTTCCGCCCGCGATCGCCGCGCGGGCGGCCGCCTCGTCCGGCGGCAGCGTCCGGTGGAAGACGAAGTCCACCAACATCGCGAGATTGACGCCGGTCACGACCTTCGAGGTGGCGCTGGCACGGAGCCGGTTCAGCACCGCGAACAGGCAGCTTCCGCTCGCGAGGTCCACGAACACCACGGCCGGACCGCCTCCGACCGCCTCGGCAACCCGCTCCTCCAGCGCGTCCCGATCACAACCGTTGTTCGACACCGGCGTGAGCGCCCCGGTCACCCCGCTGATCTGCTCGGCTGCCTCGACCAATGCCCCCGCGAGCCGCCCGTGACACACTACCACCCCGCGCAGCTCCTCACTCATAGTCTTCCTGCAGGTACTCCCGCACCCCGCGCTGCTCCTTCATCCGCTTGATGAGCCGGGCGTTGAACGCAGCCGCCACGTCCACCCCGGAGTAGCGCAGCAGATGCATCATCGCCACCACCTCGGAGATGACCGTGATGTTCTTCCCCGGATTCAGCGGCACCACCACGCGCGGCAGGGCGACGTCGAGGATCATTGTCTCCTCGCGGGTGAGCCCCGTCCGGTCGGTGTCCTTGGCGGTCTCCCAGTCCTCGAGCTGCACCACGACCTCGATGCGCTTCTGCTGCCGAACCGCGCGCACGCCGAACAGCGCGGGGATGTCGATCAGGCCGATGCCGCGGATCTCCATGTGGTGCGCTGCCAACTCGTGCCCGCGCCCGATCAGCACGTCGTTGCCGCGGCGGGTGATCTGCACCACGTCGTCAGCGACGAGTCGGTGGCCGCGCTCCACGAGGTCGAGGACGCACTCGCTCTTGCCGATGCCGGAACGGCCGATGAAGAGCAAGCCGACGCCGTAGACGTCGGCGAGCGACCCATGCAGCGTCGTGCGCGGCGCGAACGCCTCCTCCACGATCGGTTTGATGCGGCGGTAGAATTCCGCGGTCTTGAGCTTCGACTGGAACACTGGCACGCTGTGCGACCGGGCGAGTTCGAGCATCTCCGGCGGGATCTCCTGTCCCTTGGTCACGAAGATGCAGGGAAGGTCGAAGCTGAAGAACTTCGCGAGGGTGGCCTGCCGTTCCTCAGCAGAGATCGAGTTGAGGTAGGTGATCTCGGTCTCGCCGAACACATGGATCCGGTGGGGGGCGAAGCGCCCCATGTACCCCGCCAGGGCGAGCCCCGGGCTCGCGACCTCGGCCTCGGTCATCTGCCGGTCCAGCCCCAGATCGCCGGTGACGGCCTCGAGCTGGAGCGGGTTGCCCCGGCGGGAAACGAAATCGCGAAGGCGGAGCATCAGTCGAGCTTCGGTTGAGCGTCGCGCGGCCGACGCGAGCGGGGGGACGCCTTGTCGAGCTGACGGCGCAGCTTCTCCTCCGCGCGGTCCAGCGCGGTCCGGTGATCGTCGGCCTCGCCGCTCGCGACCAGCAGCTCACCCCGCGCCACACTCAGCCGGAGCTCCGCCGTCGACCGGCCACCGTCGGTGTCGAACACGACGGCGGTCTCGATCGGACGGCGGGCCAGGCCGCCCAGCCGCTGCACGACCGTGCGGGCCCGCTCCCGAATCGCGTCGGAGATCTCGCAGTGGCGGACAGTGATCGTCGTCTGCATGGCAAACCCCTCCTGGCTCAGGCGCCGCCCGAGCCGGCGATGATGTCGTGGAGATGTCGCTCCGTGTCGGCTGCGGTGCGCTCCCAGGTCAGCCCCTCGGCGAAACGCCGGGCGCCGGCGCCAAGCGCGGCCACGAGCGCCGGCGAAGCGGCGAGTTCCACCATCCGCCCGGCCAGGCTCCCGACATCCCCGTGCGGCACGAGGAACCCGGTCTCACCGTGGCGAACGGTGTCACGGAGCCCAGGGCTGTCGGAGGCGAGCGACGGCGTGCCGCAGGCCGCCGCTTCGATCACCGTGATCCCCCACCCCTCCTTGGGCGACGGAAACACGTTCGCCCACGCGCGTCGGAACAGCGCGATCTTGTCGGCCTCGCCGACATAGCCGTGGAAACGGACGGCGCGCTCGAGCCCCAGCGCCGAGGTCAGCCGCTCCAACGCCGGCCGGTAGTCGCCGGTGCCGGCGATGTCGAGCGAGAGGTCCGGCCGCTTCCTGCGGGCGCGCGCCAGCGCCCGGATCGCGATGTCTATTCCTTTATAACGCTTCAACCGTCCAACGTACAAGAAGGATGGCGCGGCCGCGCGGCGGCCGTCGAGCGCCGGGGTGAAGCGCGTGCCGTCCACGCCGGGGTGAATCACCCGCACGCGATTCGGCGCGACACCCCGTGCCACGAGATCGTCCCGCGTGCTTTCGCTGATGGCGTGGAATGCGGCCCGACGGTACGCCCACGGCAACGGCCGCTCTGCGGCCCACACCACCGCCGCCATCGGCCACGACGCCTCCCGGAATGCCGTCTCCCCGAACAGATGCGGCACGATGGCGCAGAACGGGAGATCGGTCATGCCGGCCAGAAAGAGCGGCAGCTTGTTGATGTCCTCGACGATCACGTCCGGGCGCTCCTCCCGAACGGCGCGGCGCACCGCGCCGCGGCCGAGCACCGCGAAGCTGTGGCGGCCACCGCTCCGCGCCACCTCGATGCCATCCAGCGTCGCGCGCGCCGCGGCCCCCGCCCAGCCCGAGCAGACCAGCCGCACTCGGTGGCCGCGCGCCGCCAGCCGGCCGAAGATCTCGAATAGGTGGATCTCCGCCCCGCCCGCCTCGGGGTTCTCGCGGTCCTGCCAGTTCACCACGAGCACGTTCACAGACGGCCGAGCGCGTGCGCGATCCCGTCGAGGACGCCGTTCACGAACCCCGGCGAGCGCGCGCCTCCGAACCAGTGGGCCAGTCGCACGGCCTCGTCGATCACCACCTTGGGCGGCACGTTGCCGCAGCGGAGCTCGAGGATGCCGAGCCGCAGGATGTTCCGCTCGACGACGGCCATCCGGTTCAACCGCCAGTTCTCGCTCGCGCGGGCGGCCTCCGCGTCGAGCCGGCCGACCTCCGCGACCACTCCCTGCGCCAGCTCCTCGGCCCGGTCGAGGATACGCGGCTCCGGGCCGGTGAGCCGGGAGAGTCCCCTGGCGACGGCGGGCAGCGGCGGCGCGCCCTGCAGCTCCCAGGCGTAGAGCAGCTGCAGGGCGCGCGCGCGGCTCTTGGTCTCCGGCCTAAGCATCCAGCGCCCGAAGCTGCGCGAGGACGTCGGCCGCCTGCAGCGCCGCGGCGGCGGCCTCGTGGCCCTTGTTGCCCGCGCTGCCACCCGCCCGGTCCACGGCCTGCTGCATCGTGTCCACGGTCAGCACGCCGAAGCCGACCGGCAGCGCGTGCTCCACGGCGACGGCGCCGAGGCCGCGGGCCGCCTCGCCGGCGACGTACTCGAAGTGGGGCGTGTCCCCGCGGATGATCGCGCCCAGCGCCACCAGGCAGGCGTAGCGTTTCGTGCCCGCGGCCGCGGCTGCCGCCACCGGCAGCTCGAACGCCCCCGGCACCCACACCACGTCCACTGCCTCGCGCGCGATCCCAGCCTCACGGCAGCAGGCGAGCGCCCCCTCGAGCAGCCGGGTCGTGATCAGCTCGTTGTAGCGGCTGGCGAGGATCGCCACGCGCCCCACGGCGCGGAGGCGAAAAGAGAGGTCGGGCACGGGTCAGTGAGCGAGAAGGTGGCCGAGCTTGTCGCGCTTCACCTGCAGATACCCGCGGTTCTCCTGGTTGGGGTCGGTGACGAGCGGCACCCGCTCGACGATCTCGAGCCCGTAGCCCTCGAGGCCGACGAGCTTGCGCGGATTGTTGGTCATCACCCGGATCGAGGAGAGCCCCAGATCGCGCAGAATCTGGGCGCCAATGCCGTAGTTCCGCAGGTCGGGCGCGAATCCCAGGCGCTCGTTGGCCTGCACCGTGTCGGCGCCCGCATCTTGCAGCGCATAGGCACGGAGCTTGTTGAGGAGGCCGATCCCTCGCCCCTCCTGATCGAGGTACACGATCGCGCCGCGCCCCGCCTGGGCCACCATTTCCATCGCGCGGTGAAGCTGCGGCCCGCAGTCACAACGCTGCGAGCCGAAGACGTCGCCCGTCAGGCACTTGGAGTGCATGCGCACGAGCACATCCCTCTGCCCGGCCACATCGCCGTAGACGAGCGCGACGTGCTCCGCCCGGTCCACGTCGTTGTGATACCCGATGATGGTGAACTCGCCGAACTCGGTGGGGATTCGCGCCTCGGCCACGCGGTGCACCAGCTGCTCGGTCTGGAGCCGGTGAGCGACGAGCTGGGCGACGGTGACGAACGTCAACTGGTGCTGCCGGGAGATCTCCTGCAGCTCCGGCCGGCGCGCCATCGAGCCGTCGGCGTTGAGGATCTCGCAGATGACGCCGGCGGGTACTAACCCGGCGAGCCGTGCCAGATCCACACTCGCCTCCGTCTGCCCCACGCGCTGCAGCACGCCCCCGGGCCGCGCGCGCAGCGGGAAGATGTGCCCCGGGCGGCGCAGATCGGACGGCACCGTGCCGGGATTGATGGCGACGTGAATGGTGGTGGCGCGGTCGCTGGCCGAGATGCCGGTGGTCACCCCGAAACGCCGTTCGGCGTCGATGCTCACCGTGAAGGCGGTTGAGAGCTCCTCGGTGTTCCGCTCGGCCATCTGGGGGAGGCCCAGCTGGTCGCACCGGTCGCCCGTCAGCGCCAGGCAGATGAGGCCCCGCCCGTGCAACGTCATGAAATTGATCGTTTCGGGCGTGACCAGCTCAGCCGCGCAGACGAGGTCACCCTCGTTCTCGCGGTCCTCGTCGTCCGCCACGATAACGATCTTGCCGTTGCGCAGGTCCTCAATCGCCTGCTTGATGGTCCCGACTGTGCTCATGACGCTCCCAGATCACCGCGCGCGCGGAGCATCTCGGCCACGTACTTGCCGATGGTATCCGCCTCGAGATGCACTCGGTCCCCTGCCTGTCGCTGCCCCAGCGTGGTGTGCTGTAAGGTAAACGGAATGAGGGAGATCTGAATCAGGCCGGGCGCCGGAATCGCGTTGACCGTCAGGCTCACGCCGTCCACGGTAATCGATCCCAGCGGGACCGACGCCTTGGCCACTTGGGGTGGCACCCGCAGGTCCACCAGGCGCGCGTCCTCCCGCTGGACCACCCGCTCCACCGTGCCCACGCCGTCCACGTGACCCTGTACCAGGTGCCCGCCAAGCCGGTCACCGGCCCGCACGGCCCGCTCCAGATTCAACCTCCGACCAACATCGTAAGTCATGAAGTTGGTTCGATCTAGGGATGTTTGTATGATGTGAGATGTGAAGTCGCCATCACCCGTCTCCTGGACGGTGAGACAGGCGCCGTCCACGGCGATGCTTTCGCCTGGCGCGAGCCCGGCGTAGGGGCAGGCGATGGTGAGCTCCAAGCCCGTCTCGGAGGAGGAGCGGCGTCGCACCTCGCCGATGGCCGTGATGATGCCGGTGAACATCAGGGGCGGTCCAGCACCAATAGGGTATCGTCTCCCAGCGCCCGGCGGTCGGTGACCCGCCAGCGGCGCGCCTCGCCGAGCGGTGTCGTCGGCAGCCCGGCCACGGCGGGCATACCGCCAACGCCGAGCCAGAGCGGAGTCTGCACCCAGTAATACCGGTCTACGAGATCCGCCGACAGGAGTGCTCCTGCCAGCCGGCCTCCGCCCTCCACCAGCATCGAGTCGATCCCGGCCGCCCGCAGGGCGCCGAACGCCTGATCGAGGCTCGCCGCGTGGACCAGGTTGACACCGGCCGTCTCGAGCGGGACCAGGCCCTGCGCGGGGGCGAGCGGCGAGACCACGACGATGGTCGGAGTCTCCCGCGCGGTGCGGACGAGGCGGAGCGACGGCGGCACATCGCCATCAGCGGCGAAGACGACGCGTCGCGGCGGCACCCGCGGCTGCAACGGCCCGCGTACAGTGAGGGAAGGATCGTCGGTCCGTGCAGTCACGCCGCCCACCGCAACGGCGTCGAATCCCGCGCGGAGCCACTGCACGAACTCCCGCGCCGGCTCCGCCGAGAGCCAACGCGAATGGCCGTTGGCGTCGGCGATGCGGCCGTCGATCGTGGTGGCGAGCTTGAGCGCGACATAGGGACGGCTCCGGTCGCGTTGCCGATGGAGGAAGATGGCGTTCTGCGCCGCAGCCTCGTCGCCGAGGAGGCCGAGCTCGACCTCGACACCCGCCCCACGAAGCCTTGCGGCACCCCCGGCCGCGACGGGATTCGGATCGGCGACCGCCGCGACGACCCGCCGAACGCCGGCCGCCACGAGCGCCTCCGTGCACGGCGGCTGCTTGCCCGCATGATTGCATGGCTCGAGGGTACAGACCATCGTGGCGCCCCAGGCCCGCTCCCCGGCGGCGTCGAGCGCAGTCGTTTCCGCGTGACGGCCGCCGTATTCCGCGTGCCACCCCACGCCCACCGGCTCGCCCCCGGCAAGCACGACGGCGCCCACCAGCGGGTTCGGCTGCGCTCGGCCCCACCCCCGCCAGGCGAGGTCGAGGGCGCGGGCCATCGCCTCCCGCTCGGTCACGCTGTGGAGTCCATCAGGGCGGAGTCCATCAGGGTCGGGCGAACCGCACGGTGGCGCTGCCTCGGCGGATCTCGCCCATCGGCCAGGTGGCTACGCTGGCCACGCCTGCGGCCGCCTGCGCGGCGGCCACCGCGTCCCGGGGCAGCACGGCGATGAGGCCGACGCCCAGGTTGAACACGTCGCGCATCTCCTCGGTCGAGATCCGACCCGCCTCCCGCAGCGTGGCGAATAGCGGCGGAAGCTCCCACGTCGTGGGGTCCACCACCGCCTCGCACCCGGGCGGGAGTATCCGCACCAGGTTACCCGTAATGCCGCCTCCCGTGATGTGGGCCAGGCCGTGCATCAGGCCGATGACCGGCATGACGCTCCGCAGGTAGCTCTGATGAACGGCGAGCAGCGCATCGGCCACGGTGCGGCCCGTAGCCCCAAGCGTGTCGCCGAGCCCCAGCTTCATCTTCTCGAAGACGACGCGGCGGGCGAGGGTGTACCCATTGGTGTGGAGCCCGGTGGACGCGTAGGCCAGCAGCACGTCGCCGGGGACGATCGCGTCACCGTGGAGCGCCTCGTCCTCTTCCACCACCCCGATGATGGTGCCCGCCAGATCGTACGTTCCCGGCTGGTAGAGCCCGGGCATCTGAGCCGTCTCCCCGCCCGCCAGCGCCATCCCGTGCGCCACGCAGCCCCGCGCGATGCCCTCGACCAGCCCCGCGATCTGCTCGACGTCGAGCCCCGAGCCCGCGATGTAGTCCATGAAGGCGATGGGCGTCGCGCCGTGCACCAGGATGTCGTTGACGCTGTGATTGACGAGGTCCTCGCCGACGGTGTCGAACCGGCCCGCCTGCAGTGCCACCAGGACCTTGGTCCCGACGCCGTCGGTGCTCAGCACCAGCGTCGGCTTCCGCATGCCGGACGGGACCCGCACCATCCCGCCGAACGCCCCGATCCTGCCCACTGAGAGAGCTGTCCTGGTCCGGGCCACGGCCGCGCCGATCCGCGCCTTGGCCTCGTCGGCGCGCGCCAGGTCCACGCCGGCCGCGGCGTACTCGCCCGCCGAGGTCACTCCAGCGCCTCCGCGAGGCTCACGTGGGTGAGGTCCTGGAAGGCGCGCATCCTGGCGGCGACGTCCGCGAGGGTGATGCCGTCGAATCCGCGGATGCCGAACTGCTCCACCGCATACGAGCCCATCGTCGCGCCCACGACCATCGCCCGGCGGATGTTGTCCTCCGACACCGAGCCGGTGCGCGCGAGGTACGCCATGAACCCGCCGGCGAAGGCGTCGCCGGCACCGGTGGGATCGAACACGTTCTCCAACGGGAAGGCGGGTACGTAGAAGGTCCGGGTCGGCTCGATGAGGAGCGCGCCGTACTCGCCCTGCTTGATGACCACGCGCTTGGGGCCGTTCGCCAGGATCCAGCGGCCGGCGCGGTGGATGTTCCAGTCGCCGCTCAGCTCGCGGGCCTCGCTGTCGTTGACCATCAGCACGTCGACCCCGTGCAGCAGCTCCAGGAGCGTCGCCTTCTTGCTCTGGATCCAGTAGTTCATCGTGTCGCACACGACGAGCTTGGGGCGCCGCACCTGGCTCAGCACGCCGAGCTGGAGCTCGGGGTCGATATTGCCGAGGAAGACGAACTCGGCAGAGCGAAATTTCTCGGGCAGCTTCGGCTGGAAGTCCGCAAAGACGCCGAGGCGGGTCTCGAGCGTCTCGCGGCTCTGGAGATCGTAGGAATACTTCGCCTTCCACCGGAAGCTTTCGCCATCGGCGTGCTCGACGCCGGACCAGTCGATGCCGCGCGCCGCGAGCCGATCGAGCTCGGCGAAGGGATAGTCGCGCCCGACCACGCCCACGACCTGGACCGGATGGAGCAGCGAGCCGGCCACGCTGAAGAAAATCGCGGACCCGCCGATCGCGTCGGCGGTCTCGCCGAACGGCGTGTAGATCGAGTCCAGCGCGATGCTGCCGACGATCAGAAGGCTCATCCGGTCACATCCGGTCGGGGGCGGTGATCCCCAGCAGGGTGAGGGCGTTGGCCAGCACGGTGCGGGCCGCCCGCGCGAGAAGCAAACGGGCCTGCTCAGTGGCGGGGCCCTCCGGCGCCCCCACCGCACGCGTGTGGTGGTACCAGGCGTGCACCACGGTCGCGAGCTCGTGCAGGAACACGGTGATCCGGTGCGGCTCGCGCTCCCGCGCGGCCTTCTCCACGATCTCCGGGAAAGTCACCAGCTTCTTCAGCAGCTCGGCGTCCTGCGGCGCCGGCAGGGCGGCGAGGTCCAGCGCGCCCGTCACCTCCTCCGGCACGCGCTCGGCCGTGCGGAAGATGCCGCTCAGCCGGGCGTGCGCCATCTGGACGTAAAAGACCGGATTCTCGTCCGTCTGGCGCTTGGCCAGGTCAACGTCGAAGTCGAGCGGGCTGGCACCCTTCCGCATCAGGAAGAAGTAGCGCGCGGCGTCCACGCCGACCTCCTCGTAGAGGTCGCGCAGGGTGACGAACTCGCCGCTCCGCTTCGACATCTTCACCTCTTCCCCGCCCCGCACGACCTTCACCAGCTGCACCAGGGCGACGTCGAAGAACTCCGGCGGATACCCCAGCGACGCCAACACCGCCCGCATCCGCGGGATGTAGCCGTGGTGGTCGGCGCCCCACACGTCGATGACCCGGTCGAAGCCGCGATCGTGCTTGTCGATGTGGTACGCGATGTCGGGGACGAGATAGGTGAAGCTCCCGTCCGTCTTCCGGAGCACCCGGTCCTTGTCGTCGCCGAAGTCGGTGGTGCGGAGCCAGAGCGCGCCCTCGGACTCGAAGGTGAGACCGCGCTCCGCCAGCAGCGCGAGCGCGCGGTCCACC
>DAIPLK010000054.1:3035-15581 GCA_036769285.1 Gemmatimonadales bacterium | reverse complement strand
CCTCGATCCGCACGAACCCCTCGATCGAGGACCCGTCGAACATGATCTCGCCGTCAAGCGCCTTGGCGAACTGGCTGCGGGGCACCTCGACGTTCTTGTTGATGCCCATGATGTCGGTGAACTGCAGCCGGATGAAGTCCACGCTGAACCGGTGCGAGACGTCGAGGAGATCCTGCTTGCTCGCCCCGCTCAGATCGGTCGGGAAGTTGTCGAGGCTGGGCCGCTCGGCCGAGCCGCTCGACCGCTGCTTGGCGTGCGCCATGAAGTCGTGTCTCCTGATCGGTGATACGTGAAAGAAATCCCTGCCGGGCGCCAGGGGTAAGGCCCCGGGGGCGTCCTTTCCCCGGCTCCGGCACACGGTTACGCTTCTGCCGCGATGACCGCGTCCCCCTCCCACTGCCCCGCCTGCGGCAGCCCCGCCGCGGGTAATTACTGCAGCGCCTGCGGCGCCAGCCTCGTCGCGCGCACCTGTGCGGGCTGCCGGGCCGACCTCTCGACGCAGGCCCGGTTCTGCCACCGCTGCGGGCGGCCGGCCGGTCCGCTGGGGCAGACCCCGGCGCAGAGCCTCCCGGCCGCCGCGCGCTCGCGGGAGCGGGCCGCGTGGCTCGTGGCGGGGGCGCTGTGCGCGGCGCTGCTGGCGGGCATCGTCTTCAAGGTGGCGCGCGACGCGGCCGCGCCCGCGGCCCCCGACATGGCGAACACCGGCGCGGAGACCGCCCGGGAAGCCCCGGGCCAGGCGCCACCCGACATCAGCCAGATGACGCCCCGCGAGCGATTCGACCGCCTGTTCAACCGGGTCATGCAGGCCGCCGGAGAGGGCGACACCGCGCTGGTGGCCCGATTCTCCCCGATGGCCCTCGGTGCGTACTCCCAGCTCGACTCCGCCGATGCCGACGCCCGCTACCACGCCGCGGTGCTCCGCCTGGGGGTCGGCGACGTAGCCGGGGCGCTCGCGCTGGCGGACACAATCCTCGCGCGGAATCCCGGGCACCTGTTCGGCTACCTCGTCCGCGGCGGCGCGGCCCGCATCCAACGCGATGCCGCCGCCAGCCGCCGCGCCGGCCGGGACTTCCTGTCCCACTACGACTCCGAGCAGCGGGCCGGGCGGACCGAGTACCGGGAGCACCAGCCGGCCATCGAGGAGTTCAAGAGACAGGCCGAGAAGGCGCAGCCATGACCCGCATCATCCACGTCGCCCATAGTCCCGACTCCGACGACGCATTCATGTTCTACGCGCTGGCGGAAGGCAAGATCGACACCGGGGGCCTGCGTTATGTCCACGAGCTATCGGACATCGAGTCGCTCAATCAGCGGGCGCGTCGCGCGGAGCTCGAGGTGACGGCGGTCTCCATTCATGCCTACGCCTACCTCTGGCGCGATTACGCGCTGCTCGGCTCGGGCTCCTCGATGGGAGACGGGTACGGGCCCCGCCTGGTGGCCACCCGGCCCCCGCCGGCCGACCCTCGCGCCGAGCTCCGCGGGCTCAGGGTGGGCGTGCCCGGCACGCTCACCACGGCGTACCTGGCGCTCAAGCTCTACCAGTCCGATGTCGTCGAGGTCGTGCTACCGTTCGACCGGATCGAGGACGCCGTGCACCGGGGCGAGGTGGATGTCGGGCTCCTGATCCACGAAGGCCAGCTCACCTACGCCGACACCGGCCTCCATCTCTGGACCGACCTCGGGGCCTGGTGGATGGAGGACACCGGCCTCCCCCTCCCCCTCGGCGGCAACGCCGTCCGCCGCGACCTGGGCCGCACCGTGATCGACCAGATCGCGCGCGACCTGCGCGCCAGCATCGTCTACGCGCTGGCGCACCGAGCGCCCGCCCTCGCCCATGCCAAGCAGTTCAATCGGGGCATCGGCGATGAGCGAACCGACACCTTCGTCGGGATGTACGTCAATGAGTGGACGGTGGACTACGGTCCGCGTGGCCGCCAGGCGGTCCAGACGCTGCTCGACCGGGGCCATGCCGCGGGATTCATCCCCGAGCAGGTGACGGTCGAATTCGTCGGGTAATTGACCCCGCCACCCCCCGCTCCTACCTTGCCAAGATCCTGAGCTCACAGATCTTCCGCTTCGCCCGGGGCGGCGAGGAGTCCGCGTGCCTCACACGGATGGACCCGTCACGCTCCTCCTCGTCGACGACGAGGAGGCCTTTCGCAACCCCGTCAGGAAGTACCTGATCCAGCAGGGCTACGAGGTCGCCGTCGCCGCCACCGGCGAGGAGGCGCTCGCCATCCTCCAGCGGCACAAGATCACCGGTCTCCTGCTCGACGTGAACCTGCCGGGCATCAACGGGATCGACCTGGTCCCGCGGATCATGCAGCTGGATCCGACGATCGCTCTGCTGATGCTCACGGCGGTGAATGACGCGACTTCCGCGGCGCTCTGCATGCAGCGCGGAGCGCTGGACTACCTTGTCAAGCCGATCGACCTGGCCCACCTCGGCCGCGCCATCAGGGACGCGCTCGAACGGCGGCACAACCTGCTCCTGACCCAGCGGGAAACCCGGGCGCTCAACGAAGAGGTCGCGCTCGGGGTGGCCGAGCGATGGCTCAAACATGGGACGCCGGAGCGGATCTCCGTGACCACGCTCGAGGCGCTGGTCAACGCGCTCGAGGCCAAGGATCCCTATCTCCGCGGCCACTCGGCCCGGGTAGCCGACCTGTCGGCCGGGGTGGCGGCCCACCTGGGTCGCCCGGACGATGAGGTCGAGGCGGTGCGGACGGCGGGTCGCCTGCACGACATCGGGAAGATCGGGATCCGGGAAGAGGTCCTGACCAAGCAGGGGCCGCTGAGCGACGAGGAGTACGAGCATATCAAGCAGCACGTGCTGGTTGGCTGCCAGATCCTCGCCCCGCTGGACCATCTCCAGCGCGTGATCAGCTTCGTGCGGAGCCATCACGAGCGATGGGACGGCTTCGGCTATCCCGATCGCCTCGCCGGCGAGGCGATCCCGCTCGGGGCCCGCATCATCGGCGCGGTCGAGATCTACGATGCCCTCACCACGGCCCGGCCGTACCAGGAGAAGATGACGCCCGAGGCGGCCGTGGAGCGGATGCGCGACCTGGTGGGCACGGCGGTCGATCCCGCCGTCCACGAGGCCCTGGAAGCCGTGATCTCGCGCCGCCAAGCGCTGGTCTTCCTGGACGACGCGCAGCTTTGAGGTGAGCACCCTCACGATCATCCTCGCCGCCGCGGGCGTCATGTTCGGCGCGGGGGTGCTCGCGATCATCGCCTGGTTCGGCTACACCACCTACCTCAACTGGATCGAGCGCCGGCTCGCCCGACGGAAAGGCGTCTACCGCCAGCTCGTCGGTGAGCTCGGCACGCGCGAGCACGCGCTGCTCGAGTCCGAGATCCGGCGGATCGGCACGCTGCGCGACCTCGAAGCGCTCGAGGCGGTGCTCGAGGAACAGGCCCGCGCGACCGCCGAGCGGCCCGGGTGGCTGCTCGACGTGTACGACCGCCTGGGGCTGGTGGACCGGTACGTGGAGAAGCTGAAGACGGCCCGCCGGTGGCGCGAGCGCGCCTTCGCCGCGGAGCTGCTCGGCCGGGTCGGCAACGCCAGGGCGGTGCCCGTGCTGCTGGAGATCGTCCAGGCGACCCGTACCGAGGACGGCGACGTCCGCGAGATCGCGCTCCGTGCGCTCGCGCGCATCGCCGACCCCCGCGCGGTCGGGCCGCTGGTGGAATCGTTGAAGACGGCCGAGCCGTGGCTCGCGCCGCGCATCGCCGACATCCTCACGCGCCACGGCCTGCTGGTAGTCGATCCGCTTATCGCCCTCCTCGAGCAGCCCGGCTCGCGCCCGGCCCGCGCGTGGGCCGCCAACGTCCTCGGCGAGGTGCGGGCACAGCCAGCCTTCCCCGTGCTCGCCCGCGGGCTGGTCGATCCCGATGACGAGCTGCGCGCCAAGTCGGCCTCGGCTCTTGGCCGCCTGGGTGATCCGCGCGCAATCGCCCCGCTGCTCGGCCGTCTGCTCACCGACCCCGCGCCGTTCGTCCGCGCCCGCATCGCCACCGCACTCGGGCGGTTCGACGATCCCGAGGTCATCGACCGCCTCGTGCGGGGCCTGGGCGATCCGGCCTGGTGGGTGCGCATGCGGAGCGTCGAGGCGCTGGAGCAGATCGGCCCCCGCGCCGAAGGCCCTCTGCTCGTGGCCCTCGACGATCCCGATCCCGAGATCCGCACCCGCGCGGCAGGCGGGCTCGAGCGGCTGGGGGTGCCAACCACCCTGGTAGACGCAATCCGCCGCGGGGAGCGGTCGCCCGAGGCGACCGAGACGCTGGTCAAGTTCGCGGCCGCCGGCGCACGCGGGCTGTTGACCGAGCTGCTCCTGCATCCGTCGCCCGAGGTGCGGCTTGCGGTAGTGACCGCCATCCGCCGCGCCACACGGCACGACTTCGTTTCCGAGCTGATCGAAGTCGCCCGCGCCGACGCCGATTCCGCGGTTCGGGCCGCGGCGATCGGCGCGCTCGGCGCCCTCGGCGGTCCGGGCGCGGTCGAGCACCTGCGGCAGCGAACCGCCGATCCCGACGGCCGGGTGCGAGCCGCTGCCGCCCGGGCGCTTGGCCTGCTCCGGGCCTCCCAGGCGATGCCTGACTTTCTTCGCCTGATCGGCGACCCACAACCCGATGTGCGCGAGGCGGCCGCGCGCGGATTGGGGCGCCTGCGCGACCCATCCGCGGTGCCTGCGCTGGTGCACGCCTTCGAGGGAGCCGACTCGGCCACCCGCTCGGCCATCCTGGAGGCCGTCGTGAGCCGCCTCGACGGCCGGACCGTCGGCCGACTCGTGGACGTGCTCCTCGACAGCCACGACATGGCAGGCAAGCTCGGCGCCGTCCGGACGCTCGGACGCCTGCGCTCGTCCGCCGCGGCACCGGCGTTGGAGCGGCTCAGGCGGGACCCGGCGCCCTTGGTGCGCGCCGGCGCCATCGAGGCGTTCGGCCGAGTGGGTGGCGACACGACACGAGCCGCCATCGCGACCGCTCTGCACGATTCCGACGAGGCGGTACGGATCGCCGCGCTCGTTGCGGCCGGCCGCCTGCAGCTCGAGGACCAGGGCGGTAGCGTGCTCGCCCTGCTGCAGAGCGACCCATCGCCCAGGGTGCGCGAGCACGCGGCCATTGCGGCGGGGCTCCTCCGCGTGGCAGGTGGCGAGACGGCGCTGCTCACGGTCTGCCACCGCCCCGAGCCGGCCGCCGTCCGTGGGGCCGCGGCGCTAGCCATCGGTGCGTTCGAGCAGGAGAGCATCGTCGCCCGGGTCGTGGAGATGAGCGACGAGGCCGCCGTGCGGGCACACCTCCGCGAGCGTCTGAGTGACGATGCCTGGTACCGGCTGCTCCGCCGGAAGCTCCCGGCCGCGCGGCAGATTGAGCTCCACGCGCTCGGCGCCGACACTGTCGAGAAGGCCGGAGCGGTGCTGGCGCGCGGCACGCGGCGCATGCTCGAGCCGGGCGACCGGATCCGGCTGATTGGCGGGCTTCGCGCCTTGCAGGGCGATACGAGTCGCGAGGCGCTGCTCCATCTCGTCCGGAGTGATCCGAGCCCCGAGGTGCGCGCGGCCGGAATGACGGCCGTGGCCGGGCTGCTCGACGCCGACGAGCTGCTCGCCGTCGCGCAGCACGCGCTCGGGGATCCGAACCTCCTGGTGCGCGGCACGGCGGTGGGCCTGTACGCGAAGATTGCCCCGGAGCGCGGGCTCCGGAGCCTGCTTCGCAGCCTTGGCCCCGACGACGACCCCGCAGTCCTGATAAGCGTCGCCAAGCTGGCGGAGAGCGCGTTCCCAGCGTTCGCGGAGCTGACGCTCGAGCTGCCGCCGGACGGGCAGGAGGCCCTGCTCGCGGCGCGGGTGGCACGCTTCATCCACCACGCCGAGCTGCCGCGCCTGCTTCCGCCTATGGCGCGGAGCGGTTCCCCGGCGGTGCGTGAGGCGATCGCCATGCTCTGGCGCCAGCGGCCCCAGGCGGTGGACGGCGCGGCGCTCGAGGCGCTGACCCTGGATCCAGCACGCGGCGTGCGCCGTCAGGCGGCGGGCGCGGCCGCCGCCGCCGACCGCTGGGACTTGATCGCCCGCATGGCCGAGGACCCCGATCCCGACGTCCGGCGCGAGCTGGCGCTGGTTCTCGGCGGCATGGACCACCCGGCTGCCATCGCGCTCGAGACGCTCACCCGCCTGGCGGACGACCAGGAGATGCCGGTTCGCGCGGCCGCCTACATCGGCCGGCTGCTGCAGGGTATGCCGGTCCCGCTGCCGCCGGGGCTCGATCCCCGCGCCACCGCCGGTGCGCTCCAGACGGCGGCGCACCTCCCGGCACTTCGCGAGACGGCCCGTACCGCGCCCGCCGAGGACCGGCGCCTGGCCGCTGCGCTGGCGCTGGCCCTCGTGGAGGACGACGTCGCCCGCCAAGTGGCGCGTACGGATCCGGCACCCGCCATCCGCCATCGCGTGAGCGGCGCACTCGAGCTCGCCGCGGCGGCGCGGGCGGGCGGGTGAAGGACGCGATCACCCAGGCGCTCCTCGTGGTGGCCATGGTGGCGCAGCCGGTGTTCCTCTTCTACTTCCTGGCGTACAACACCTACACGCTCTCGCTGGTGGCGCTGTCCGCGCGGGCGGTGCGCCGCCGGGTCGCCGGCCACTTCGTCGAGGACCTCGACCTGATCGACCAGCGCGACCTCACCAAGCCGCTCACCATGATCGTGCCCGCCTACAACGAGGAGGTGACGATCGTGGACAGCGTCACCAATCTGGTCTACTGCGACTATCCGCGGCACGAGATCGTCGTCGTCAATGACGGCTCGAGCGACCGGACCCTCGATCGCCTCAAGGCGGCCTTCCGGCTCAGGCGCACCGACATCCCCTATCGCGACGCGATCGGCACCGCGACGGTCCGTGGAACGTACGAGGCCACCGTCCCGCTCCCGCCCGGGGTGATACGCGTCGTCGTGATCGACAAGGAGAGCGGGGGCAAGGCCGACGCGCTGAACGCCGGAATCAACGCCTCCACCACGCCGTACTTCGTCTCGCTCGACGCCGATTCCATCCTGGACCCGCGCGCGCTGAAGGAGCTGATGCGGGTGGTGGAGGAGGACCCCCGCGTCGTCGCCGTCGGCGGTCAGGTGGCGATTGCGAACGGCTGCATCATCCGCAACGGCCGCATGGTGAGCGTGGGACTTCCGGCACGCGGGCTCGCGCGGTTCCAGATGGTCGAGTACCTCCGCTCGTTCACCACCGCGCGGACCGGCCTCGATCGGATGGACGCCATCCTCATCCTGAGCGGGGTGTTCGCCGTGTTCGAGAAGGCGACCGTCATCCAGGCCGGCGGCTACCTCACCCCGTTCGTGCGGCACCGCGTCACCGAGGAATACGTGGGCGGACGCCTCGGCACGGTGTGCGAGGACATGGAGATCGTCGTGCGGCTGCACCGCTTCGTGCGCGACAAGCTGCACGACCGGCGCATCGCCTTCGTGCCGCATCCAGTCGCCTGGACCGAGGTCCCCGAAACCCTCGAGTCGCTGCGCAAGCAGCGCGGGCGCTGGTACCGCGGGCTGCGCGAATCGCTGCGGTACCACCGCGCCATGCTCGGGCGGCGAAAGTACGGCCGCATCGGCTGGTTCGCGCTGCCCACGTTCTGGATCTTCGAGTACCTCGGCCCGCTGGTCGAGCTCTCGGGCTATGGGCTGGTGCTCCTGCTGCTGGCCATGGACAGGGTCCTGGGGCAGCGTTACCTCAACTACGACTTGCTCTGGGCGTTCCTGCTGGCCTCGCTCGGCTACGGAATGCTGGTGAACGTGTCGGCCGTTCTGGTGGGCGCGTGGCGCTTCCGCTTCGGGCTCGCCGACCGGCTGCAGCGCGGCTTGCTGCCGTTCACCCGCGGCCGAGACGTGCTCATCCTCCTCATCTTCGCGGTGCTCGAGAACTTCGGGTACCGCCAGCTCACGCTGTACTGGCGGCTGCGCGGCTTGTGGGACGCGTGGCGCGGCAAGACCGGGTGGGAGAAGTTCGCGCGCGTGGGGTTCCGGGAAGGGGTGGCACCGGCGCCAGGCTGATACCGGTCAGGCCGGTGATACCGGGCGCGGCCCGCTGCTGGGCTCGCCGAGCCGCTTGGCCTGCTGGTAGCCCATCCCCTCCAGCCGGATGATCCGCTGGCGGATCGGAGGATGCGAGGCGAGCGCGTCGGCGAAGAATCCCTCCTTCGCCGACAGCAGCCCGGGCGCCGGATCCACGATGCAGAGGTGCGCCGCCCCCTGCGTGATGGCGCGGGTGGGAGAGGTGGCAGCCTCGAGCTTCTCGAGCGCCGAGGCCAGCGCCATCGGGTTGCGGGTGAACTGGGCGCCGGTCGCGTCGGCCAGGTATTCGCGCTTGCGGCTCACCGCCATCGCCAGGATGCGTGACACGATCGGCGCGAGCACGAGAGTCAGCAGCCACAGCACCAGGACGACCAGCGCCAGCGGGTTGCCACCCTTCCCGCTGCCGCGGCCGCCGCCACCCCCGACCCTCCGTGTTCCCCGGAGCATCCGTCCCATCCCGTCCGACATGAGCGCGATGGCGCCGACCATCCCGGCCAGCAGCGTCATCAAACGCACGTCGAGATTCTGCACGTGCGCCATCTCGTGCGCCACGACCCCCTGCAGCTCGTCCCGCGAGAGCGTCCGCAGCAGCCCCTCGGTGACAGCGATG
Source organism: Gemmatimonadales bacterium (assembly GCA_036769285.1). Lineage (GTDB taxonomy): Bacteria > Gemmatimonadota > Gemmatimonadetes > Gemmatimonadales > GWC2-71-9 > CAVVWJ01. Next base: position 6,900 of record DAIPLK010000054.1, on the reverse strand, counting down.
CTGGCCGTGGCCTGGTCGCGTCCGGTCGCGAAGGCGTTCGGGTCGTCATCGGGGACGATCCAGACGCCTGGCTTGGGCAGCCCCGACGCGACGGCCATCTCCTCCACCACGTTGACCAGCTGCCGCTCGTCAGCGGAGGCGGGCTCGGTCACCTCGCGCGCACCGGTGGACCACAGCACCTGGCGGGGCCCGAAGCGCCATGAGTACCAGCAGATCCCGGCCGCGACGATGGTGGTGAAGATGCCGATGACGGGGACGACGTGGTGATAGGAGCCGGGGGCGGCGTCGGCGGTCAGGAGCCCGAGGGCGAGATCGCCACCGAATCCCACCCAGGCGAAGAACACGATGAAGCCGATGACGAGCCAGGTGGAGCGGCGGCGGTTGGATTCCTGCTGGGCGAAGAGGTTGGCGTCCTCGCTCACGGCGCGGGTTTGTTGGTCGAGAGATCGACCGCCGGCACCGCGCGTTCCGTGTCGTCGGTGATCTGCCAGAGCTCCGCGGGCGAGGCCTTGGCGAGGCCCGCGACCAACATGGTCGGAAACGTGGCCTGCCGCGTGTTGTACTGCGTGGCCACGTCGTTGTAGAGCTGCCGCGCGAAGCCGATCTTGTTCTCGGTGCTGGTCAGCTCCTCCTGCAGCTGCGCGACGTTGCCGGTGGCCTTGAGGTCGGGATACGCCTCGGTCAGCGCGAACAGCCGGCCGAGCGCCTGGGTCAGCTCGCCCTCGGCCTGCGCCGTCTGCCGCACGCCGGTGGCGCTGATCGCCTTGTTGCGCGCCGAGATGACGGCCTCGAGCGTGGAGCGCTCGAAGTCCATCGCGCCCTTCACCGTGTTGACCAGATTGGGAATCAGATCGTGCCGGCGCTTGAGCTGGACGTCGATCTGCTTCCAGCCGTTGGCGACCTGGTTCTTGAGCCCGATGAGCGCGTTGTAGGCGCCGATCATCCAGAGCACGAGGACGAGGACGAGGACGAGGAGGATGATCCCGGTCATGGGCGGTCCTTCCGAAGGGAGTTAGGGAGCCACCAGCCCCGTGAGCGCCTGGCGGAACGCCTCGGTGATAGCGGCGATATCGCCGTTGAGGCGGATGACCGGGTGCTGCTCGTCGATCAACACCTCGATCCCCGGCGTCACCGCAATCCGGCGGCACAGCGGCGCCGCACCGGCGGCGCCTTCGACGGGCGCGAGCCATCCAAGCACGGCCCGCCCCACCCGGCCGCGCCCCGTGCCCGGCGCCTGGAGTAGCGCGAGGCGGTCCGGCCGGGGGAGCGCGGGCCCGAGGACGCCGGCCACCCGGCGTTCGATCAGATCGCCGGTCAGCCCGGCGAACTCCCGGGTCATGGATTCCAGCGTGGCGCCTTCCATCTGGCGCAGCTTGATGGCGAGCACCTGGAGCAGATGCCGGTAGGAGTAGACCGCGGCGGTGCCCCGGCCGTCGGGCGGGCTCACCAGACCGCGCGCCACGTAGAACCGGATGGTGCGCTCGCTCGGGCGGGCCCGGGCGGCCGCGTTGACGGGCACCACTCCCGAAGCGTCGAGGATGCCGGCGGCCAGCGCCGCCAGGTCGCGCAGGCCCCACGGGGCGAGCGTGCGGTACTCCCGCAACGTGGCGAGGGGATCGGCCGCCGCAGCGACGGACAGGCCCACGGTCATGCGGGCCCGCCGCTGGCACGCCGCCCGCCGGTCACCGGCCCCTCGAGCGTGGCCCGGACGGTGGCACGGAGGACATCGAGGGTGAACGGCTTGAGCAGCACGGGACAGCGCCGCAACTCGAGCGGCCAGTGGTCCTGCTCGGGGAAGGGGTCGCCCGTCATCAGGACGACACGATCCACGAGGCGGGGCCAGCGGCGGACCAGCGCGAGGAAGAAAGTGTCGCCGGACATCTGCGGGAGGTGCAGGTCGAGCAGGACGAGATCCACGTCGGTCTCGTGCAGGAGCTCGTAGGCCAGATGGGCGTCACCCGCGCTGACGACGTCACAGCCCATCTCCCCGAGCGCCCGCTCCAGCGTCCGCCGCAGTGACGGCTCGTCATCGACGATCAGGACTCTCGGCTTCACGAGGCGGCGGCTCGATGCTCGGGCGTGAAGTAGCGACTGGTAACCACGGCCAGCGCCTCCTCGGTGGACAGCGAGACCCGGAGCTCGCCGGCCGTGAGCCCGAAGACGGCGCGCAGGTGCATCTGCAGCGTCTTGGTCTTGCTGTAGCCCAGCTTGAGCGCGACGTCGTCGACGGTGTACCCGGGGTCGAGCAGCAGGCGGTGCGCGTACAGCAAGCGGGTCAGCACCATCACCACCCGTGGCGACGGCAGCCCGACCTTGGTGAACCACCGCTCGCAGGTTCGGCGGGTCAGCCCCGCCCGGTCGGCCAGCGCCGTGACGGTCGGCGCGTCGCCCGCGCCGTGCAGCATTGCCTCGAGCGCGAGCCGAAGCTCGGGCGGCAAATCGCGCAGGATGGAGTCGAGGCCCTGGATCACCTGCTGCGACGCGCTCTGCTCGAGCTCGGCCTGAATGGCGCTCCGGAGCGACCCGGGGGAGTCCTCGAACCGGTGGATGACCACCCGGCGGATCCCCGCGCGGCCGAGCTCCAGGAGCACGCCCGCGGTGGCCGGTGCGAGGTCGGTATAGACCATGAGCGGAAGGGAGGGGAAGAACTGGCGCAGGCGTCCGATGCCGTGGGTCCGGGGCGTGGTTCCCCCGAGCAGCGGGTCGACCACCGCCATTTCCACCGGCTTGGCCCGGATGGCCTCCACCGCCTCCGGCCATGTGCTCACCGCCTCCCAGACAAACCGGTCGGGAAGGAGTGAGCGAAGGCGGAAGAGGCGCTCGGCGGGCACGGCCGCGAGCAGGAGATGTCGCAAAACGGACCCTATTTGTCGCAAAATAGGCCTAAACGGGCGCCAAGGCCCCGCCCAGATTGGCGAATCGTCTAACCTAACCGCCAACTGAAAGGGATTGTCATGCCCCGCTCAACGACGAAGTGGCTCGTCCTCGCCTCGCTCGCGCTCGCCGGACTGACCTCCACCGCCTGCACGCGTGGCGACGCTACCGGTCCGTCCGAGCAGCCAGCGCCTTCCTTCGAGGGCCAGGGCTCGAACAACTAGCCTGCGCTCGAGGCGTATTCGCGAAGCCCGACTTCCATCGCCCGCACGGCCGCGGGCGGTACCGGCTCCCCGAGCGTGGACAGCGCGGGCTCGCGAATCTCGCGCGCGTCCAGGTTCTGCAGGACGCGTTCGAATCGGAAATACCAGGTGTTCAGGCGATGCGTCTCGGCCAGGGTCAGGCCCCCGGCCAGCGCGTCGCGTGCCCGGTTGAGGTGCCCGAAGCGCGCCAACCCCACGCCGACCTTGTACAGGAAGTCGGCCGCCATGCTCGGCGGCATCCGATCGCGCAGCGCCTGCGCGGCGGAGCGCCGGCGCTCGAAGGCCAGGCGGTTGCCGGTGGCCGATTCGAGCCCCATCAGCTCGATGACGGCATTGGTCCGCACCAGAAAGGCGCTCTTCGACTCGGCCACGATCTCCAATGCCAGCCGCGCCACGGCGTACTCGCCCAGCTCGGCCAGCCCGATCCCCAGGTCGCCCAGCACGCGCATCCGCTGCAGCGTGTCGCCGGTGCGGAGGAAGGCCTGGTACTTCGCCTCCACCGCCTCGACCCGGCGGCCCTGCGCCTCCAGCGCCACACCGACGTCCTGATAGGCCATCGCTTCCACCTCCGGCAGCGACAGCTCCTTCGCCCGATCCAGGACCGCTCGCGCGATCCGTTCGGCCTGGTTGAGATCACCGCGGCCGCGCATCACGGCGCTCATACCGAGCCGCGCGCGCAGCACCATCACCTGATCCCCGAGCTCACTCGCCGCGGACTCCGCCGAGTG
>DAIPLK010000054.1:0-2935 GCA_036769285.1 Gemmatimonadales bacterium | reverse complement strand
GATCGGCGGGGGCACCACCGCTACCGTGCGCCAATGCGACGCGGCGCAACCCTCCTCGAGCTGGCCCTGACCCTCGTCATCATGGGTCTGATGCTCGCCATTGCGCTCCCCCGTCTCAGTGGCTTCGCCGACAGCCTCGCGGTGAACCGCGCGGCGCTGGATATCATCACGGCGCACCGGCGCGCGCGGATCAGTGCCATCCTCCAGAGCCGGGTCATCGAACTCACCATCGACGCGAACGATCTCGCCATCCGCCCGCGCGGGGCTACCACCGATCTCTGGCACGCCGCCGGCCCCGCCGCCAGCCAGGTCACGCTCGCGGGACCGCAGCGGACCATCACCTTCTCCCCGGTGGGGGTGTCGTTGGGGCTCTCGAACGCCTCCTTCCAGCTGAGCCGAGGCGCCGCGACCCGCACCGTCGTCGTGTCACGCCTGGGGCGGGTGCGCCTCGCGCCCTGAGCCTGCGGCCCCTCGGCTTGTGCGAAGGTTGACGGCACCTTCGATGGGGGGTCGCGTGCTCACCTGACCGGGGCGAAGGTCACGTCCACATGGATCACGATGTGTTCCTCCATCTTGAGCATGCCGAGCAGTTTGGTCAGGCCGCCGATCTTGTAGTCGGTGAGGTCGAGCGGGAAGTCGCTGCGCACGTGGATCTCCTCACCTTCGCGTCGCACGAAGCCGGGCAGCGAGACGTCGCGGGTCACGCCGTGGATCGCCATCGTGCCGAGCAGCGTCAGCGGCACGCTGTCGGGAGTCCCCGGCGCGGTGGTCACACCATGCAGGTCGAACCGGAGCGCGGGATACTTGTCCGATTCCATCGACTTGTTGAGATCGCGATCGCGCCGCCCGTTGCCGGTGGTCAAGGTCTTCACCGGCGCCTCCACCCACCCGCGTACGGCTCCGAGGCTGTCGCCGCCCGTCATTTCGCCGCTCACCGTGTTCGTGGTGCCGACGAAGTCGCCGGCGGTCGCGTGGCCGTCGAAGGACAGCAGACCGGCCTTCACTCGCCCGGGCGGGATGGTCGCCGCGGTCTGGCCCAGCGCAGCCGGCGGGGCCAGGAGCACCGAGAGAGCCAGTGCCAGCAGCACGGCAACGGCCAGGCCGTACTTCCTCACCTTGTGCAGCAGTGTGGAGCGGGAAATGCCGAGGAGGTGCGCGGCCTGGCGCTTGTTGCCGCCCGTGTGCCGCAGCATGAGCGCGATGTGGCGCCGTTCGGCAGCCTCGAGCGATTCCGGCGCTATCGGCTGGGCCGGCGCCATCGCCTCCCGGAGGCGTGCCGGGTCCACGTCGGGCAGGCCGAGATCGAGGAGCAGCGCGTCGAACCCCGGCAGGCCGATCGCGGCCGCCGCCGCGGGCGCATCGGGTGCGGCTACCGCGTGGTGCCCCGCCGAGCGCAGCAGCCCCAGCAGCGCCTCGCGCCGCTCCGGGTCGCGCACGAGCACCAGCAGGTGCATCGGGGTCATGACTCCAACCTACAGCCGAGGCTCGGCCGGAAACAGCGGGAGGGCCTCTGATAGACCATTCGCCGCCCCCTCCCTATCTTCTGCCGAACCCAACCGCCGAGTCCGGGATGCCAGCACCACCCGATCTGAAGCAGCTTGCCGTCGGCAGCCGCGTACAGGATGCCCTGCTCGTCGTGGATGTCGAGCAGCGAGACTCCGCGCGGGGTCCGTTTACCATCCTCACTCTGGGCAACTGCCACGGTCAGCTTTCCACCGCGCCGTTCTGGCCCGAGGATCAGCCCCGAATCGCCGGCATCGAGCGCGGCGTCGTCGCGCAGGTCATCGGCGAGGTCGGCCAGTACGGCGGCAAGCGGCAACTCAAGGTCAGCTCGATACGCGTCCTGCCGCGCGGCGCAGTGGACTGGCATCTGCTGCTCCCCTCGGTCGGCGACGTTGCGCCGTACTGGGAAACGCTCGACCGCTGGCGCGGCGAGATTCGGGGGCCCCGCCTTCGTCGTACGATCGACCTGTTCTACGGCGACGCAGAATTCCGCCGCCGGTACGAGGAGTGTCCGGCGAGCACGGCAGGCCACCATGCCGAGCTCGGCGGGTTGCTCAAGCACACCTGTGAGGTGGCCGTCATCGGCCGCGCCATCGCGAAGGTCTGCCGCGCCGACCAGGATCTCGTGCTCGCCGGTGTGCTGCTGCACGATATCGGCAAGCTCGACGCCTACCGTTGGCAGGGCGCCTTCGGGGTCACCGACGACGGAGCGCTGCTCGGCCACGTCACGCTGGGCATGCTCATGCTCGACCGGCGCGTCGGGGAGGAGGATCCCCCGCCGTGCACCGACCAGGAGCTCACCATCCTCCTACACCTCATTGCCTCTCATCACGGCAGGCAGGAATTCGGGGCTGCGGTCCCGCCCATGACACTCGAAGCCGAGGTGCTCCACTTCGCGGACAACGCGAGCGCCAAGACCGCGAGCATGGCAGACGCTCTGGACGACCCGGACAACTTCACGGGGGAGGCGCTCGTCAGCGCGAAGTCGCTGTGGCAGCTCGACCGGCGGCGCGCGTATCGGGGCAGCAGTGATTGGGGATTGGGTGCTGGGGGGTAGAAAAACGGAACGGCCGCCTAGTCGTGGCTAGACGGCCGTCCCACGCATGGACTACCCGAGGTCGTGGCATTGCTGCCGCCGTTCTTCTCCCACCTGCCACCGGTTGGCTGATACGCCGCTCGGTAGGGCGCGGTGAGGCCTTGGCTTCGATCCCCAGGCCGGATGGCCATCCCACCTGGTTCGTCCATTCGAGCGCTGCGAGTCAGATCGGGTCGCGGACCGACCGTTCGCACTGCACTCCGAGGCGCAAGATCGGAGTGGATGAAGCACGCGACTGGCTTCACCTGTTCGAGCCGGGGTGATCACCGGGATCGACGAGAGCCTGAGCCCTTGGTTGCGTCGGCCCTCTCCCCCGATATCCCGCTCGAACCCGCC
>DAIPLK010000160.1:0-4850 GCA_036769285.1 Gemmatimonadales bacterium | reverse complement strand
TGATCGTGCTCAACGCCTACCACTTCGCCTTCGCGCGCTCCGGGTGACCCTGCTGCCGTTCGCGCCGCTGCTCGACGAGCGGCCGCGGCCCACCACCCCGTTCGAGTGGAGCTGGTCGCTGCACCCCAGCGTCTTCCTGGGCACCGCGCTTCTGGGTGCCCTGTATTTTTGCGGGATCGGGCCATGGCGGCGGCGGCGCAACCTGCCGCCCGTCCCGCGCTGGAAGGTGGCCTCGTTCTGCGGGGCGCTGCTCGTGCTGCTGGTCTCGCTCAACGGGCCGATGCACGACCTCAGCGACTACTACCTCTTCTCCGTCCACATGCTGCAGCACCTGCTGCTGACCCTGTTGTTCCCTCCGCTGTTGCTGCTGGGGACGCCGGGCTGGCTGCTCGAGCCGCTGCTCCGCCGGCCCGGGGCGCTGAGCGTCGCGCGAGCGCTGACGCACCCGGTGACGGCCGCGGTCGTCTACAGCCTCACGATCGCCGTGTGGCATCTGGCGCCGTACTATGATCTGATGATGCGGAACCACGACGTTCACATCGCCACCCACCTGATGTTCATGGCGGCGGCGACGCTGCTCTGGTGGCCGGTGATGAGCCCGGCGCCGGAGCTGCCCCGGCTCGGCTACGGACTCGGGATGCTCTATCTTTTCCTGGTCGGGATCCCGATGCAGCTCGTGGGGGCGCTCATCACGGTGAGCGACGACGTGCTGTACCCGTGGTACACCGCGGCGCCGCGTACGTGGGGCCTCTCGCCGCTCGACGACCAGAAGCTCGGCGGCCTGCTCATGTGGGTGCCGGGGAATCTGTGGATGTTTCTGGCGATCGGAGTGCTGTTCCTGCTGTGGGCGAAGGAGAGCAAGTGACTCGGAGGGCGGGCGGCGCGTGAGTCACCCTGAGCCCGTTCGCTTCGCTCAGGGTGACTCGAGAGCGACACCCCCGACGACCGCCGCGGCGATGGTCGTCTCGAAGTCGCTCCGCTGCGGGTCGCCGAAGCGCCGAGCTGCCGCCGCCCGCAGGCACTCCGCCTCCACCTCCTCGAACGACTCCAGATCGAACGGCACCGGCTCCAGATCGGCGTAGCCGGGAAAGCGATGCTGGATCGGACAGGCGTTTTCGATGCCCCGGCCCGCTGGCGTGCGCATGCCCAGGCCGATCATCCGGCAGACCAGCGGGCGGTCGGCATAGATGCGGCAGCCTCCGGCGCGGTCCAGCAGCGGGCAGGGCTCGGCGGCGAGCGCCTCGGTCAGACGGTCGAAGCGTGCCTCACCCAGGGCATCCACCGCATAGGGCGCCGGCCATGCCGGCTCGAGCGCCCGCATCTTGGCGAGCAGGTCGCTCGCCCGCCCCACCACCTCCGTTCTCACCGCGTGGGGCAGCCGGCTGACGGCGATGTCGATGAGCTCCGCATCCGCCACCGAGATGTCGAACGGGCCGTGGCAGCACGCGCTGCACCCGCCGCGGCACGGGACCACGCCGCCCGCATCGAGCCGTCCCCGGTCGAACCAGTCGTTCAGCTGCTCCAGGAGTCGCCGGTAGGCGGTCGTCGTCATGCCGATACCGTCGTTGGATGGCGCCGCACGCATCCCGCGCTATCTCTGCCGCGCCGCCAGGGCCAGGCAGATCCACCCCACCAGGAAGGCCACGCCCCCGAGCGGCGTGATCGCCCCCAGCCATCGCACGCCGGAGAGCGCGAGGGCATAGAGGCTGCCCGAGAACAGCACGGTGCCTGCGACGAAGAGCCATCCGGCCCATTGGGGGAAGGCGCCGGGCCAGCGCGCCGCCGCCCCGGCCGCGGTGATGAGGCCGAGCGCGTGATACATCTGGTAGCGGGCGCCGGTCTCGAACGCGGCCAGCAGCTCGGGCGAGAGGCGCGTGCGGAGCGCGTGCGCGCCGAACGCTCCGGCCGCCACCGAGAGGAAGGCGGACACCGCGCCCAAACCGAAGAAAAGGCGGTCCACGGTCATTTCGCCGAACGGGCGGTGGCCGCGACCTGGTCCGGCGTGGCCGCGCGATCCGCCCACGCGGCGAGCGCTCCCAGAGCGAGGATGAAGAGGATGTCAGCCACCCCGACCACCGGGATGCTGGGCGGCGGCGGCCCCAGCACCGAGGCCAGATAAGTGCCGACCAGGAGGAGCACCACCAGGCTCAATCGCACGGGCCGGACCGGATGCCGGCGCGAGCGTCGCGCGATGTAGATCGTGATGCCCGCTCCGAGCACGAGCAGCTCCAGCGCCACGCTCAGGCCGAGGTGATGCCAGAGACCAAACCCGAGCTTGGGTGAGTCGTTCCCCGCCAGCGGCAGGTCGGGAACGTGGACCACCAGGTCGAGGAGCCAGTGCGACGCGACCGCGGCGCCGACGATCGCGGACGCCTGCCAGTGCCGGGTGGTGTCGCGCGTCGGCCAGGAGTAGTAGAGGGCGGCGGCCGCGATCCCCCAGCCGAGCGCCGCCACCAGGCTGTGGGAGATGGGATAGTCGTAGAACTGGAGGGTCAGGAGCGGATTCTCGTCGGGCAGGATGCGCGCGTGCTCCCAGCCCAGGAGCAGGAACGCGCCCCAGAGCAGGTCGGCCAGCTGCGCGGCCACGAAGAGCGTGCCGAGGGAGATCTTGGGCTCCGCCCGCTTGAGGGCGAACGCCGCGCCGTAGTGTCCCAGGAACATGTCAGGGCCTCCCGCCTGCGAGCCACGAACCGCCGTCCACCACGAAGATCGCTCCGGTGATCCACTCACCGGCCGGGCCGGCGAGGAAGGTGACCATCTGGCCCACATCCTCGGGCGTGCCCCACCGGCCGAGGGGGATGGCGCGGGTGGCGTATTCGTCCATGCGGAAGACGTCCGGCGCGCGCGCGTCGGGGGGCGTGAACGCCCGCTTCACCCCCTCGGTCGGGATCGGCCCCGGGGCCACCGCGTTGACCGTGATCCGGTCCGGCGCCCACTCGAGCGCCAGGGTGCGAGTGAGCGCATCCACGCCGGCCTTCGCGGCGGTAGCGTGCGCCATCAGCGGCCACCCCCGGTAGTGGAGCGTCATCGAGATCGAGACGATCCGTCCGCCACCCTGCGCCTTCATGACCGGATAGACCGCCTGGGCGCAGTAGAAGCTGCCGTAGAGATCCGTCTCGACGACCGCGCGCCAGGCATTCGGGGAGAGCGTGGCCGACGGCGCGTAGAAGTTGCCGGCGGCGTTGTTGACCAGGATGTCGAGGCGCCCGTGCTCCCCGGCCACCCGCTCCACCATGCGGGTCACGGCCTCGGGCTCGCGGACGTTGGCCTCCACGGTGCTCACCCGCGCGCCGCGGCGTCGGAGCTCGGCGGCGGCCGGCTCGAGATGCTCCGGCTTGCGGCTGGCGATGGCCACGGCGGCGCCCGCGGCCGAGAGACACGAGGCGATGCCGAGTCCGATCCCGGTCCCCCCGCCCGTGACGAGCGCGACGCGGCCCGCGAGAAGATCCGGTCGGAAGATGCCGCCGTCCGGTCCGCTCACGGAGTCCCGGCTCACCGAGTCTCCGCTCACGGAGTCTCCGCCCGAGCCGCGAGCCGCGCCGCGAACGCCTCGAGCCGCCGGCGGAATTCGCCGCCCTGCAGCGCCTCGAGCTGTGCGGCTCCCTCGGCCGCGAGCGCTTGCTCGAGCGCCCCCAGCTCCTGGGCCCGGACCAGCCGCTTGATGGCGCGGACGCTCGACGCGGCGCCCGCGGTGAGGCGATCGGCCAAGGCGGCCACCTCGGCCTCGAGGGCCGCGGCGTCCACGACCTGGTCCACGAGGCCGACGGCCTGCGCGCGGCCGGCGTCGATGGTCTCGCCCGCGAGCAGGAGCCGGAGCGCTCGCCCCGTCCCCACCAGCCTCGGCAGGGTGAACGTGGAGCCGCCGTCGGGAACCAGGCCAACGTTGGCGAACGCGGAGGTGAAGCTGGCGCTGGCGGAGGCGAGCCTGAGATCGCAGGCCAGCGCGAGGTCGAGCCCGAACCCGGCGGCGGTGCCCTCGATGACGGCGAGGACGGGGACCGGGCAGCGGATCACGCCCAGCACCGCGGCCTGGAAATCAGCGAGGCCGTGCTGCAGCGTGGACGCGCCGGGGGTGGTGCCCAGGCCGCGAAACCAGTGCAGGTCGAGGCCGGCGCAGAAGTGCCCGCCCGCGCCGCGCAGCACCACGAGATCCGCCCGGCCGGCTTCCCCGATCCGGTCGAGCTCGAGGGCGATGGCCCGGGCAAGGTCCGGGATCAGGGCGTTGCGGCGCGCGGGCCGGTTGATCGTGAGCCGGTGCACGGCCCCGTCGGCATGGGACAGCAGCTCGTCGGGCATCGGTCGGCTGTTCAGGGTGACTCGTAGCCGCGCGGCACCGCCATGCCCATGGCGTGGAATCCGTTGTCAACGTAGACCACGCTGCCGGTGATCGCCGAGGCGAGCGGGCTGCACAGGAAGGCGGCGGTGTGGCCCACGTCGCTGGCGTCGATGGGGCGCGGGAGGGGCGAGTTGGCGGCGGCGTACTTGATCATGGCGTCAATGAAACCGATCGCCGTCGCGGCGCGCGAGGCCCAGGGGCCCGCCGAGATCGCGTTGATCCGCACGCCCCAGCGGCGCCCGGCCTCGAAGGCCAGCGTCCGGGTGTCGGCCTCGAGGGCCGCCTTGGCCGACGACATCCCGCCGCCGTAGCCGGGGATCACCCGCTCGCCCGCCATGAAGCTGAGTGAGAGAAACGCCCCGTGCGGCCGCATCAGCGGGGCGAGATGCCGCACGAGGCTGATGTTGCTGTAGGCGCTCACCCCCACCGCGGCGAGATAGCCCTGCCGGCTGGTGTCCACCAGCGGCGACTTCACCTCCGGCGCGTTGGCGAGGCTGTGCACCACGATGTCGAG
>DAIPLK010000159.1:0-4894 GCA_036769285.1 Gemmatimonadales bacterium | reverse complement strand
TCCTCCGCGATCTCCTCGAACCCGATCCCACCGATCGGCGAAGCGGTGCCGGCGAAGCAGGTGTTGATCACCTCATGGCCCAGGCCGAGCACTTCGAAGATCTGGCCGCCGCAGTACGAGCTGAGGGTCGAGATCCCCATCTTGGAGAGGATCTTGAGCAGGCCCTTCTCCGCGGCCGAACGAAACTGCGCTCGAGCCTCGGTCGGTGCCGGGCGGGGCGCCGCCTCGCTCTCCCGCTCGCGGCGCGACGGTTGGCGCTCCTCAGCGAACAGGGCGTCGAGCGTCTCCAGGGCCAGCCACGGGTGCACCGCCTCCGCGCCGTACCCGATCAGGGTGGCGAAATGGTGGATATCGAATGCGTCGCCCGCCTCGGCGACGAGGCCGACGCGCGCGCGCAGCCCGGTGTGTACCAGGTGTTGGCGCACGTCGCCGATCGCGAGCAGCATCGGGATCGGGGCGTGGGTCTCGTTGGCGGCGCGGTCGCTGATGACCAGGATGTGCGCCCCGCGCCGGGCGGCCCGCTCGGCAGCCCGGCGGAGCGCGGTGAGCGCCGGCCTGAGCCCGTCCACGCCGCGCGACGTGTCCCACACCGCGTCGAGCGTGACCGTCGAGAACCCGGCCACGTTCCGTAGCGCGGCCATCTCCTCGGGCAGGAGCACGGGGTGCTCGAGCCGCAGCATGCGGGCGTAGCTGGGCCGCTCGAGCAGGGGCGAGCCCCGGCGACCGAGGTGCATCCGGAGCGACATGACCATCGCCTCGCGCAGCGAGTCGATCGGCGGATTGGTCACCTGCGCGAACCGCTGCCGGAAGTAGGCGTAGAGACTCTGCGGTACCGCCGAGAGCGGTGGGATGGGGGTGTCGTCGCCCATGCTCCACACCGGATCGGCGCCGGTGCCGCCCATCGGCTCGAGCACCAGTCGGAGATCCTCGAACCCGTAGCCGAAGCTCCGCTGGGCGCGTGTCAGCCCCTCGCCGGTGTGCACCGGGGGAACACGCGCGGGGTCGGGCTCGAGGGTGGCCATGTAGCGCGCGACCCAGCGCGCGTAGGGCCGGCGGCCCGAAACCTCCCGCTTGGCGTCGAGGTTGCGGATGACCTCGCCCCGCTTGGTGTCCACGACCAGCACCTCGCCCGGCCCCACCTTGCCGCATTCGACGACCTCGCGCGGGTCGAGGTCCACCAGGCCGACCTCGGAGCCCGACACCACCAGGCCGTCGCGCCGAACCTTGTAGCGCGACGGGCGGAGGCCGTTGCGGTCCACCGACGCGCCGCAGAGCACGCCGTCGGTGAACGCGATGGCTGCGGGGCCGTCCCACGGCTCGAGGATGCACTGGTGGTACTCGTAGAACGCCTTCACCGAGGGATCCAGGTCGGGATACTTCTCCCACGCCTGCGGCACCGTCATCATCGAGGCATGGACCACGTCGCGGCCCGAGCGGGTCAGCAGCTCCATGGCATTGTCCAGGCTGGCCGAGTCGCTCCCGTCGCGCCAGATCACGTCGCGCAACCGCTCGATCTTGCTGCCCCAGACCGGCGAGGCGAGCATCGGCTGCCGCATGGTCATCGCATTGCGGTTGCCCCACAGGGTGTTGATCTCACCGTTGTGGGCGAGCAGCCGGAACGGCTGCGCCAGGGGCCAGCTCGGCAGGGTGTTCGTCGAGTAGCGCTGGTGGAACACCGCGATGGCGCTCTCGTATTCCGGGTACCGGAAGTCGGTGAAGAAGGCGGGGAGCTGGGTCCCGGTGAGGAGCGCTTTGTAGACGATCGTGCGGCAGGACAGGCTGCAGACGTAGAAGCCGGGCAGATGTCGCTCCTCCGCCCGTCGCTCCATCTCTCGTCGCGCGAGGTACAACGCCCGCTCCCACTGCTCCTCATCGGCCGCAAGCGCGGGGCGGCCCACCAGCACCTGGCGGATGACCGGGCACGACGCGAGCGCCGTGGGTCCCAGGGCCGCCGGGTTGGTGGGCACGTCCCGCCAGCCGAGGAACGGGATCCCGTCCTCGGCCAGCACCGCCTCGATCAGGGCCACCGCCTGTCCCAGCGCCTGCGGCTCGCGCGGCAGGAAGAAGGCGCCGACGCCGAACGGGAGCCCCGGCTGCAGGTGGAGGCCCAGCCGGTAGGCATCCCGGTAGAACAGGCGATGCGGGATCTGGGTCAGCAGCCCCGCGCCGTCACCCGAGTTGTCGGTCGACGCGGCGCCGCGATGCGCCACGCGGGCGACCGCCTCGAGCGCCATCGAGACGACCTCGTGCGAGCGCGCGCCGGACGCATGGGCGACGAAGCCGACGCCGCAGGCATCGTGCTCCCGCGTGGCGTCGAGCGCCTCCGCGGGCGGGGTGGCGGCGTGTCGGGGGTCGGACGGACGGGAACCGGCCGGGTGGATCCGCTGCCCAGGGGCGGCCATGGTGCCTCCAGCTAAGGTGATGCCCCCGGCGACCGGAGAGGCCGTTGCGGGGCAAGAAAAAGCCCGCTCCTCGTGGGAGCGGGCCGGGTTCATGCGCGAGAAAGCACGCTTACCCGGTCGCTCCCCAAGAGCGGGCGGCGTTAATAAGGACGGCGACCGGAGTGCGCTTCGCGGCGTTCATGGCCGAATTATTATTCATCCGACTGCATGTGTCAAGCGTGCGGCCCCCTTGACAGTCGCCGGGATCGCGGGTTAGCCTGTTTGAATCTAGATAGCCGGGCCGGCTCCTGCTCGGCTGCCGGGTTCACGGATTCGGGACCATCGGGACACCATGCTGCTCAACCTCGGGCTCGTCCTCGTTCTCCTTAGCCTCCTGCTTACCATCCTCATTGGTGAGCAAGGGGTCCGCGGCGTGCCGATACGAGCAACGTGAGACAGTAGCCGTCTCCATCGAATGCACCGGCGCCGCGGACCGCAAAGGAACGCGGCGCTGTTCGTTTCACCTCTTTTCGACGAGCCGTCACCGTATGGCCACTCACGACGTCCTGATCTTCGACACGACCCTGCGCGATGGCGAGCAGGCTCCCGGCAACAGTCTTACCCCCGAGGAGAAGCTCCGCCTCGCCCGGCAGCTCGACGCGCTCGGGGTGGACGTCATGGAGGCGGGCTTCCCGGCCGCGTCGGAGGGCGACTACCGCAGCGTGCTGCAGATCGCCACCGAGATCCGCCGCCCCGTCATCGCCGCGCTGGCGCGCTGCCACGACCGCGACATCGAGCTCGCCGGCGAAGCGATTCGTCCGGCAGCGCGCGGCCGGATCCACGTCTTCATCTCCACCTCGGACCTGCATATCAGGGAGAAGCTGAAGACGACCCGCGAGGACGTCCTGGCGCGGGCCCGCGCCGCCATCCGCCAGGCGCTCCAGTACACGGACGACGTGGAATTCTCCGCCGAGGACGCCAGCCGCACCGATCCCGATTTCCTGTGCCTGATCGTCGAGGCCGCCATCGAGGAGGGGGCCCGGACGGTGAACCTGCCGGACACCGTCGGCTATGCGATGCCGACCGAGTACGGCGAGATGTTCCGGAACGTGCTGGCCCGGGTGCCCGGCGCCGACCGGGTGGTGCTGAGCGCGCATTGCCACGACGACCTGGGGCTCGCCGTCGCCAACTCGCTCGCGGCCATCGCCGCCGGCGCCCGGCAGGTGGAGTGCACCGTGAACGGCATCGGCGAGCGCGCCGGCAACGCCGCCATGGAAGAGCTGGTCATGGCCAGCCACGTGCGCGGTCAGGTCGTGGGCTTCCGCTGCCAGGTGGAGACCCGCGAGATCTACCGCACCAGCCAGCTGCTCTCCTACCTCACCGGCAGCTTTCCCCAGCCCAACAAGGCGATCGTGGGCCGCAATGCCTTTGCCCACGAGGCGGGGATCCACCAGCACGGAATGCTGCAGAACGGGCTGACTTACGAGATCATCCGGCCGGAGATGGTCGGCATCCCGCGCTCCACGCTGGTCCTGGGCAAGCACTCGGGGCGCCACGCCCTCGAGCGCCGGTACCGCGAGCTGGGCTACGAGCTGACCGAGCTGCAGCTGGCCGAGGTCTACCGCCAGTTCTCAGCCCTGGCCGACCGGAAGCGCGAGATCCTCGACGAGGATCTGCTGGCGCTGGTCCATGAGAGCTTCCACGACGCGCCCGAGGAGTACCAGCTGACTCACCTGCGCGTCGTCTGCGGCAGCATCACCCCGACCGCAGAAGTCCGGATGACCGGCCCCTGGGCCGGGGAGCGCTCGGCGCGCGGCACGGGTGACGGCCCGATCTCGGCGACGTTCACCGCGATCAGCGAGATCCTGGGACGACCGGTCGAGGTCCTGAGCCTGTCGCTCCGCTCGCTCACGCCGGGGCGGGACAGCGTCGGCCAGGTGTTTCTCCAGGCCAAGGTGGACGGCAAGTCGCTGTCCGGGAACGGGGCCTCGACCGACATCGTCGAGGCGAGCGCACGGGCCCTGATTCATGCGCTCAACAAGGCGCACCATGCCGACCGGCTCGAGGCGAGCTCGCTCAACTCCGTCTATCTGTGGGGCGTGTGATGGGAGAGCAGCTCACCGGCTCCCAGATCCTCTGCCGGGCCCTGCTCGAGGAGGGGGTGGACCTGCTGTTCGGCTATCCGGGCGGCGCGATCATGCCGTTCTACCACGCGCTGCCGGAGTACCCGGCGCTCCGCCACGTCCTGGTCCGGCACGAGCAGGCGGCGGCGCATGCCGCCGACGGCTACGCCCGGGCGAGCGGCCGACCCGGGGTGTGCGTGGCGACATCCGGGCCGGGCGCGACGAACCTGGTGACCGGGATCGCCACGGCACACATGGACAGTACGCCGCTGGTGGCGATCACCGGCCAGGTGTCTCGTGCCATGATCGGGCGCGACGCCTTCCAGGAAACCGACATCATCGGCATCACCCAGCCGATCACCAAGCACAGCCGGCTGGTCGAGGACGTCG
>DAIPLK010000158.1:0-4922 GCA_036769285.1 Gemmatimonadales bacterium | reverse complement strand
GACGCGCCACCTGCCTTGCGGCGCCCCACGAGGCCGAGGCGGCGCACATCCTCGAAATTCCGATTGCGCCCGGCCCGGGCGAGCCGGCACCCGCACCGGTGCCCGCACCGGTGCCGCAGCCGGTCGTCCCACTGGCGGTGGACACGGCCCGCATCCCCCAGCGGGCGGTGCAGGCGGAGCCCGCGCCGACACCCGCGCCTGAGCCACCGCCTGCACCGGCACCTGCGCCGGTGCCGGAGCCGGTCGTCCCTCTGGCGGTCGACACGGCCGCCATCCCGCAGCCGGAGCCAGCGCCGAGGCCGCAGCCGGAACCGGAGCCCACACCAGAGGTCCGCCCGGTGCCGGAGCCGGTCGCCCCACTTGCGGTCGACACGGCCGGCATCTCACAGCCGTCTCCAGACCGCAATGAAACCGAACTCGAAGGCTTGCCGAGTGTCGAGATCGAAGGCTTGTCAGGTGTCGTGCATTTTCCGGTCAACTCGTCACGGCTGGTCGGACGCACCGTCTCGGTGCTCAGCAAAGTCCTGGAGCTGATACGCCCGTACCCGGAGCTTCGCGTCGTGGTGGAGGGTCACGCCGACATTCGCGGATCGGCGGCGTCCAATCTGCGACTCTCGAAGCGGCGGGCCCGCGCCGTCCAGAGGTATCTGATCGCGCACGGCGTGCCGGCCGATCAGATCCAGGTCAGCTTCTACGGCGAGTCGCAGCCGGAGGCCGGCGGCCGGTCCAAGCGCGACCACGCCTTGAATCGCCGGGTGGTGTTCGTGTACTTCACGCCGGAGGGCGTGGAGCTGCAGGCGGAGCACCAGACGACCGATCTTCACCTGGAACCCCGGCGTCCGGTCAAAGTGCACCCCCGCTCGGCGCCCCCACGCCCGACGCGCAGCGAACCCCAGCCCACGCCGGGCTTCCCCAGTCGCCCAGGGCACTAGGGCTTCTTTGCCGCTGCGCCGGTGGGCACCACCCCATCGGCATTGACCTCGTACGCCACGCGCCAGACGCCGTCGGCGCCCTTCTTCCAGTAGTCCGCGAAGGGATTGGTGTGGTTCTCGGGCTGCTTCCCTTTCATCGTAATGGTGTACGCTGCGTTCGAGAACGTGAGCGCCTCGGTGTCACTGATGACGATGAGCTGGTCAATGGTCGCGGGGCCGAGGGTGACCGACTCGTAAGTACCGAAGAATGCCTTGGCAGCCTGCTCGATGTCGGCGCGGCCCTTGAAGGTGGAAGCGTCGGGCAGAACCCAGGTCGCGTCTTCGGTGAAGTTCGAAGTGAGTCCCGCGACGTCCTTGTCCTTCAGGGTCACCATGAGCTGCTCCACCCGTCGGTCAAGTGCGGTCCGGATCGCGGCGGCGTCCGGCGGTGGGGGCGGCGCGGCCGGCTTGGGAGCGCACCCGGCGACCAGGGCAAGAAGGAGGATGACGTCTGCCGATGCGGATGATTTCATGATGCGGCTCCTGGAAGAGGTCCATGACGGTTCCGACCCGGTGATGCTACGGGAGCCGGTCGCCTGTCGGCTTGACAGGGGCGGTACCGACCGGTAAGAGCATACCACGCGCCGCCAGCCCGGCTCCAGATCCCCACCGCCAGGAACCTTCCCGGAACCGGGCAGCCCGCGGGCAGGAAGCCCACAGCTTCGGGAGGATTCTATGAGAACCGTACTGGCAGTGGCACTGTTGCTGAACGGCGCGGCCGCGTGCACGTCCGCTGGAAATCGGGCGACTCCGTCCGATTCGGTCGCGGCTCTGGCCCCGGCAGCCGCCCCGACCTCGGCCGCGGACACCACGCGCCGGCCCGCGTCGCTGGTGAGGCGACTTGCCGAGGCAGCCGACGGCTATCGGGACGGTACTGAACGGTACGTGGTCGCGGCCTGGGAGCCCCCCCACAATGTCCTGGGCGCCTTCCTGACGGAGGCGGCAGCGGACTCGATTGCCACGGCAAGGTCATCCGGCTCCATCCACTACAAGGCCTTCGGTCCGTACGTAACCCCGCGCGACCCGGTGCACGAGAAAGCGCGGTTGGAAAAGCCGTTGGAGGAGATAGTCTCCGTTACCGTGACAACGAAGGGCGGCAAAGTGAAGACGTACAGCGCGGACTCGGTGGATGCCTTGTTCTGGAGCCTCGCGGCGTTCGACAAGTTCGTCGCGCCTTACCTGACCTCGGTGTCGGGGGTGGAGTATGCGGCGCAACAGCGAGAGAAGTACCGGCGGGGGAACTCTCTTTTGGCCCATTCGTACGAAATTCCGCACTACCGCACCTCGTTCTAGAGCCTGCTCGAGGAGCTACGGCTTGAGCGAGTCGTTTGCGGTCTCCCGGACGAGGGCCTGGAACCGCGGGTCGGGCCACAGCGGTCGAAAGACGGGGTACATGCGGGTGTACTTCCGGAATCGTGGGTTGGCCGCCACGTCGCGCGCGAGCAGCCGGAGGGTCGCCTCCCGGTCGCCGAGCAGCATGCGGGCCTCCGCCTCGTAGAAGTCCATCTCGAGATCCTCGGGCGCGGCCGCTCGGGCCCTGCGAATGACGGCCTCCGCACTGTCCCTGAGCCCGGCCCGCCCGAGGACCCCCGCCACCCTGATCTGCCAGCGGGGCAGGTAGGCCTTCCGCTCCTCCGGCGGGCTGAGTCGCTCCAGCTCGCTCACCAGCCTCCATGCCCGAGCGACATCTGCTCTCGCTTCGGGGCCCAGTTGCCCGGGAGCAGGCCAGGCGAGGATCGTGAGCCGGCAGAAGGTGAAGTGCCAATCCTCGGGGAAGCGACCGAATCCGGTATTGCACCAGCGCACTGCCTCCTGCTCCTTCCCGAGATCCAATGAGGTGTGATACAGGCGGAAGAGCAGTTGGGGGCTTTCGGCCAGGTAGGCGTCCGCCTCGTACGCCCGGCGGGCGAGGAGGTTGGCCTCCGCCAGCTGGCCGGTCGCCTGGACGAGCGCGCTGAGCGTTCCCCACGCGCGCGCCTGCGACGGGTTGCCCGGCACGGCCGCGGCACGCAGGTCTTGCTCGGCGGGCGTGAGCTCGGCGCCCGCGGAACCGGTCGCGAGCCAATACCGGTAGCGCAGCGTCCCTCGGAGCTCCAGCGCGGCGAGGTGCTCGGGCCGCACGTGGAGTGCGCGGTCGGCGTGTGCCATGCCCTGACGGAACCAGACCTCAAGTGAGTCCGGCATCTGGATCTCGGAGAGCTGCATCCGGTCCGCGGCCACCCAGCCGCGAAAGACCCATGGGTCCGGCCAGCCGGGGTCCAGCTTTCCCGCGCGGGTGAACGCGGAATCGGCTGCGTCCAGCGCTCGCTTCGCGCCTGACGCATCGCCCTGGGCCTGGAGCGTCCGGGCCGCTTCTCGCGACCTCTCTCCCTCCTGGGTCAGTTCCCACGCGGCGACGTTCGTGGTGCCCTTGCGCTGCTCGCGGACCAGCACCTCCCGCCCCAATCTCTCCCGCAGGAATCGGGAGACCTCCTGCGCCAGCTCGTCCTGCAGGGTGAAGAGCTCCCTGAACGGGTACTCCAGAGTCCGACTCTGGAGCTGGACGCCGCTCCGGGCGTCGATGAGTCGCACCGAGACCCGCAGCACGTCTCCCGACCGGTCCACGCTGCCGCCCACCAGCGTGCCGACCCCAAGCGTGCGTCCGATGCTGTCGGGCGGGGTCTGGCGGCCGAGAAAGGGCCGGACCCCGTTGGGCGAGATCACATGCAGGGCCGACACCTGCCCGAGGGCGTCGATGAGACCTTCGGTGAGGCCGCTCGAGACCGAACGGAGCGTGCCGCCGTCGCTGAGATCGTCGAAGTAGAGCACCGCCAGGTGAGTCGGATCGGCTCCCGCTTCCTCCGGCGCCCCGGCCGCGCGCGGCGACCCTCGCCCGGCCAGCCAGACCACACCGCCGAGGGCCAGGGCCAGGGCCAGGGCGATTCCGGGCACGGCTGGTTTGCGGGGCAGCCATGACCGCGGCTCCGCCGAGCGCCGGCGGCCGGCCGACCCGGCCAGCGCGTCGGCGAATTCGGAGACGGTGGTGAACCGGTCGGCGGGGGCTTTGGCCAGCGCTTTCAGCACGACCCGCTCGACATCCTCCGGGACCGATGGCCGCACGACCCGAATCGAGCGCGGCTCCTCGATCTGCTGCCGCGCGAGGATCGTCTGCACGGTCGGCCCCGTATGCGGCGGCTCGCCGGCCAGCATCTCGTAGACCACGCAGCCCAGGCTGTAGAGGTCACTTCGGCCGTCGAGGTTCGTGCTCCCCGCGGCCTGCTCGGGGCTCATGTAGGCGGGCGTACCCACGGCCAGCCCCGGGCTCGACAGGGTGTCGCCGGCCGCGACGACGATCGCCCTCGCGATCCCGAAGTCGGCGACGTAGGCCTGGTCGCCCTCGAGGAGAATGTTCTCCGGCTTGATGTCCCGGTGGATCACGTTGTGCTCGTGCGCGAACGCCAGGGCATCCGCGATCTGCTGCGCGATGCCGAGCGCGTCGGTCAGGGGCAGCTGCCGCTCCCGCAGCAACCGGTGGCGCAGTGACTCGCCCTCGACGTAGGGCATGACGAAGTAGAGCGCGTCACCGACTTCGCCGGAGTCGTAGAGCGGGAGGATGTGGGGATGGGTAAGGCGGCCGGCGATGGTGATCTCGCGCAGGAAGCGCCCGGGGCCGAGCGCCATCGCGAGATCGGGACGGAGGACCTTCAGGGCGACCGGGCGGTCATGCCGCTCATCGTGGGCGAGGTACACCGTGGCCCAGCCACCTCGACCAAGCTCGCGCTCGATCGTGTACCGGCCCGCCAGGGCCGCCTGCAGCTGGGGGAGTGCGTCAGCCACCGCCATCGGGGTTCCCGAGGGGGAGACCCCAAGAATATGGACCCGGGGCGGGAACGGCTAGGCCGGCCCCGGCAGCCGCGGGGGATCAGGCGGAGAAGGGAAGGAGGCGGCGCCAGAGACCTGGGTGTTGGTGGA
>DAIPLK010000157.1:2869-4949 GCA_036769285.1 Gemmatimonadales bacterium | reverse complement strand
CTCGGGATGGCGGCGAGGAGGCTGATGAGGAAGGCGACCGGCTGGCGGATGGCCTTGGGAGCGAACTCCGTCAGATAGATGGCGACGCCGAGCGAGAGCGGCACGGCGATGACCAGCGCCACGAGCGAGGAGATCAGGGTCCCGAAGATGAGGGGGAAGGCACCGAACTGTTCCGCGACGGGATCCCACACGCTGGTGGTGACGAAATCGAGCCCGAACTTGGCGATGGCGAGTCGGGCGCCGCTCCACAGCTCGAAGACGAGGAAGCAGAGCAGCACGGGAATGCTGACCGCGCCCAGGATCAGCAGCCCCTTGAAGACCCGATCGCCGTAGCTGCCGCGCTCGAGCGACGGCTTGGCGGGCGCGGCCGCGTTCGGCGTCAGGTCGCGCTCGGAGAGGGCGGTCATCCGGGGATTCTAGCCCGCACTCCCGGGCGGCCCGTCACAGATTTGTAACGGACCGGTCACGAAGGCTTGAGCCGCTGCTTCACCAGTTCGATCACCGGGGCGGGCAGCGGCGAGTAGTGCAGCTCGGAGGCCATCTGCTGCGCCGCGGGCTCGAGCATCCACGCCACGAAGGCGCGGATCGCCCGGTGCTTCGGCGCCTGCGCGTCGCGGCGGTGGATCAGCAGCCAGGTGAAGGAGGCGATCGGATATGCCTCGGGGCCGTCCGGATTGGTGATCGACACCCGAAAATCGGTCTCCGGCGGGAAGGTCGTCCCCGCGGCCGCAGCGCTCACCGAGGCGAGGGTGGGCGCGATGAACCGGCCTGTCGCATTCCGGATCTCCGCCGCCGGGAGGCCGTTGGCGAGCGCGTAGATCAGCTCGACGTACCCGATGGCCCCTTCCGACTGCTTCACCTGCTGGGTGACCCCTTCGTTGCCCTTCCCGCCGAGCCCGACCGGCCACTCCACCGACGTGGCGTGGCCCACCTTCGCCTTCCACTCGGGCGACACCTTCGCGAGGAAGTCGGTGAAGATGTAGGTCGTGCCGGACCCGTCGGACCGATGGACCACCAGGATGTCGAGCGCCGGCAGCGTCGCGCCGGGGTTGAGGGACGCGAGCCGCGGGTCGTTCCACTTGGTGATGCGGCCGAGGTAGATGTCGGCGAGCGTGGGCCCGTCGAAGCGCAGCGCCTTCCCGCCGAGCGACGGCAGGTTGTAGGTGGCGACCACGGCGCCGAGCACTGTCGGGACGTGCAGCACGTCGCCCTGCACGCCGGCGATCTGCTCGTCCGTCATCGGGCCATCGGTGGCCCCGAAGTCCACCGTGCCCTCGGTGAACTGGCGGATGCCGCCGCCGGAGCCGATGGACTGGTAGTTGATTCGGACGCCGGTCTCTCGGGCGTAGGCGTCGAACCACTTCGAGTAGATCGGGTTCGGAAAGGTGGCGCCGGCCCCGGTCAACGACGTCTCGGAGGCGGGCACGCCGCCGCCGGGCGGGGAGCCGGGCGAGCGATCCCCCCCGCCGCAGGCGGGCAGGGCGAGGGTCGCCGATGTGACGAAGCCAAGCAGGAGTCGGCGCGGCATGGGAAACTCCGGACGTGACGGGATGGGCGGGAAGGTACGGCGTGCGGTGGCGGAACGGGAGACGGCCGGCATCGACTGATGCCGGCCGTCCGGACCGTCCGAAACAGCGGAACCTCAGTTACTCGCGACGGCTTTGCCCGCGGCCTTGAGCGTCGGCAGGCGCGCCTGGATCAGCGCCACGACCTCCGAGGGCAGGGACGCATAATGCAACTCGTTCGCCATGGCCTGGGCTTCCGGTGTGATCATCCACGTCAGGAAGTCCTTGACCAACTTGGCTTTTGCCGCGTCCGTCGCATCCTTGTGCACCAGCAGCCAAGTAAACGAGGAGATCGGGTAGGAGGCGGCCCCTGGCGCGTTCGTGATGGAGACGCGGAAATCGGTGTCTTTCCCGAGCTTCGCGCTGGCAGCGGCAGCCGTCACCGACTCGAGGGAGGGTTCCACGAAGCTTCCGGCGGAGTTCTTGATCTCTGCGTACGGGAGCTTGTTGGAGATGGCGTAGATGAGCTCGACGTAGCCCAACGCGCCTTCGACCTGCTTGATCTGCTGCGTGAC
>DAIPLK010000157.1:0-2769 GCA_036769285.1 Gemmatimonadales bacterium | reverse complement strand
ACCGCGGCGATCTGCGACTCGTTCATCGGCCCGTCCGTGGCGCCGAAGTCCACGGTGCCCTCGGTGAACTGGCGGATGCCGCCACCCGAGCCGATCGACTGGTAGTTGATCTGGACGCCGGTCTTCTTGCTGTAGGCGTCGAACCACTTGGTGTAGATCGGGTTCGGGAAGGTGGCCCCGGCCCCGGTCAGGGTCTGGCCTGCCGCCGGCGCCGCCGCGGACAGGGCGAGCAGTGCTGCCAGGAAAGATCCAGTCCTCATGTCGTGCTCCTTATGGGAGTCACCCTGGGCGGAGCGAAGGGGGCATGCCTCTGGTCATGGCTCCTTCGCTTCGCTCAGGATGACTCGCCGGTTAGAAATTCACCGTCAGGGCGCTGCGCAGGCCGCTGATGCTCGGCACGTTGGTGCCCTGGAAGCTCTGGCGCTCGTAGGCCACGCGGAACTGCGCCTTGCTCGACATGTAGAAGCCGAGCACGGCTGTGAGCGTCGTGGTACGGTTGTTGTCCACGTCGGTATTGGGATCCGCAAAGTCGATCCGGAACGCCGGTTCGATGGCGTAGAGCCAGGACGTCGGGCTCTTCAAGCGGTAGTTGTAGGCGGCGAGGCCCTGAATGCCCCTGATCGTGTTCTTCGCCGAGGTAGCGTCGTTGCCAGCCAGGTACTCGCCGAGAACGTACAGACCTTCGTCGCCGGGCTTGCCGTACTGCGCGTCCACGCCCCAGGCGTAGTTCGTGAAGGCCGAGTCGGGCACTCCGCCGACCGTGACGATCCCATCGTGCGCGAACCACGAGGCGCCGACGTCGATCTTTGGCGTGACGGCCGCAGTCGCGCGAGCGCCGAAGCTCTTCTTGTTGTTCACGTCGTTGAGGCTCTCGCCCTGGCCGTTGTAGGCGCCGACCTTCACCGTCACGAGCTGGAGGTCATTGATCTTGTACTCGTAGCGGAGGCTGGCGCCCACGTCGTGCGAGA
Source organism: Gemmatimonadales bacterium (assembly GCA_036769285.1). Taxonomy (GTDB): domain Bacteria; phylum Gemmatimonadota; class Gemmatimonadetes; order Gemmatimonadales; family GWC2-71-9; genus CAVVWJ01. Next base: position 1,801 of record DAIPLK010000157.1, on the reverse strand, counting down.
CGAAGCCGTTGGCGGCGAACAGATCGTTCGAGGCACGCGGGAGTAGGCCCTGGCCCGCGCCACGTTCGATCGATGGGAGGTTGTTGGACGAGGTGAGCTCGTAGCGGCTGTAGGGGCGCTTCTCCTGGCCTCCGCGCAGGTAGAACGCACCCTTGGCGCCTTCCTTGGTGAAGCGCACGTCGATCCACGCGTCGCGCAGGCGGAGGCCGCTGCGGCCGGTGGTGCGGCAAGTAATCGTCGGCGTGCCGCCGCCCGCGGGTACTGCGGACGAGGTGCAGGTGGTGGCCACGTTCGACAGGTTCCGCCCGCCCTCGAACGAGGGCTGGATGTACACCACCACGTTCTCCGAGATGTTGCCCCGGGCCTCGATACGGGCCCGACGGGTGAAGAGGTTGCTCTGCGGGCCGACAGTCGCCGCGTAGTCCGTATTGTCGAAATAGTAGAATTGCTCCTGCAGGCGGCCCGTCACCTTGACGTTCGGGTAGGTGGTCTGCGCCCCAGCGACGCTCGAACCCGCCACCAGCGCCAACGTCGTTACTCCCAGGACCCTCTGACCCAGCGATCGCATGTGCTCCCTTTCGTGTGCTGAGGAGACCAACCTGACGACGAGCCACTCGACGAACGGGAGGGAAGAAGGGGGAGGCGCGTCACGAATGGTCTCCGCGATTGTAACGAAGCCGTAAACCGCGCTCACGTCAGCCACACGAGCCCCGCGGCGGTGCCCAGGGCGAGGAGCTGCCCGGCGAGCACGTCGCCGGGGAAGTGCACGCCCAGCCGTACGCGGGAGAAGCCGACAAGCAGCGCGAGAGAGAGAAGGGGCACCGCCATCACGGGAATCGCCAGGCCGTAGCCGAGGGCGACCGACATCGCCGCGGCGGCATGGCCGGAGGGGAAGGAGAACCGGTCCGGCTCGCGAGCCAGGGGGGCCGGAGCTCCGCCGCGCGACGGCCGCCCGCGCCCTACGGTTCGCTTGAGGAGCTGCACCAGCAGGTGCGAGACCACCAGGGTCCCGAGCGCGATCCGGGAGCCCTGGTGCCAGGAGTCTCGCCGGAGCCACGGTGCCGCGGCCGCGAGCAGGCTGGTTCCGGTGCCGCCCAGGTGGGTGATCACCGTCCACGCGATCCGGGCCCGACGCGGGGCAGTGGGGGCGATGGCGCACCGCAGCATCAGCGCGCGGTCGCGGGCGTCGAGCCGAACCAGCAGGGGCGCAGTCATCGGTGAGGAACGATCGGCCCGGCATGCCACCCGGAGGTCATGGGGCGGCCACGACCTGGTAACGCCCTCCGCCCGGCCGCCGGGACGATCGAGACCACATCGTCACCACTCCGTGACCAGAGCACCGGAGCTTTCGGCCGTTCGCACCGACCGGAGCCGCGATGCGCGTGCTGTACTGCACCGACACCTATCCCCCCCAGATCAATGGGGTTTCCATCGTGACGGCCCTCTCGGTCGCGGGACTCTGCCGGCGCGGCTGGGAGTGCGCGGTGGCAGCGCCGCGCTACCCCGAGGCCATGCACGCAGAATGGGGTCAAGAGGGCGACTCGGCTGCCGCCGCGGTCGAGGTCGCGAGCCTGCCGAGCGTGGCGCTGCCGGGGTATGCCGACATCCGACTCGCAGTCTCGGGCGGCGGCGCGCTGCGCGAGCTGGTCCATCGGTTCAGGCCGGATCTCGTCCACTGCGAGACCGAGTTCAGTGTCGGCCGCATGGGCCAGCGCGCCGCCGCCGCCGCCGGAGTGCCGATGGTCTCATCGTATCACACCGACTTCGGGCGCTACGCCGAGGCCTACGGGGTGCCGTGGCT
>DAIPLK010000156.1:2595-4974 GCA_036769285.1 Gemmatimonadales bacterium | reverse complement strand
GGCCGTTCCCCTTGTCGGCCATCTGTTCCATCTTCGAGTCCTTGAGGTTGCCGGTCCCGAAGCCCAGCACGGTGAGGAAGGTTCCCTCCTCGCGGCGCTTCTCAACCAGGCGGATCATCTCGGCGTCGGAGCTTAGCCCGACGTTGAAATCGCCGTCAGTGGCGAGAATGACGCGGTTGTTCCCCTCCGAATCGAAGTGCTCTCGAGCCACGTCGTAGGCCAGCCGGAGCCCGGCGCCGCCCGCGGTCGAGCCTCCGGCCTGGAGCCGGTCGATGGCCTCGAGGATCGTTCCCTTCTCGGCCCCGCTGGTCGAGGGAAGCACGAGCCCAGCCGCCCCGGCATACACCACGATGGCCACCCGGTCCTCGGGCCTCAGCTCGCGCACCAGCGCCCGAAACGCCTGCTGGACCAGCGGCAGCTTGTCCGGCGACATCATCGAGCCGGAGACGTCGATCAGGAACACGAGGTTGCTCGGGGGGAGGTCGCGCCTGGGCACCCGCCGCGCCTGCAGGCCGATGCGCACTAGGCGGTGCTCCGGCTCCCATGGGCAGGGACCGACTTCGGTGGAGACCGCGAACGGATGCCGTCCCGTCCGATCGGGATAGCGGTATGGGAAGTAGTTGACCATCTCCTCCAGGCGGACGGCGTCCACCGGCGGGAGCGTCCCCTGGCTCAGGAACCGGCGCACGTTGCTGTACGACGCAGCATCCACGTCGATGGAAAAGGTGGAGAGCGGGTTGGCGGCCGCGGCCAGGAACCGGTTTTCGTTGATGATATTGTAGGCCTCGGTGTTCCACGGCTCCTGCCGCCAGCGCCATGGCTCAGCTCCTGCCGGCGGCGTCATACCGATCCGGGGAAAGATCTCGTTTCGGCCAAGGCTCTTCTCCCTGGCCACGTCGGCCCGGTCGGTCGGCACCGGTGATGCGGCCGGCGCGGTGATCTCCTCCGGCTTCGCCTCCGCGCGGGCGAGTGTAAAGTTGAGCGTGAGCGTCCCGCCGGGGCGCACCGTTCCCGCGGCCTCGGCGGGCTTCAATCCGGCGTGGCTCGCCCGCAGCGTCACGGGCCCGGCGGCGACGGCCGGGAACAGATAGGCGCCCGCCGTGTCGGTGAGCGCCGACAGCGCGGTCCCCACCACGATCACCTGCGCGCGGGCGATCGGCGCGCCACCACCGTCTCGGACGTGCCCGCCCACCCGTCCGGTAGACATCTCGGGACGACCCGGGGCGGCGCCCGCAGTGGCGAGCGACAGACAGAACAGGGCGACGAGGCCAAGCGTGCGCCGGGCGTGAAGCCAGCATGCGGGTCGCATCGGACTCTCCAGCTGCGGGAAATGGCATGACATCGGGGCGTCCGTGACGGCGGGACGCAGGCGGGAGATGCCCGAACCGCGGCACGTGCACACACTCCTCCGGCTTGCGACCTTGCCGAGACCGGCTTCCGGTGTTCAACTACCCCTTCCCGCTTGCGAGGACAGCCTGTGATAGACGCATTCATCACCGCCGCCGTGCGCACGCCAATTGGCCGTGCGGGCGGTGTGCTGGCCGACCTCAGGCCCGACGATCTGGCGGCCGCCGCGATCGCCGGCCTCGTCCGCAGCGCACCGCTGCCGGTGGACCGTATCGAGGACGTGATCTTCGGCTGTGCCAACCAGGCTGGTGAGGACAACCGGAACGTCGCGCGGATGGCGGCCCTGCTGGCGGGGCTGCCGGTGGAGGTGCCGGGTCAAACCGTGAATCGCCTGTGCGGCTCCGGCCTGCAGGCCGTCGTGAGCGCGGCGCATTCGGTGCGGGCAGGCGAGGGCGGCCTGTTCGTGGCAGGCGGCGTCGAGAGCATGACCCGCGCGCCCTACGTCATGCTCAAGTCGGGGAAGCCGTGGGACCGCACGCCACCGCCGCTCGCCGACTCCACGATCGGATGGCGGTTCGTGAATCCGCGTATGAAGACCGAGTGGACGATCTCGCTCGGCGAGACCGCCGAGCGGGTGGCGGCGATGCACGGCATCAGCCGCGAGGCGCAGGACGCCTTCGCGGTCGAGAGCCAGCGGCGGGCGCAGGCCGCGATTCGAGCAGGCGTCTTCGCCGACGAGACGGTCGGCATCGAGGTTCGCCGGGCGGGTTCGGTGGAGACGATCGCGCGGGACGAGCCACCGCGGGCTGACGTGACGCTCGAGGGACTCGCGCGCCTGACGCCCGCGTTCATGCGCGATGGCACCGTGACGGCGGGGACGTCCAGCGGCATCAACGACGGCGCGGCCGCCCTCGCGATCGCGAGCGGCGAGGCACTGGCCGAGCTGGCCCTTGCGCCGCTCGCGCGGGTGGCGTCGACGGCGGTGGCCGGCGTGGACCCGAGCTGCATGGGGCTGGGGCCGGTCCCGGCCAC
>DAIPLK010000156.1:0-2495 GCA_036769285.1 Gemmatimonadales bacterium | reverse complement strand
GCATGACCCAGCGCATGCCCCCTTCGCTTCGCTCAGGGTGACTCATGAGGGATCACCGGACCTCCCTCTCCCTCCGCTCGAATTCCGCCCGCGCCCGCCCGATGAGCTGCAGCGTCCCCTCCCGCTCGGCCTCGGTATTCCAGTCGGTGTTCGCTTTCGCCGCCGCCTCGAGCCGGTCGATCCACCGGAGGAAGTACTCCGCATCCTCGGCGGAGCGCACCGGCTCGCCCCCAACGGTCACGTAGATAGGGCTGGTCGTCGCATAGGGGTAGAGATCCAGCACCGGATACATCGCCCGGTCGCTCCGGGCTCGGAGCAGGAACCACCCGCTCCTCCGCACCGGCAGCCGCACCTCCAGCTCCGCCCGGGTCCGGTCGCCCGCGAGCAGGACTTCCCGCACCACCACGCCGTTGCCCACGATCTCCAGATGGTCCACGGCCACGTTGGAGCGCAGCGACACCCGGGCGACGACCTCGCGCTCCCCGGCCGGCAGCCGGAGCTCGCCCCCCACTCCGTGGCCGTCGAGGCGCAGCTCCAGGAGAGGTCCGTTCGTCGCGAAGCTGCGGCCGGCCCTGAGCGAGTCGAGCAGGCGACGCCGATCCAGCGGGCCGCCGGTACGCACGTAGACGCGGTTCATGCCCACCGGGCCGCGAAGCGAGGCGAAGTTGGCCATCGCGTCCGTGCCCGCTCCCGCAGGGAGGCGGAAGCCGCAATTGAGGATCCGGTACCAGACGTGCGCCGTGGCCATCGGATCATCCACGAAACCCAGCGCTTCGTAATAATCCACCTTGCCCAGCGCGACGTCCACCGGGAACTCCGCGGTGAGTGGGCGAGTGGTGTCGGCCGGGTCCGGGTCGCTGTCGAACGGATGGACGTAGCCGACGGCCGCGCCTTGTGCGCGAGCCAGGTCGGCGACCGCGGCGTTGGTGGGTGCCAGGCTCGCGGTCGCCGTGGCAGCGTAGCCCGAGTAGCCGGGCAGCAGCAGGTGGTCCTTCAGCCCGAGCAGGCCGACGTGGCCCCACACGCTCGTGTGGTACTCCTGGTCGTGCACAATGACCGTGCTCGCGGTCGAGACGGGGTCCCGCCCGATCGGATAGCCGATGTCCGGGATCCGCCCTTCCTTGTTGACGATCAGGTTCTCGACGAGATCGAGATCCTCCGCCCGCGCCTGGAACGCGAGCCGGCGGGGCGTGTTGCGGTAGGCGCCGCCGTAGTTCATGTGCACGTGAAGGTCGGCGCTGAACCAGCCGCGCGCGCCGAGGTCCGTCAGGCGGTGGAGTGCCACCCGAACGGTCGTGTCGGCCAGGGCCCTGAGCTCGATCGTCCGGCGCTCGACACGATACTCGGGCCCATGCGAGACCTCGATCGAATACTCCCCGGCCGGCAGAGTGAGCACGTCGCGGCCGGCCGTGTGGAAGTAGCCGTACTCGAATCGGCGCTCGCTCCGGTCGAATCCGTCGTCGGCGTGCCGCCAGGCGCCATCCGGAGCGAAGCTCCGCCCGTCCGGCCCCGTGACGGATACCCTGGCCGGAATCTGGGCGCCGCCTCCGTCAGCGACGGCCAGGCGCAGTCGGCCGATCGGGGCACGGTACACGCGTCGGTCGGCCCGAACCTCGGTCCGCCCCCCGCTGGGAAGCTCGATAATCCAGAGCGACGTGTCGCCTCCCTCGTTCGACAGGTAGGCGATGCGCCCCCCGTCGGGCGACCAGCGTGGGGCCGTGGCGTCGAACTCGCCGTAGGTGAGCTGGAGCGGGTTGGACCCATCCGGCGGCATCAGCCAGAGCTGGTGCCACTGCCGGCCCAGGTAGGAGCTATAGACCACGCGCCTGCCGTCCCGGCTCCAGTCTGGGCGGCCCTTCCAGGTCGTCTCCTCGTCGCGGATCTCGCGCATCGTCCCACCTGGACGGGCGGGCATCCGCCAGAAGCCTCCCGACCCCCACACGTGGCCCCGGTTGGAGACCACGATCAGCTCCGCCCCGTCGGGGGACCAGGTCGGAGAGACCACGTGATCGACCGAGTTGTAGTAGTATCGGGGGAGTCCGCTCTCGCGGTCCTCACTGATCCGCTCGACGTGCTCCGCCAGCCCGTCCGGCGTTACCTCCGCCGTGAACACGTGCCAGCGGCCCTCGTACATGGTCGAGGTGAAGGCGATGCGGCGGCCGTCGGGCGACCAGCGGGGCTCCAGGCTCACCGCGCCGCCGCCGATCAGGAGCGTGGACGATCCGGTGGCCGGATCGAGGAGCCGGAGCTCGATCGCGTCGTCGCGATACGAGGCGTAGACGATCCGACGCCCATCGGGTGACCAGTCCGGCTGGTAGTCATACCCCGGGCCATCGGTGAGCTGGCGCGCCTCCGTGCCGCCGACACGCTGGCGCCAGAGCGAGCCCTGCATCGAGTAGACCAGCTCCGTGCCGTCGGGCGACCAGGCCGCGGCGCTCGGACCGCTGGTGGCCTGGGGGATGAACATCTCGCGGTAGTAGTAGGGGTGGCGGACC
>DAIPLK010000002.1:49384-52842 GCA_036769285.1 Gemmatimonadales bacterium | reverse complement strand
AGATCGTAGTTCTGTGGGGCCCAGGGCGCCTCGTCGGTGGCGATCTCGACGGTCAGCGGATCGTCCACCATCACGTGCGACAACGGGTATCCCGCCTCGACGGCCGCGGAATAGACGATCGGCTTGAAGATGGACCCCGGCTGGCGCAACGCCTGCGTCGCGCGGTTGAACTTGCTGTCCTCGAAGTCGCGCCCGCCCACCATCGCCCGGATGTCGCCGGTCTTGGCGTCCAGGGTCACCACCAACCCCTGCAGATACGGTGTCGTGGTCCGGGTGCCATCGTCCGCCGTCTCCGCCCGCGAGTCCAGGTACTGCCGGTAGGTGGGCCAGGTGAACTTGCCGTCAGCGCCGCTTTCGATGGCTTCGAGCCGCGCCTCCAGCGCGCGCTCTGCCGCTTGCTGGGTGTCGAGGTCCAGCGTGGTGTAGATGCGGTAACCCGACTTGTAGAGGTCCGAGCCGAAGCGGGCGTCGAGCTGCTGCCGGACGTACTCGACGAAGTACTCGGCCACCCCGCTGAAGTCGGAGTGGGAGCTCAGCAGGAGGGGGTACGCCTTCCAGCGTTCCGCGTCCGCCGTCGAGAGGAGCCCGCTGTCGCGCAGCAGGTTCAGGATCGTGTTTCTGCGCTGCACGCTGAAATTCGGATTCTTGCGCGGATTGTAGCGCGAGGGGGCCTTCGGAATGGCCGCGAGGGTGGCGGCCTCCGCCACGTTGAGGTCGCGGACCGACTTACCGAAGTACCGCTGGGACGCGGCCTCGACCCCGTAGGCACGGTTGCCGAGATCGATCTGGTTGAGGTACAGCTCGAGGATCTTGTCCTTCGAGTAGGTCGCCTCGATCTCGCGGGCGACCCGAGCCTCGCGCAGCTTCCGACGCAGGGACTTGTCCCGCCCGCTGATGTCTTCAGGCCACAAGTTCCGAGCAAGCTGCATGGTGATGGTGGAGAACCCCTCGGCTACCCGCAGCTTGAAGATGTTGTTCTTGACGGCGCCGAGGACCCGGTACCAGTCAATCCCGTGGTGCTCGTAGAACCGCTTGTCCTCGGTCGTGATGAACGCCGCCTTCACGTACGGCGACATCTCGCCGAGCGGCACCACGGTGCGGCGCTCGAGGCCGAGGTCGGTGATGAGTCGGCCGTCGGCTGCGTACACCTTGGACGCCTGATCCGGGTCGTAGCCGCCGAGCCCGGCGATCGACGGGCAGCTGTTGCCCGCGCAGGCGCGGGTCCAGGCTGCCGTCAGAACGGCGAAGCCGAAGGCGACGATCACGAGAGCCGAGACCAGGACGTTGCGGCGGGCGCGTGGAGAGAGCCGAACGCGCTGCAGGATGCTGGGTTGCCGGCGGGCCATGCCCGCAAGCTAGCCGGTTGCGGGGCACCTTTCCAGCGGGTACGATACGCCCCTATGAGTGACCTTCTCGAGCTGCTCGGCACCCGCGGCTTCGTCCAGGATGCCACCCCCGGACTGGGCGAGCGCCTGCGCCAGGGTCCCATCACGGCCTATGTGGGGTTCGATCCGACCGCCGATTCGCTTCATGTCGGCAACCTCGTGCCGGTCATGGGCATGGCCTGGCTCCAGCGGCTCGGTCACACGCCGATCGCGCTGGTGGGCGCCGGCACGGCCATGGTGGGCGACCCGAGCGGCAGGCGCAGTGAGCGGCCCGTGCTCACGCTGGAGCAGATCGACCGGAATGCGCAGGGGATCGGGCGCCAGCTGCGGCGGTTCCTCTCGTTCGAAGGCGCCAACGCCGCGCGGCTCAGGAACAACGCCGATTGGCTGCGCGGGATCCACCTGATGGACTTCCTGCGCGACACCGGCAAGCACTTCACCGTCAGCTACATGCTGCAGAAGGAGGCGGTGGCCAGCCGGCTGGAGACCGGGATCTCCTACACCGAGTTCAGCTACATGCTGATCCAAGCGTACGACTTCTGGCACCTCCTGCACACCGAGGGGTGCGAGCTCCAGATGGGCGGGAGCGACCAGTGGGGGAACATCACCGCCGGCACCTGGCTGGTGGACAAGCGCGACCACCGCCAGGTCCACGGGCTGGTGTTCCCGCTCATCACCACCGCATCAGGCACCAAGTTCGGCAAGAGCGAGTCCGGGAACGTCTGGCTCGACCCCGAGCGGACGAGCCCGTACCACTTCTACCAGTTCTGGCTCAACACCGACGACCGCGACGTCGAGAACTACCTCAAGCTGTTCACCTTCCTGCGGCTCGACCGGATCGCCAACACGATGGCGGAGCACGCGCGTGATCCGGGGCGCCGGGAGGCACAGCGGCTCCTGGCCCGCGAGGTGACCGCCGCCGTTCACGGAGACACGGCGGCCGACGGCGCCATCCAGACCAGCGCCGCGCTGTTCGGGCGATCCGCGGGAGAGGCGGAGGAGCTTCCCGCCGAGGTGATCGCCGACATGCCGGAGCGGCGGGTGTCGCGGACACGGCTGCCCAAGGGGCTGCCGGTCGTCGAGGTATTGGTGGCCAGCGGGCTCGCGACCTCCAAGGCGGACGCACGCCGGGGGATTCAGGGGAAGGGGTTCTATCTCAACGGGCGGCCGATCGACGACGTGGAGCTCGCGATCGGGGAGGAGTCGCTCCAGGGGCCACCGGACGAGCGGTTCGTGATACTCAGGAAGGGGAAGAAGAACTACGTTCGGCTGGTGCTGGAGCCCTAGCGACGGACGCGGTGGCGCGAAGAGAGCAAGTGACCCTCCATCTCTCCGCCTCCCCCACGCTACAGCAGCGTCCCCCCCAGAATCAGCCGTGCGACGGTGAAGTAGATCACCAGCCCGCTCACGTCCACCAGCGTCGCGACGAATGGCGCCGAGGCACTCGCGGGATCGGCGCCGATCCGCCGGAGCACGAACGGCAGCATCGAGCCGGCCAGGGTGCCGAACATCACGACCCCCACCAGGCTCCCGGCCACCGTGAGGGCCACCAGCAGGTAGTGCTCGCCGTACACCTGCCCCACCGCCTGCCAGACCAGGATCCGCACCAGGCCGATCAGGCCGAGGACCAGCCCGAGCGCCAGCCCGGTGAGAAGCTCCCGCCGCGCGACGCGCCACCAGTCGCGGATCCGCACCTCACCCAGAGCCATCGCGCGGATCACCAGCGTCGCCGCCTGCGAGCCCGAATTGCCCCCGCTGCTGATGATGAGCGGGACGAACAGCGCGAGGATGACGGCGCGCGCGATCTCCTTCTCGAAGAACCCCATCGCCGTCGCGGTGAGCATCTCGCCGACGAACAGCACCACCAGCCACCGCCCCCGCTTCCGCACCATATCGGTAAGCCCGATCCGCAGGTAGGGCTCGTCGAGCGCTTCGCTGCCGCCGATCTTCTGGATATCCTCGGTGGCCTCCTCCTGCACGACGTCCACCACGTCGTCGGCCGTCACGACGCCCTTCATCCGCCCGGCGGCATCCACGACCGGGATCGCCAGGAGTCCTTCGTCCACGAGCAGG
>DAIPLK010000002.1:38339-49284 GCA_036769285.1 Gemmatimonadales bacterium | reverse complement strand
TCCTCGGCGTAGGCGAGCAGCGCGCTCACCTCGCCCCGCGTCGCGGGGTCCAGCAGGGCCATGAAGGGCGCACGCTCCTCACCGGGGAGCGCCTGCAGCACGTCCGCCGCGTCGTCCGGCGCGAGCAGGCGCATCCACGGACGGCTCCGCTCGGGCCCCAGCTCCTGGAGGAGGTCGGCCTGGGCCGGCGTGCTCAGCGCGAGAAAGAAGTCGGCCGCCTCGTTGGCGCCGAGCAGCGTGAACCCCTCCAACCGCTCCTCGGCGCTGAGGATGGGGTAGGCGTCGAGCAGCGCCTCCGCGGTCATTGCATCCGGCACGGGGGTGGTCAGGGGTGCGCCTCCGGCAGCGGGGGCCGCGGCATCTTCTCGGTTTGCATCGCAGTGTGGTAGACCAGCAAGGCAGCCACAACGGCGGCCCGCTGCAGAGCCCCCTCGATGAGGTGGTCGGCCACCTCCAGGCGCAGCGCTGCCGCCCGGCGGCCTACCATCGCGAGCGCGTGCTGCCGCTGCGCGGCGGCTTGGCGCCCAGCAGGCCGAACACGCCCCGGATGATCTCTCGGCCCACCGTCCGGCCGATGGACGACGTAAGCGCCCCCACCAGCGCGCCGCCCGCCACCTGCGCAATCGTCTTTCCGGCGCGGCCGCCTCCGGTCGGGGCCGGCGCGGGCTGCCCGGGCACCGGGGCCGGGGCCTGCGTCTTCGCCATCCGGGCCGCGAGCATCTCCCGCGCGCTTTCCCGGTCCACTGCCTGGCCGTATTCCGAGAGCAGATCGGATTGCCGGATGTCGGCCTGGAGTTCCTCGGGGGTGAGCGGCGCCATCCGTGAGCAGGGCGGGATGAGTCGCGTTGCCACCACCGGCGTCGGGGTTCCGCGAGCGTCGAGCACCGTCACCACCGCCTCGCCGATGCCGAGCGAGGTGAGCGTCTCCTCGAGGTCGTAGAACTCGGTCTTGGGAAAGGTGCGGACGGTAGCGCGGAGCGCGGTGTCGTCGTCTGGGGTGTGCGCCCGAAGGGCGTGTTGCACGCGGTTGCTGAGTTGCGCGAGCACGTCGGTCGGCACGTCCTTCGGCGTCTGGGTCACGAAGTACACGCCGATGCCCTTCGAGCGGATGAGCCGCACGACTTGCTGCACCTGGTCGAGGAACTCCTTCGACGCGTCGTCGAAGAGCAGGTGCGCCTCGTCGAAGAAGAAGGCGAGCTTGGGCTTCGGCAGGTCACCGGCCTCGGGCATGTTGTGATAGAGCTCGGCCAGCATCCACATCGTGAAGGTGGACCAGAGCATCGGCTTGTCCTGGACGTCCGACAGCTCGAGACAGGTGACCACGCCCCGCCCATCCGAAGTCAGCCGCATCATGTCCTTCACGTCGAATTCAGGCTCGCCGAAGAACTGACCCGCGCCCTGCGACTCGAGCTCCACCATCTTGCGGAGCAGCACGCCGACCGTCGCGCCCGCCATGCCGCCATACTGGGCGAGCGCAGGCTTGCCCTCGTCGGACGAGAGATACTGGAGCACCGCCCTCAGGTCCGGGAGGTCGAGCAGCGGGAGCTGATTGTCGTCGCAGTACTTGAAGATCATCGTCAGCACGCTGGTCTGGGTCTCGTTCAGCGAAAGCGCCTTGCCGAGCAGAAGCGGGCCGAACGAGCTCACGGTGGCGCGGAGCTGCACGCCGAGCTTGCCGGTGAGGCTCACGAACTCGACCGGGACGCTGCCGGGCTTCCACGCAAAGCCGACGTCCTTGGCGCGGCCCGTCACCCGGTCGCTTGCGTCGCCCGGCATGGCGAGCCCGCTGAGGTCGCCCTTGATATCGGCGGCGAACACGGGGACCCCCTGCGCCGAGAGCTGCTCAGCGAGGAGCTGGAGCGTCTTGGTCTTGCCCGTGCCGGTGGCGCCGGCGATGAGGCCGTGCCGGTTCATCATCGCGAGCGGGATCCTGACCTTGGGCTCCTGATGGACCGTCTGGCCGCGTTCGAGGGCGGCGCCGAGGACGACCGCGGGATCGGTGAAGCCGTAGCCGGCGGTGAGCATGTCGGAGAACGAGCTTGCCATGGGAACTCACTCGGTTTGGGTTGCCGTGAGAAGCCTACGCGCGCCCATCGAGCACCTCGACGACGCGCTCCATTTCCTCGACGGTATTGTAGGCGTGGGGACTGAGCCGGATGGCGCCCTCGCGGAGACTGCAGATGATGCGCCCGTCCTTGAGGCGGCGAACGGCCTCGCCGACGTCGTCGGGCACCAGACAGAGGATACCGGAGCCGCGCTCGCCGAGGGGGGAGACGACCCGGGCATGGGTCCGCTCGGCCCACGCCAGCACCGGCTGGTGCAGCCGCTGCAGGTGCGCCTGGATCCGCTCGACGCCCAGCTCGAGGATGAGCCCGAGCGAGGCGTTCATCCCCGCGAAGTCCTGGTATGGAAGCGTGATGAGCTCGAACCGGCGCGCGTCGGCGCGGAGAGTGTCGTTGTAGGTGGTGAGGCGGGTGAGGTCGTCGGTCCCCTCGAACGCCATCCAGCCAGTGACGGGCGGGCTGAGCTCGGGAATGAGCGCCCGCCGGACATAAACGAACCCGGAACCCCAGGGCGACAGCAGCCACTTCTGCCCGCCGCAGGCCAGCACGTCCACCGGCGTGTGGCGCAGGTCCACCGGCAGCTGGCCCACGGCCTGGATCGCGTCGACGACGAGGAACGCACCGGTGCGGCGCGTGGCCGCCGAGAGCGCGGCGAGGTCGATGCGGTACCCGTTGCTGAACTGCACCAGCGAGACCGCGAGTGCCCGGACCTTCGGGTCCTCGAGCCGCGCAAGCAGCCGGGCCTCGTCCGGCCAGCCGGCCGCGGTCGTCGGCACCAGCTCGACGTCCACCCCGGTCTCCCGCAGCCGGAGCCAGGGGTAAACGTTGGCCGGAAACTCGCGGTCGCTCACCAGCACCCGCTCGCCCGGCCGGAGGGGCAGCGCCCGCGCGACGACACCCAGCCCGAAGCCGGTATTGACCGTGAGCGCGATCTCCTCGGGCGTGGCCGCCACCAGGTCAGCGATCATCCGGCGCGATTCGGCAAGTGCGCCGAAGAGGTCGCGGTCGGGAAGGCGGAACGGAGCGGCTCGCCGTCGGTTGAAGGCGTCGAGGGCGAGCCGGGTCCGCTCCGGCAGCGGGCCGATGCTGGCGTTGTTGAGGTAGATCGTCTCGGCGGTCCAGGGAAACTCGTCGCGCCGAAGCGCGGCGGTGTCGATCGGCCCGGACCCGGCGGGGACGCGGGCGGCCTCAGCGGTCATGGCGAAGCTTGGGGTCGTACGCCTCGCGTAGCGCGTCGCCCACGAGGTTGAAGCCCAGCACGGCGAGGCCGATCGCGATGCCGGGCGCAAACGAGACCCACGGCGCTACCCGCAGCAGGTCGCGGCCGTCGGCCACCATCGCGCCCCAGCTGGGGGTCGGCGGCTGAGCCCCGAGCCCGACGAATGAGAGCGCGGCTTCGGCCATGATCGCGCCGGCGATGCCGAGGGTGGCGGCGATGATCAGCTGTGTCCGCACGTTGGGCAGCAGGTGTCGCAGGAGGACACGGCGGTCGAGGGCCCCCAGCGCCTGGGCGGCCAGGACGAACTCCGCTTGCTTGAGCACCAGCACCTGGCTGCGCACCAGCCTGGCCATCCCCGCCCAGCCGACCACGCCGATCACCACGAACACCACGGGCAGCGAGGGCTTGACCGCGGCCGCCACGGCGATGAGGAGGAGAAGCGTGGGGAAGGCGAGGGTCACGTCGGCGAGCCGCATCACCAGCGCGTCCACCCAGCGGCCGTAGTACCCCGCCACGAGCCCGAGCAGCACACCGAGCGTCACCGAGACCGACTGCGAGATCAGTCCCACGGACAGCGAGAGCCGCGCGCCGTACAGCACCCGGCTCAGCACGTCGCGCCCCTGGGTGTCGGTCCCGAGCAGGAAGCGGCCGCCGGGGTCCAGGAGGTAGGCATTCCGCAGGTCCCCTCTCAGGGGGTCGAACGGGGCGATCCAGGGCGCCAGTACGGCCGCGCCCACCACTAGAGCCACCAGCCCCACCCCGAGCTGGAAGAAGCGGTCACGCCGCAGGCGTTCGCCCAGCACCCCTGAAGCCATGGCCGCCCCGTGACGTGGGTTACCCTGCCAGGTGGGAACCGCGCACAACTTTGCACCGTTGGCGGTCATGGCCGGCGGTGCATGATTCTTGCGAAATATTCGCTGCGCGAACGTTACGCATGTCACCCGAACCCGGGCAAGCGAGTGAACCCGGACCGACCCTTTACCCTGGTGCTCAGCGGCGGCGGCCTCAAGGGGCTCGCCCACATCGGCGTGCTCCGCGCGCTCGAGGAGCGCGGGCTGGTGCCGAGCCTGGTGGTGGGGTCGAGCATCGGGTCGCTCATCGGCGCGGCCTGGGCCGCCATGGGCACGACGCAGGAGATGGAAGCGCGGGCGCTGCGGGTCCGGCGCCGCGACGTCTTCCAAGTCGCTCGGGTAGACGTGGCGTTCCGGCGCCTGCTGGCCCCCGCGCTCTACCGGCCCGAGCCACTCGATACCCTGGTGTCGAGCCTGGTGGGCGACATCACCTTCCGCGACCTCACCCGCCGCCTGCTCGTCAACACGACGGATCTGCACTCCGGTAAGCAGGTGATGTGGGGTCTCCCCGGGCTCCTGGACGCCCGCGTCGCCGATGCCGTAACCGCTTCCTGCGCTCTGCCGGGGATCTTCCCGCCGCGGGAGATCGGCGGCCGCGCCTACGTGGACGGCGCCGTGGTCGAGAACCTGCCTGTCCGACTCGCCGCCTGCCTCGCGCCGGGCCCGATCGTCGCGGTCAACGTCGCCGCCACCAGCGTCCGCCGCCAGGCCCACGAGACCGAGGGGTTCGCCGCCACGTACATTCGCGGGCTCGAGATCGTCATGCAGACCCAGATCGAGGGCCAGCTCCGGGACTGGAGCGGCCCGCCGCTGGTGCTGGTGCAGCCGAGGGTCGAGCACATCTCGATGTTCGAGTTCGACAAGACGCCCGAGCTGATCGAGGCCGGCTATCGGGCGACGGCGCAGACGCTGGACCAGCTGGACGGCCGCCTGCACATGATCGGTCGCGGGATGCACCCAACCCGCCGGCTGCGAGTGCTGGTGGACGCGCAGCGGTGCGTGGGCTGCGGCACTTGCGTGGTGCAGGAGCCGAAGGTGTTCCGCCTCGATGCGGGGGGGAAAGCTGAGGTGGTGACGCCGGTCCAGACCTGGTCACCGCTGCAGGGCGCCTTCGTGCTCAACTGTCCGACCGACGCGATCAGCGTGCGCCCGGAGGAGACGGCGGCGTAACCTCGAAGATGAAGACCGCCGCCCCGGCTTGCCGGACCGGCAGGAAGTTGCGCAGCGGGCTCCGATAGTACCGGTGCAGCCGCACCCGGCCCCAAGGGGCGAGCGCGCGCTTCAGCAACGCCTCGTCATACAGCCGTTTGTGGTCGGGGTCCCAGAAGTAGCGCCCCACCGGCGTCGTCCCCACCACCGATCCTCCCGGCGCCAGATAGCCCACCAGCTCGCCGATCAGTCCGGAATCGTCCTCCACGTGCTCGAGCACTTCGTTGCAGTAGATCCGGTCGAACTGGCCCGGTCCGGGCGGCACGGTCGTGAAGACCGGTCGTGCCGCGGACCCGCGGAACCGCTTGGCCTGCGCGATGGCGGCGGGCGAAATATCGTAGCCCACCACCTCACCGCCGAGCTGCTGGAGGCGCAGCGTGAACACCCCATCCATGCAGCCGAAGTCGAGGACGCGCTTGCCTTCGGGGGAATAGCGCCGGAGCAGCGCACGATGGCGCCACAGGAGGTGGGTCACGCGCCAGTCGAGGTCCAGCGCTCGCGGGCCGTGCCGCTCGACCCAAGCCTGGTACTGGCGGTCGTACTCCTCGATGGCCCCGGACGTGGGCGCGGCGGGCATCAGCCGGCGGCCTGCTTCGCGGCCGCGCCGAGTTCGCGACCGATGCGCGCGAGATCGCGGGTGACGCGGTCCCAGTTGTAATGGCTCTCGACGGCGCGGCGCCCCGCGGCACCCAGCCGTGCGCGCAGCCCGGGGTCGTCGAGCAGGCGCGCCACCGCCTCGGCCACCGCCTCCGCCCGCTCCGCATCGACTAGCAGGCCCGTCTCGCCGTCGCTCACCGCCGCGGGAATGCCGCCGCTCCGCCCCGCAACGACCGGCAGACCGCAGGCCGACGCCTCCGCCAGCGAGATCCCAAACCCCTCCACCCGCTGCTCCAAGAGGCGCGAGACTCCCAGATAGATCTCGGCGGCGTTGTAGATCGCAGGCAGGTCGCGGTCGGGCACGTCGGTGAGGAAGCGGACCCGGTCGGCCACGCCGAGCGCGCGGGCCTCGGTCTCGAGCGCCTCCTGTTCCTCGCCGCTGCCCACCACCGCGTACCGGAGGTCCGGGAAGCTCCCGCACAGCCGCGCAAGCGCCTGGAGCGCCATGTCGATGCCTTTGTGCCGGGTGAGCCGCGCGACCGACAGCAGCCACCGGCCCTCACCGAGACCATACCGTGCCCGAACCTCGCGCGTGTCGATACCGGGCCGGAAGAACTGGTGGTCGGCACCGAGCGGCACCACCCGGACACGGTCCGGCGACGCATCGATCTCCAGCTCGCTCAGGAGCGTGAGACAGCGATCGCGCGTCCACTCGCTGTTGGCCACCAGCACGGCGGCGGACGACAGGAGCGCGGCCGCAGTCTTCCGCTTGACCGCAGACTGGTGCACCTGATGCTGGAGGATGAGGAGATCCCCGCCGTGGAGGAGGATGCCGAACGGAGTGCCGGTGCGCTCCATGGTCCACTTGGCCGGATAGGCCGCGGGCTTGATGTTGCCGCACCAGATGAATTCGGCGTCGGTCGAGCGGGCCAGTACCGCTACGCGGCGCGACCAGAGCAGGATGCCCTGGATGGTCCTCAGCCGGCGCGATGGGATCGACAGCCGGTCCACCCGGTTCGGAAAGCCGGCATCTACGTCGGAGGCATCGGCGCACTGGCCGGTGGAGACGACCAGAGAGCCCGCTGGATACCGCTTTGCGAGCTCGGCCATCCAGCGGGCGATCCCGCCTCCGATCGGGGGGAAGTCATAGCTGAGCAGCAGATGCGTCCCCATGCCCTAATCTAGCGCAGGAACGGCCCGAGCGACGACAGGAACCGCGCGCCCGCGGCCGGGATCGCGAGGTCGCGCACGAGCGCCGGATCGGCGGCCGGTGCGCCCAGCGCGTCGCTGATCGCCCTCGTGAGCGCGGCCGTGTCGTCCAGCGGCACCAGCCTTGCCGCGCGCCCGATGAACTCGCGGTGCGGGGGGATGTCGGACGCGACGACGGGCACGCCCGAGGCCACCGCTTCGATCGGCGTGAGGCCGAAACCCTCGAACCGGCTGGGGCACACCGCCACGGCGGCCTGGCGATAGGCTCGGACGACGGCCGCGTCGTCGGCCGTCGTGTCGATCCGGCAGCGGACGCCCAGCCGCGCGGCCAGGGCCGTGAGCGCCGTCTGGTCCGGACCGCGGCCGATCAGCTGAACCTGAACCGGGCGGTCGAGCGCAGCGGCCGCCCGGAGCACTGCGCCCTGGTTCTTGTGGGGGCGAAGGCGCGAGACGGTCAGCAGCATTGCCGGCGACGCCTTGGGCTCGGCGGCTGCCACCTCGGCGGCCGGGGGCACGAAGCGGTTGGAGTCGTAGCAGTAGGGCACCCGCTCGCCCACCACACCAAACCGCTGGGCCACGATCTCCCGGGTCATGGTGCTGGGGACCCAGACCGCATCCGCCCGTGCGGCGATGTAGCGCAGCCGGCTGTAGTAACCGCGGCGTCGGCCGTACCCGCCCCATGGCCGCGGGACCCTGAGCCACCAGCCAGCCAGCCACCAGACCGGATCCGGATGGCCCCGCGCGGTCCCCTGAGGCGGCAGGTCCCAGAGATACACCACGAGTCGGGTGCGGCGTGCGCGCGCGAAGGTCCAGGCGGCTTCGGCCCCGAGGCCGGACATCGCGACCGCGAGCCGCGCAGGCCGGTCCCCCTCGGTGGCGACCGCGAGCCCCAGGCGCCGGAGCTCCGGGACCAGCAGCGCGGTGTAGTCGTTGGACGCGAACCACCGGAGGTCATCCACCGCCGGCGATGATCTCCGCGAGGGCCCGCTCGTAGTCCTCCACCATGCGCTCAACCGGGAACCGCTCCTGGATGCGCCGGCGCGCGGCCTCGCCGAGGGCGCGGAGCCGCGCCGGATCGGCGAAGAGCTCGGCGATGACCTGGGCCAGGGCCTCGGCATCACCGGGCGGCACGAGGATGCCGGTGGTGCCGTCGCGGCCGAGCAGCTCGGCTGTGCCGCCGGCGTCGGCGGCGACGACGGGGCGCGCGCATGCCATCGCCTCGCCGACGGCGTTGGGGAAGATCTCCTGCAGCGATGGGTGCACGACCAGGTCGGCCGCGCTGTAGGCGGCGATCATGTCGTGCGTGTTGAGGAGGCCGGTGAAGAGCGCCGGCAGCTGGTAGGCCGCGGCCAGGGAAGAGAGCTCTCCCTCGCGGCTGCCGTCCCCGCAGAGCACGTACACAAAGCCGAGCCCCTGCCGGCGGAGCCGGTGGAGCGCGGTGATGGCGACCTCCTGCCCCTTGTTCCGGGTGAGCTTGGCCGCGCTCAGCACGACCCGGGCATCTGGCGGAATCCGATAGCGTTCCCGAAACGCGCGCCCGGCTTCGGGCCGCGGTGCATACCGCGACGTGTCGTAGCCGTTCGGGATCTGGTAGGACGGGATGCGTCCCATCCAGGCGGTGTGGCGCACGGCGTCGTCGTGGATGAACTGCGACTGGTAGACACAGGCCGCGACCCGGCTCAGGTACACCCGGTCCATCAGGTGATTGCGGGGGCGCCGGTAGTTGAGGTTGTACCGGTAGACGATGCGCGCCCGATGCACCAGCGTGGCGTAGAAAGACAGGCGCACGTCGCGCGGGGTGTCGGCGACGATGGCCTGCGCGCCGATGGCCTTGAGGGTCCGGCGGAGCGCCCATACCTCGCGTGGGCCGGTGTCGCGCCCGGGGATCTGGGTGACCTCAAGCCCTTCCTCGAGCAGCCGGTGGGTGAGCTTGGGAACCGCCGTCACGAGATGGGCCACGTGGCCACGGGATTGAAGGCCGCGCGCGAGCTTGGCGTAGCTCGCACCCGAGCCGCGCCAACCGTTGGCCGAGGTCAGGAGAGCGACGCGCATCGGTCCGTTATACTTGGCCCATGCGAGTGGCCGTGCTCGGAGCTGGTGGGGTGCATAAGACGGAGGCCTCGATCGTGCGCGCGGTGGGGGCGCTGGGTCACGGGTGCCGGCTGGTGGACGTCGTGGGCTGGTCGCGCTTTGCGGGATCGCTCTCCGGCCGGCTGGTCCGCTATCTCACCGACGCGTTCGACCCCGAGTTCGTAGTCCTGACGCGGCACGCCATCCTCGCGGGCGAGCCCGCGCTGCGGGCACTGCTCCGGGGCCGCGAGCGCGCCTTCTGGTACTTCGACCTGCGGCCCAGCGAGCAGGTCGTAGCGCTGGGCCGGCTGGCGGAACGGATGTACGTCACCAGCCCGTCGCAAGTGGCGACCTTCCGGGCCGCCGGCATTCCCACGGTGGGGTTCCTTCCGCAAGCAGTCGATCCCGAGCGGGACACGCCCGCTGAGGCCGCGCGGCCGGAGGACACGTGCGACGCCAGCTTCGTTGGCTCGGGCCAGTATCCCCACCGCTACGCGGTGCTCCGCGCGGTTGCCGGCGTCGGCCGGCTGCAGATCCGCGGCCCCGGGTGGGAGACCGCCCCCCCCGACCTGCCGGTGGTCGGCGGGCCGGTGTACGGCCGGCGGTTCGCCGAGGTCGTGCGCGGCGCCTCGATTTCGCTGGGCGCCAACGCCCACGCCGAGCAGGACGCCGCCCGCGCCTCCGCCTCCAACCGGATGTGGAAGCTCCTCGGCTGCGGCGGCTTCTACCTCGGCCCCTGGGTCGAGGATATCGAGCGGTTCGCGGCGGACGGCCGGCACTGTGCGTGGTACCGCTCGCCCGCCGATGCGGCCGAGCGCGCACGGCACTTCCTCGCGCGGCCGGACGAGCGGCACCGAATCGCGGCGGCCGGCCGAGTGCACGCCCTTCGGCACCACACCTACGCCCGGCGTCTCGAGTTGCTCCTGGCGGGCCGGGAGTACGATCTCGGCGGTTCCGCGTCAGACGAGCGTGTAGTTGCGGAACTCGAACAGCCGGAGGCCGGTCAGCCGCTCGATGGCCTCTGAGGCGTAGTAACGCAGAAAGTGCAGCCGAAACCGCCTCGGCGCTATGACGCGGTCGGGATCGAGGCGGCGCGGCTCGATCCACGCCCGGGCCACGCCGGGGTGCGCGCCACGAAACGGCCGGATCCCCGGCACCCAGGCCAGCAGCGGCTTCCGCTCGTCGGCGTCGCGCCAGGGATACATCGTCTTCCCCAGTTCCCGCTTCTCCCGCAGGGCCTGCGCCGGCCGCGCCCACCCGTAATGGAACATCTCTGCGGTCGTGAGCCTCGCGCGGATCTTCCGGTGACCCGGCCCCACTCGAAACCCCTGCGCACCCTGGTACGGCCGGATGTCGAGCGCCGGATCGAGCCGGACCGCGCGCACCTCGCGCCGGTACCACCGCCGGTGGGTGGCGATCGTGTCGAAGCCGCCGTAGAAGTGGAGGTACCGCACCAGCAGCCCCTCGACGCGGGGATCCGCGTCGTGCCGCTGAATTGCCGCAGCGAGTTCCTCCGCACCGCGCTCATGCAGGACCTCGTCGGCCTGGATGTAGATCCCCCACGGCTGGGTGCACGCCCGCATGGCGCGCAGCGTCTCGTGCGCGAGCACGGTGTTGCGCCGGCTCATGTCCCAGTCGGTCTCGAGGATCCTGATCTTGGGATCGGCGATCGACCGGACCAGCTCGAGCGTTTCGTCCTCCGAACGGCCCACGTTCACGACCACCTC
>DAIPLK010000002.1:10950-38239 GCA_036769285.1 Gemmatimonadales bacterium | reverse complement strand
GCGCCGAGGCGCGCCGCCAGCGCGGCGTCGCCGAGGAGCCGGTCGATGGCTGCGGCCCACGCCGCGGGGGCCAGGGGCGGCACGAGCAACCCGTCGATCTCATGGTCTACCAGGTCCAGGTTGCCCGCGGCCGCGGAGGCGATCACCGGCTTCCCAAGCGCCATCGCCTCGAGCAGCGCCTGCGACAGTCCCTCGCCGCGCGACGGCAGGAGCACCAGGTCCAGCAGGTCGTAGAGGGGCCGGATCTCGCGGGTGAACGGAACGCAGACCACGGCGTGCGGCGGCGCGACGGCGCGCGCGCGGGTCCCGAGCGGCCCGTCGGGCGGGACCCCCGCCAGGACGAGCCGGACGGGCGTGCGCACCCGAGCCAGCGCGTCGAGCACGACACCCTGATCCTTGGGCCTCGCGACGATGCCGAGGGTCCGCTGGCCGGGAGTCCACTCGATCCGCGCCCGCCATGCATCGAGCTGCGAGGGCAACAAGGGAGCGTCCACCCGCTCCGTCACCAGCCCGTTCGGGATGACGGTCAGCTTGCGCGCGGGCGTTCCCTTGCGCCGGAGCGCGTCGGCCACTGCGGCGCTCACCGCGATCACGCGGGCGGCCGCCCGGCTCGTGAGCCAGTTCTCCAGTGTGAACGTCCGGGGCATCTGGCGACGGGTGAGCACCAGCGGCGCCGGCAGCCGCCGACGCAGCGCGAGCCAGGCGAGGGCCTGCCGGTCCCGGGCGCTCTGCGAGTTCACCAGGTCCACCGGATGGCGCGCGAGCAGCGCCGCGAGTGCCGTTCCGTTGGCGCGCCGCTGGCCGGGCCGGAGCGCGAGCGGGTGCACCTCGAGCCCCCCGTCGCGCGCCAGCGCCTCGACCTCCGACCCCGGGGGACAGACGAAGCGCACCGCCATCCCGGCCGCCTGCAGCCCAAGCGACAGATGGAGCGTCGAGGTCACGGAGCCCGCGCCGCCACCCTGATGGAGCACTTGCATCACTCGGATCGGCATCGGCGGGAAGATGGGCGGGGCACGGGGTAGATTGGTAGGCCTATGCACATCGCGCTGTACATCTGGGACCGGCTCCCGGTGCGGGAATACGGTGGTACCCAGCGCATCGTGGTCTACCTGGCCAGGGGGCTGGCGGCCGCGGGCCACCGGGTGACGCTGCTAGCGGGTGCGGGGTCGGACGTCCCCGAGGCGACCCTCGTGCCCGTGGATCTCGCGCGAGCGCGCGAGCCGGGATTCGACCTCCGTCCGCGGCTCGGCGCGGGGATCGATCTGCTGCTCGCCTTCGTGCCGCTCGCGGTGCCACCCGACCTACCATGGATCCGGAGCCTGCACGGGAATCGAAAGCCCGGCGCGACCCCTTCGGCCAACACGCTCTACCTCAGCCGAAGCCACGCCATGCGCCATGGCGGCACTGCCTTCGTGTACAACGGCATCGACCTCAGCGAGGTTCGGTTCCGGCGGAACAAGTCGGACTACGACCTCTTCCTCGGCCGGCTACACGGCGTCAAAGGGTATCGGTGGGCCATCCAGGGGGCCCGGCGCACCGGGCGCAGATTGCTGCTGGGGGGCGGCTGGCGACCCTCGTTCCGCCGGGGGGTGCGCTATGTGGGAACGGTCGGCGGCGAGCGGAAGGCGGAGCTGCTGGCGGGCGCGCGCTGTCTCTGGATGCCGGCCCTGTGGGACGAGCCGTTCGGGCTCACGCTCATCGAGGCGCTGGCGAGCGGGACCCCCGTCCTCGGCACCCGTCGGGGAGCGCTCCCGGAGGTGGTGTCACCCGAGGTCGGGGCGCTGGGCGACTCGGTCGAGGAGCTCGCAGCTCTCCGGCCGGGGCTTGACGCGATCGATCCCGACGCCTGCCGAGCGCGGGTCGAGCGGCACTTCACCCATCACGTCATGGCGGCGGAGTACGTACGGATGTTCCGGGGATATCTGGCGACGGGGGTACTACCGGAGGGGCGGACGGTGAGTGAGCGCACCGAGTCACCTTGAGTCCCCCTACGCAAGCACCGGTGCCGGGCGCACGACCATCTGCAATAGCGCCGAGAGCCGGTGCATGTAGGTGTGCTCGGCGAGTGCGCGCTGTCGGGCTCCTGCGGCGACCTGCTCGGCCCACGCCGGATCGTGCAGCGCCTCGGCGGTCAGGTTGCGGAGGTCCCCCGGCGTGCGCGCGACCAGGATCTCCGACCCCTCTCGGAAGTGGCGGTGGATGTCCGGGTGCTCTTCGGCCACCTGGGACACACCGATGGCCGCAAGCTCGAACAGTCGGCGGCTCGCACCCAGCTCGGGGCGGCCCTCGGCGGCTTCGGCACAGCTGACGTTGAGCGCTACCGACGCGCCCGCATAAGCGCGGACGTAATCCTCATGGTCCAGCAGCTCGCCCCGGCAGTAGTCCCGCAGCTTCGTCCGCCGCCAGCCCGGACCCCAGACAGCCAGCCCAAACTCCACCAGCTCGGAAAGCCTCCGCTCCCGGTGCGGCGTGGCCGTGCCCGCGAAGACCACGTTGGCCCGGAAGCGGTCCCGGGCGCGCATGGGCCGGTGGATGGACGGGTCGCAGCCGGCGGGGAGGTAGTGGACCGGCGGGTTGCCGGGCACGTCCAGCGCCTCGACGACGGCGCCGTCGGCCACGAAGACCGCGTCGTACGCGGCGGCGAGCGGGAGGACGTCCTCGGCCGAGCGGCGAGCGTCGCAGAACCAGTTGACCCACGTGGCGCCGCCCGCGTGCCGGAGCGAGGCGACCATGGCGGCGTCCAGCTGCGAGCCCTCGAGCACCAGCACGAGCGCCGGGGTAGTGCTCGCAACGGCGCGCGCCAGCCGGTCATGCAGCCCCACGCGCCGGAGCCGGCTGAGCCAGCTGCCGGTGCCGATCAGGTTCACCGTCGCGACGCGACAGCCGAGTCGCTCGAGCGCGCGCCGCCGCAGGCCGGCGTGGGCGTGAAGCGACTCGTCGAAGGCGCCGACGAGCAGGACCCGGGTCTCGAGAAGATCGGATGCCACGAAAACGAAAGTAGCCGAACGACCCTCGATTACAACCCGCGGTCAGAGGTTCCCGGCGAGCGCAGGCTCCTGGTCGCGGAACTGCAGGTCGTAGAGCCGCCGGTAGAGGCCGCCCGTGCGGAAGAGCTGGTCGTGCGTGCCGCGCTGCACCACCCGCCCGGCCTCGAGGACCACGATCTCGTCGGCATCGCGCACGGTGGCCAGGCGATGGGCGATCACGAGCACCGTGCGGTCGGCCATGAGGCGGTCGATGGCCTGCTGCACCAGCCGCTCGGATTCGGTGTCGAGGGCACTGGTGGCCTCGTCGAGGATCAGGATCGGCGGGTCGCGCAGCAGCGCGCGCGCGATGGCGATGCGTTGCCGCTGACCGCCCGAAAGCCGGGTGCCGCGCTCGCCGAGCAATGTGTCGTAGCCCTGCGGCAGCTGCGCGATGAACAGGTCGGCGTTCGCCGCGTGGGCGGCGGCCTCGACCTGGGCGCGGGTGGCCTTCGGTGAACCGTACGCGATGTTGGCGTGCACCGTGTCGTTGAGCAGCACGGTGTCCTGGCTCACGACGCCCAGCAGCGCCCGCAGCGAGCGACGGGTGAACCGGGTGAGCGGCACGCCGTCCATCGTGATCTGGCCGCCGGTCGGGTCGTGGAACCGTGGGAGCAGGTCGGCCAGGGTGGTCTTCCCCGCCCCGGACGGCCCCACCAGCGCTACCACCCGGCCCTTCGGCAGCTCCAACGAGACGTCGCTCAGCACCGGATCGCCCTGGCCGTAACGGAAGCTGACGCGGTCGAAGACGACCTCCCGCTCGAAGCGCGCCTCCCCCTCGCCGGGGCGGTCCACCTCGGTACCCGGCTCATCGAGCATCTCGAACACCCGCTCCGCGCTGGCCAGGGTCACGGCCATGACGGCGGGGTAGGAGCTGATCGTCTTGAGCGGCGAGGTGAGCTTGAGCGCCGCCATCAGGAAGACGATGATCGCCTCGGGGGCCAGCGGGGTGCCGAAACCGATCAGGGCGGGCCGGGTAGCGGCCCAGATGATGAGGATGACCAGAAAGCCGGAGAAGACCTCGGTCAGCGGGCTCGTGAGGGACGAGAAGCGCTGGGTGCGGACTACCTGCTTCCGGTAGCGGGTGGCCTGGGCGGCGAAGTGGGCGCTCTCGCGCGCCTCCTCACCGTAGGCGCGGATGAGCCGCACTGCCCCGATCCGCTCCGCGATCGTCGCGGTCACCTCGCCCCGCTCCCGGGCACGGGCGCGGGCGTGCAGCCGGAGGCGCTTGAGCAGCGTCTGGAGCAGGAGCACCATCAGCGGCACGCAGGCGAGCGTGAGCAGGGTGAGCCGGAGGGAGATCTGGCTCAACACCACCAGCGTCGTGGCCACCAAGACGATGTTCTGGAACAGCGAGACCAGCGAGGCGGTGATCACCGTCTTCGTCTGGTCCACCTCGGTGATGATCGTCGAGATCAGCTGGCCCGCGCGAGTGCGCTGGAAGTAGCCGAGGTCGAGCGTGAGCAGGTGGTCGAAGATGCGGGTGCGGAGGTCGCAGACCAGCCGCTCCTGCACGCCGACCGAGATCTGGCTCGATGCGTAGCTCAGCGCGTTCTTGAGCAGCAGCCCCACCACCAGCACGATCACCAGCCGTCCGGCTGCCTGCCCCGCCGACAGTCCGGAGACCAGCGGTTCCGTGAGCCGCGAGACGAACGCCTCCAACTGCGTGGAGCCGGCCCGCAGCTGGCCGGTGGTGCCGAAGAGGTGCTTGAGCAGCGGGATCAGGATGACCAGGGTGAACCCGTCGAGCAGCGAGGCCAGAAAGGTGGTCAGCAGCCCCAGGGCGAGACGCCCGCGGTAGGGGACGACCAGCCGGAGGAGGCGCCGCTCGGTGCGCACCGTCACCCGTGCCGGGGGGTGAGCAGCGCGATCGGCAGGATGACCTCCTCCGGCGAGACGCCCCCGTGCAGGAAGGCGCCCCGATACCGCGCCTGGTACTCCCGCAGCTTGGTCGGATAGACGAAGAAGCGGTCGCCGGTGGCCAGCAGCAGCCTGGTGCCCGGCCCGCGCGCCGGCAGGCCGAAACTGGGCAGATCCTCCACCACCAGGGCCGCGTCGGCCTCCTGCGCCCGCAGGTCGTCGCCGAACTTGTAGCGCAGGTTGGACGTCGTGTCCCGCTTGGCGAAGACGGTCGCCGGCGTGTGGCAATGGATGGAGCCGTGGTCGGTCGTCAGCAGCACCGGGACGCCCCGGCGCTCCGCCTCGCGCAGGGCATCCCAGAGCGGCGAGCGCTCGAACCAGGTCCGCGTCAGATTCCGGAGGGCCGAAGTGTCGCGCGCCACCTCGAAGAGCGTCGAGTTCTCGGTCCGGCCGTGGGTGAGCTGGTCGATGAAGTTGAAGACCAGCGCCGTCACGCCGTCCTGGGCGAGATGGGCCGGGAGCCGCTTCAGGAGGCCATCGCCATCGGCGGCCGTGAAGACCTTCTCGTAATGCACCGGGACGTTCCGGCCGGTGAGCTCCTTGAGCTGCTCGGTCAGCAGCTCCGCCTCGTGTGCGTTGAGGCTGGCCTCCTCGCCGTCGCTCCACCACTGCGGATAGCGGGCCTTGATCTCCGCGGGAAACAGGCCGCTGAAGATGGCGTTCCGGGCGAACGGCGTCGCGGTGGGCAGGATCGAGAAGTAGTGCGCCGTCTCGATGTCGAACCGGGTGCCGATGATGGGGCGGATCATCGCCCACTGGTCGAGGCGGAGGCAGTCGACGACCACCAGCAACGCCTTCCGGTGCAGGTCGAGCACCGGACGGAGGAATTCGGCGCCGATGTCCACGGAGAGGGGCGGACGGTCGCTGTCCCCGTCGTGGAGCCAGCGCGCGTAGTTCCGCTGCAGGTAGCGGGCGAAGTCCTGCCGCAGGCTCTCCTGGAGCGTCCGGAGCGCGTCCTGGAGCCCCGGCTCGTCCGCCTGCCCCAGTCGCACCTCCCACTCGGCGAGCTCGGCGACCAGCTCGATCCACTCGCGCCAGGCGAGCGGCCCGCCGCGGCGCGCCTCGAGCTCGCGGAAGCGGGTCGCGAAGTCGCGGGAGAGACGCTGCTGCCGGATCCGGTCGCCGTCCAGCAGCCGGGTGACCACCGACAGGATCTGCCGCGGGTTGACCGGCTTGATGAGGTAGTCCGAAATGTCGGCGCCGATGGCATCCTTGAGCGTCTCGGTCTCCTCGCTCTTGGTCACCATGACGACCGGCATCCCGTGGTCGATGGCGCGGATGGCGCGGAACAGCTCGAGCCCCCGCCGGCCCGGCATCTGCTCGTCGAGCAGCACCACGCCGTACGGCTGGCGCTGCAACAGCACGAGCGCGTCGTCGCCGTGAGCGGTGGTCTCGACGGCGAAGCCCTGCTCCTCGAGGAACAGGACGTGGGACGTGAGGCTCTCGACCTCGTCGTCCACCCACAGGATGCTCTTCGGACGTGGCATGGGGTGAAATATAGGGGCGGAGAGGGCGGAGGGGGCATGATTCAGGTCATGGCCGCTTCGCTGCGTTCAGGGTGACTTGCACGCGGTTGGCGAGCGATGTCCCCGACTACCGTTCCGCCATCCCCAATCCCGGCGTACATTCCCGTCGTGACGTACAGCATCTTCCTCTCTCCAGACGTCTTGGTGGTGCGTTTCAGCTCGATCGGCGACATCCTGCTGACCACCCCCCTGCTGCGAGCGATCCGCACGAAGTGGCCCGGCGCCCGGGTGACGTTCCTGACGAAGCGGCAGTACCTGCCGCTGGTCAGCGACAACCCGAACGTGACCGAGACCTTTGGGCTGCCGCCGCAGGCCACCATGAGCAGCATCGCGGCGCAGATCCGCACCGTGAAGTACACCCATATTCTCGATCTGCAGGGCGGACTCCGCACGGCGGCGCTCCGGGTGCTCGCGGGCGGGCCGTGGTCAGGGTACTCCAACCGCCGCCTCGCCCGCACGCTGCTCATTCGATTCAAGCACAACGCCTACACCGAGCACGTGCCGGTTCCGGAACGGTACTTCGAGGCGGCTGCGGACCTGGGCGTCGAGCCCGACGGCGGCCCGCCCGAGTTCTTCCTGAACCCGACCGCCGAGGAGAAGGCGGCGGCGTGGCTGGCACGAGCCGGAGTAGGCACGAAGCGCGCCTTCGTTTCCATCGCGCCGGGCGCGGCTCACGCCACTAAGCGCTGGCCGGTAGACCACTGGCTCAAGCTGATCCGGCAGATCGTCAGCACCGGCGCGGACATCGTCGCGCTGGGCGGGCCGGAGGACTCGGCGATGGGGGCCGAGCTCGCGGCGCGCGGCGGCGCCCAGGTGGCGAGCGCTGCCGGCGAGCTGAGCCTGCAGGAGACCGGGGCGGTGCTCAAGCGCTCCGCCGCGTTGATCTCGGGAGACACCGGGGTGATGCACATGGCGACCGGGGTGGGCACGCCGGTCGTCGCCTTGTTCGGCCCGACCGTGCGCCAGTTCGGCTTCTTCCCGTACAACGCCCACGCCAGCGTCCTCGAGCGCAACCTTGCCTGCCGGCCCTGCAGCAGCCACGGAAGCGCCGAATGCCCGCTGGAGAACCATCTCTGCATGCGCGAGATCCAGCCCGACATGGTCTTCTCGACGCTCACCCGGACGCTCGCGTGACCGGCTGGGACCCGGCCGAGACGGCGCTGCTTAGCCTCCTTCCGCAAACCGCGCGGGGGCCGCGGCGGGAAGGGATCTTCGCGCTCTGGCTCACGCTGCGGGTGGCCCAGGACCTCCTGCGCGATCCGCCTCCCGGCGACCGGGCACATCGCCGGCGGCTCCAGGCCCTGGAGCAGCGGCTTTCCAGTCTCACCGTCCCGCCTCCGCTCCGGCGGGCGCTCGTGGCCGCGATCAGCCAGCTGAAGGAGGCGCGGTCGGAGACGGCGGCGCAGGTGCTGAGCCAGCTCGTGGCCCCGGCGCGCGAGGCCGGCGGACCCGAGGCGGGCGAGGCCCTGGCCCAGGCGGCCCGCGCGGCCCGCGCCGCCGTGCGGGCCGAGCGCTAGCCGGTGCGCCGGGACGAGGCAGTGTCGCTCGAGGCCCTGGTCGCGCGGATCGACGCCACCGCGCCGGGCACCCCAGCGTCCGACACCGTGACCAGTGGCTTCCCGTCCCTGGACCGGGTACTCGCCGGCGGGTTTCGCCGGCAGGACCTGATCGTCCTCGGGGGCGACGTGGGCAGCGGAAAGTCGGCACTGGCGCTGGCGATGGCCGTCCGCGCGGCGCAGGTCGGCGTGCCCACCCTGTTCCTCTCGGGCGAGATGAGCCCGGAGCGGGTGCTCGAGCGCGCCCTGGCGCTCGAAGGCCGTGCCGCCATCGACGATCTGCGCCAGGGACGACTCGACGCCGCCGCCCGCGCGGCCGTCGGCGCGGCCGCGGTGCGGCTCCGGGACGTGCCGTTGCTGCTCCGGCCCCTGCTGGGCGAAAGCTTCGACGAAATAGCGTCGCTCGACGAGGTGCCGGGACGCTCGTTCCTGGTCGTGGACTCGCTGCAGCTCGCACCGACTCCCCAGCCCGCCGGCCGGCTTGACGAGCGGATTGCCCTGGTGGTCCGGGCGCTCAAGGCGCTTGCGGTGGAACGGAACGTGGCCGTGCTCGCCGTAGCCCAACTGCCGGGGCACCGGCGAGACCGGGCCGATCCGCGGCCGGCACTCGACGATTTCGGCGGGCTCGGCAGCATCAAGCAGCATGCCGATCTGGTGCTGGGCATCTACCGGGAGGAGATGTATCGGCCCGGCCATGGAGTGGAGGGGGCGACGGAGCTCATCGTCGCCAAGAACCGGAACGGGCCGACCGGGTTCGTGGACTTGTATTTCTATCCGCGGATTCTGCGGTTCGAGGACCTGCTGGACCCGTCGTGACGACTCACTCCGAGTCCACGCGCTGCGCTCAGGGCAGGCGCCGTGGAGGGGGCATGCGGGGCGCGAGGCCCGCGTCACTTCGTTCCGGGTGACTCGTCAGGACGAGGGGCGGTGCGCCGCGCTGTCGGTCTTCGGGAGGACCGCGCCCGTGAGCTCGACCAGCGTGCCCCGGCCGTCCTCCGCGTTCTGAATTCGCACCCACAGCGGCGGACCGTCCTGGTCGGCGAGGAGCACCGTGGCCCCCTCCGCGTCGGTCGCGTCGCTCACCAGGCGCCAGCCTCCCGTCTTGAACACGGTGCGGTAGTAGGCCGCGACAGCGTCCGCCCGGGCCGGCGAGCGGACCGTGATTTGGAGCGCATCGGGACCGCCCGTGCGGCCCACGAAGCTCGCCTGCGGGGGCAGCGGAAGGTTGGGGAGTGCATCGCTCAGCTTCGCCGTCCGGGGCGCCTGGTCGCGACAGGCGGCGAGCGCGGCGCAGAGCACCAGACATCGTATTCCGGAACGGGTCATAGGCGTGGGAGACTAGTGGCGGGTCACGCGACGGTCAAGCCCCCGCGTTTGCCGCAAACGGCTGTCACACTTATGTTTCCGCCCATCAACCTCGCCCGCATCAAGGAGTTTGGCCATGGCCGGCCACAGCAAGTGGAAGCAGATCAAGCGCAAGAAGGCCGTCACCGACGCCCGCCGCGCCTCCTCCTGGACGAAGGTCATTCGCGAGATCACCGTGGCCGCCAAGAGCGGTGGCGGCGATCCGGCCGGGAACCCCCGCCTTCGCACCGCGATCGACGCGGCCAAGGCGGTCAACATGCCCTCCGACAACATCGACCGGGCCATCAAGAAGGGCACCGGGGAGCTCGAGGGAACCGTCTACGAGGAGCTGACCTACGAAGGCTACGGCCCAGGCGGGGCCGCGATCTTCATCGAGGCCACGACCGACAACCCGAACCGCACCGTTGCCGAAATCCGGCACGCCTTCAGCCGGAACGGCGGCAACCTCGGCGCCACTAATTCGGTGGCCTGGATGTTCGACCGGAAGGGGCAGATCTATCTGGACGCCGGCAAGTACGGAGAGGACTCGACGCTGGAGGCCGCGCTCGACGCCGGTGCGGAGGACTTCGCGCGCGAAGGCGACCAGTACATCGTGACCACCGCGCCGGCGGCCTTCCACACGGTGCAGGACGCCCTTCGGGCCCGGAAGTTCGCGATCGACTCGGCCGAGCTCACGATGGTCCCGAAGAACACGGTGAAGGTGGAGGGTGCCGACGCCGAGCGGATTCTCAAGCTCATGGAAGCCCTCGAGGAGCTCGACGACGTGTCCAGGGTCTCCTCCAACTTCGACATCGACGCCGCGCAGCTGGCGGAGGCCGAGGCCTGAGAGCTCGCCAGTGAGAGTGCTTGGCATCGACCCGGGGACGGCGGTCCTCGGGTACGGCGTAGTGGAGAGCAGGCCGGGCCAGCCTCCACGACTGCTGGAGTGCGGTACCCTCACGACGACGGCCCGAGATCCCCTGGCGACCCGGCTCCGCGTGATCCATGACGGCACCACGGCGCTGCTCTCCCGCCACGCGCCCGACGCGGTGGCAGTGGAGAGCGCGTTCTACGGCAAGAATGTGCGGACCACCGTCGTGCTGAGCCACGCCCGGGGCGTCATCCTCCTCGCGGCCGAGCAGGCGGGCGTGGCGATCACGGAGTACTCGCCGGCGCAGGTGAAGAAGGCGGTGGTCGGCCGCGGCGCCGCGCTCAAGCCGCAGGTGGCCTACATGGTGGCGCAGCTGCTCCGGCTCAAGACGCCGCCCGCGCCCGCGGACGCCGCGGACGGGGTGGCGGTCGCCCTGGCGCACCTGCTCGTCAGCACGCGGCACGCGACCTTCTTCCGCCAGGCGTCCGGCGCCCGATGATCGCCACGGTGACCGGCGTGCTCGCCGAGCGGGCGGGCGAGGCCATCGTGGTGCAGACCGACGGGGGGGTCGGTTATGCCGTCACGGTGCCCGCGGGCGTCGCCGAGCGACTGCCGGCCCCCGGCGGGCGGGTGAGCCTCTACACCGAGCTGGTGGTGAAGGAGGACGGCTGGTCGCTGTACGGCTTCGACCGTGCGGTCGAGCGGACGGTGTTCCAGCGGCTGCGGGGGGCGAGCGGCTTCGGGCCGAAGCTGGCGCTGGCGCTCCTCTCGGCGCTCGGGCCCGAGCGCACCGTGCGGAGCGTGCTGTCACGGGACCTGACCGCGCTGAGCTCGGTGAGCGGTGTGGGACGGAAGAAGGCGGAGCGGCTGGTGCTGGAGCTGCAGGACAAGTTCGGCGACGTCACGCTCGCCCCGCAGGCGGTCCGCTCGGCCGGCGCGGAGGAAGCGGTCCGCGCGCTGACGGGCCTGGGCTACGGACCTGGCGCCGCGGAGGACGCCGTGCGGACCGCGCTGGCCGACGGCGCGTCGCAGGAAACCTCGCAACTGATCCGGCGGGCGCTGCAGCAGCTCGCCGCCGCCCGGGGAGGGCGATGACGGTGATGAGCGTACCCGCCGTGACCGCCGAGTGGAACTGCACCCGCTGCGGCAGCACTAACCGGAAGCTCGTGCCGGCCCAGACCACGCGCACGACCGACCGCTGCAACCATTGTCGCGCACGGCATGTCGTCGAGCCGGACGACCGGCCGGTGCGGTGGAAGGCACGGCTGGATGACTAGTGAGATCACCCTGGAGACGCCCTGAACGCAGCGAAGAGGGCGTGCCGTGAGTCTTGGCTCCTTCGCTTCGCTCAGGATGACCCCCTACGGGCCCCGCGATGAACAAGCTGCAGGTCACCACCCCTGAATCGCTCCCCGACGAGACCAGCGCCGACGCCGCGCTGCGGCCGTCGCGGCTGGACGAGTTCGTGGGACAGGTGCAGGTGAAGGCCTCGTTGCAGATCGCGATCGACGCCGCCAAGGGCCGCCGCGAAACGCTCGACCACATCCTGTTCTTCGGCCCCCCAGGCCTGGGCAAGACCACGCTCGCGATGCTCATGGCCCGGGAGATGGGCGTCCAGCTCCGCACCACCTCGGGGCCCGTGCTCGAGAAGCCGGGCGACCTGGTCGGTCTGCTCACCTCGCTCGGCCCCGGTGACATGCTGTTCATCGACGAGATCCACCGGATGAAGCCGGCGCTGGAGGAGTTCCTGTACCCGGCGATGGAGGACTTCCGGGTGGACGTGCGCATCGCCGACGGGCCCCACGCGCAGACGATCCCGATGGCGATCGAGCGGTTCACGCTCATCGGCGCCACGACCCGGTTCGGGCTCCTGACCCCGCCGATGCGCGCACGCTTCGGCCTGGTCGAGCGGCTGGGGTTCTATCCCACGGAGGAGCTGCAGCAGATCGTCGCCCGCTCGGCGGCTATCCTCCAGGTACCGGTGGACGAAGCGGGCGCGGCCGAGATCGCGCGCCGCAGCCGGGGGACGCCGCGTGTGGCCAACCGCCTGCTCCGCCGCGTGCGCGACTATGCGCAGGTGAAGGCGGACGGCCGCATCACCGTGTCGGTGGCCGGCGCCGCGCTCGCCCGGCTGAACGTGGACGAGTTCGGGCTCGACGACATGGATGCGCGGATACTCACCACGATCATCGAGAAGTTCGGCGGCGGGCCGGTCGGGCTCGGCACCGTGGCCGTGGCCGTCGGCGAGGATGCGGGTACGCTGGAGGAGGTCTACGAGCCGTACCTCATCCAGCAGGGCTTCCTCGAGCGGACGGCGCGCGGACGCTGCGCCACGGCCCTCGCCTATCGCCGCTTCGGCCTCACGCCGCCCCCCGGGCAGCCGACCATCTTTGACGGCTGAGGCCCGGCTGCGCACCGCCGACTTCGACTATCAGCTGCCGCCGGAGCTCATCGCTCAGGAGCCGCTGCCGGATCGCACGGCGAGCCGCATGTTGATCGTGCTCCGGGCCGACCGCCGGTTCGGCAGTGCCGGCGACCGGCGCGCGCCGGACCAGCCGGCGCGCGGTCCCGGCCGGCGCTCGAGCGCGACGTTCCGCCAGCCGGAGATGCTTCCGGGCGACAGCCGCACGGTCAGCGGCGGCGTACTGGTCGATTCCCGCTTCGCGCAGCTCACCTCGCTCATTCCCGCGGGTGACCTCCTGGTGCTCAACACCACGCGCGTTCGGCACGCGCGCCTGCTCGGCACCCGCCCCTCCGGCGCGCCCGCCGAGGTGCTGCTGATCCACCCGGCGGCCGACGGCAGCTGGATCGCGCTGGGCAAGCCGGGCAGCGCCCTCCAGCCGGGAAAGCGGATCATGCTGGACGCCGAGGTCGCGATTGAGACGCTCGAGGTGCTGAGCGACGGGAATCGCCGGGTGGCGTTCACCGGCGCCAGGGCGGAGGATGCCATCGCGCGCTTCGGCCGGCTGCCGCTGCCGCCGTACATCACTCGCGACCCCACGCAGGCGGACGAGCAGCGCTACCAGACGGTCTACGCGCGGATGGAAGGCAGTGTGGCCGCTCCGACGGCGGGCCTCCACTTCACTGGCGAGCTGCTGGATGCGCTCTCGGCCAAGGGGGTCGCCGTCGCGGGTCTCGACCTGCAGGTCGGCCCCGGGACGTTCAAGCCGATGGAGGTGGACGATCCTCGCCAGCATCCGATGCACCCCGAGCGGTACGAGATCCCTCCCCGGCTCGCGGGGCTGATAGAGCTCACGCGCGAGCAGGGCAGCCGCGTCTGGGCCGTCGGCACCACGGTCGTCCGGGCGCTGGAGAGCGCCGCGCAGCCGGATGGCAGTGTGCGCCCAGGCGTGGGCGAGACGAGCCTGATGATCACGCCGGGCTACTCGTTCCGGGTGGTAGACCGCCTGCTCACCAACTTCCACCTTCCCCGCTCCACCCTGCTCATGCTGGTGAGCGCGTTCGCCGGCCACGAGCTCACGATGGCGGCCTATGCGCATGCCGCCGCGGAGCGCTACCGCTTCTACTCCTACGGCGACGCCATGGTGATCATCTGAACCGGAGCCTCCCATGAGCTTCGCCAACCCCGCCGGCGACGCGGCCACCACCGCGCCCGCCTACGTCCGCGCGCTCCTCGCCCTCCTCGGCGACCGCGATCCGCTCGAGATCGCGGCGGAGCTGCTGCCCTGGCTCGAGCGCCGGACGGCGGGGCTGGGTGATGCGGCGCTGCGTCGGCCCGAGGCGCCGGGCAAGTGGTCGGTGATCGAGGTGATCCAGCATCTCGCCGACAGTGAGCTGGTCTACGCCTTCCGCACCCGGATGATCCTCGCGGCGGATCGGCCGCCACTGCAGGGATTCGACCAGGACGCGTGGGCGCGAACGCTGCGCTACGCCGAGGCCCCGCTCGACCTGGCGCTGGCGCAGCTCGGCGGCATGCGTGCGGCGAACCTGCGGCTGTGGCGGTCGTTGACCCCGGCGCAGCACGAGCGGGTCGGCATGCACAGCGAGCGCGGGCCGGAGAGCCTCGATCTCCTGCTTCGTCTGATGGGCGCGCACGATCTGGTGCACCGGCGGCAGATCGATCGGGTGCTGTCGGCGCGCTGATGTTCGCGTTCCGACTCGACGCCCGGCAGGGCGCGGCGCGCGCGGGCACGCTCTCGCTGCCCCATGGCGAGATCCGGACCCCCGCCTTCATGCCGGTGGGAACCCACGGCGTAGTGAGGGGGCTGAGTGCCGACGACGTGAAGCGCACCGGCGCGCAGATCATCCTCGGCAACACGTACCACCTCCACCTCCGGCCGGGCGAGGCAGTGGTCCGGTCGATGGGCGGGCTGCACCGGTTCACCACCTGGTCGGGACCGATGCTGACGGACTCGGGTGGGTTCCAGGTGTTCTCGCTCGAGGGCCTCAGGCGGATCGGCGAGGACGGGGTCGAGTTCCAGAGCCACGTGGACGGCACGTATCGCACGCTCACCCCCGAGCGGGCCATGGAGATCCAGTGGTCGCTCGGCGCCGATGTGGCGATGGTGTTCGACCACGTCGTCCCGGGCCAGGCGCCGCACGAGCTGGCCCGGGAGGGGATGGAGCGCACGCTGCGCTGGCTGGACCGGTGCAAGGCCCGGCATGCGGAGCTGGCGGATGGCACCCAGACCCTCTGGCCCATCCTCCAGGGCGGCATGCACGACGACCTCCGGCTCCGCTCGCTCGAGGGGACGCTCGAGCGCGGGCCGTGGACCGGGATCGCCATCGGCGGTCTCTCGGTGGGCGAGTCCAAGCCGGTCATGCACCGGGTGCTCGAGACGCTGGAGCCCGCCCTGCCGCGCGAGACGCCCCGTTATCTTATGGGTGTCGGTTTTCCGGCGGATCTGCTCGAGGGGATCGCCCGGGGCGTGGACCTGTTCGACTGCGTCGCCGCCACGCGCAATGGCCGGCACGGCACCGCGTGGCTGCCGACCGGTCGGCTCAACGTGCGGGGCGCAGTGCTCAAGGGCTCGACCGAGCCGCTCGACCCCGAGTGCGACTGCGAGACCTGCACCACGTACCCGCGCGGCTACCTGCGGCATCTCTTCGTCGTCGAGGACATGCTGGGACTCCGGCTGGTCTCGCTGCACAACATCCGCTTTCTGGTCCGGCTCGGTGAGCAGGCGCGGGCGCACATCCTGGCGGGCACCTTCGACGGCTGGAGCCGCGAGTGGCTCCGCCGCCACAACGCTCGAGGCACGTGAGGAGACGTCATGCTTCAGGGGCAAACCGGTACGGGGGGAGGGCTCACCGTCCTGCTGTTGCAGATGGCGGCGATCGGCTTCGTCTTCTACTTCCTGATCCTGCGTCCGTCGAGCCGGGCGAGGAAGAAGCACGCCGAGCTGCTGAGCAACCTCAAGAAGGGCGACGAGGTCATGACCAGCGGCGGGCTCATCGGCCGGGTGCGCGACATCAAGGAAGTCGACTCGGACGGCGTGAAGGAGACCCGTGTGACCGTCGAGACCGGCACCGCGAGCGTGGTGGTCGAGCGTTCGCGGATCGTGCGCATCGGCGGCGCCACAGCTCCGGGGGCGCCCGCGGCATGAGCTTGCTGCCACTGCACCTGCTGGGCTCCCCGGTGCTGCGCCAGCGGAGCACCGAGGTGGGAACGGTGGACGACGAGGTCCGCCGACTGGTGGCCGACATGTTCGAGACGATGGACGCCGCCCACGGCGTCGGCCTCGCGGCCAACCAGGTCGGCGTGGGGCGGCGCGTGGCGGTGGTCGATGCCGAGGAGGACCGGTTCGAGATGATCGATCCGGTGATCGTCGAGAGCGAGGGTCGCACCACCGCCGAGGAGGGCTGTCTCTCGATTCCGGAGATCTACGGCGACGTGAGCCGCCCGGAGCGGGTGATCATCGAAGCCACGGACCGGCACGGCACCCGCTATCGCAAGGAAGCCACCGGCCTCAAGGCCCGCGCCATCCAGCACGAGATCGACCACCTCGATGGAATCCTGTTCCTGGATCATCTGAGCCTCGTCAAGCGGCAGGTGCTCCTCGCCCGCTACCGGCGCGAGCACAGGGACGACACGAGCTTCATCAAAGAGGTGCAGGCGGAGTCCGCCAGCTCGGAGTGATGCGGATCGTCTTCTTCGGTACCCCGGAGTTCGCCGTGCCGTCGCTCAGAGCACTGCTCCGGGAGCGTTACGCGGTGGTGGGGGTCGTGACCCAGCCGGACCGGCCGCAGGGCCGCTCGCGCAGCACGCTGGTGTCCCCCCCGGTGAAGGTGGAGGCGGAGCGCGCAGGCATCACCGTGCTCCAGCCGGACCGCCCCCTCGGCGACGTCTTTCTGGCCGGCCTCAGACGGCTCGAGCCCGACCTCGGCGTCGTGGTTGCGTACGGCCATATCCTTCGTCCGTCCGTCCTCTCGCTACCCCGGCTCGGCATGATCAACGTGCATGCCTCGCTTCTTCCCCGCTGGCGGGGCGCGGCGCCGATCCAGCACGCGATCCTGGCCGGCGATGCCGAGACCGGCATCAGCATCATGCAGATGGAGGAAGGGCTCGACAGCGGGCCGGTGCTGCACCGGATCCCCACGCCGATCGGACCGGAGGAGACCGCCGGCTCGCTCGCGTCACGCCTCGCCGAGCTGGGAGCGACGGCGCTGGTCGATGCACTCCCGCTGCTGGCCGCGGGGTTCGCGAAGCCCGAGGCGCAGGATCCGGCTGCGGCCACCTTCGCGCCCAAGATCGATCGCGAGA
This sequence comes from Gemmatimonadales bacterium, assembly GCA_036769285.1. Taxonomy (GTDB): domain Bacteria; phylum Gemmatimonadota; class Gemmatimonadetes; order Gemmatimonadales; family GWC2-71-9; genus CAVVWJ01. The sequence continues at coordinate 21,275 of DAIPLK010000002.1, read as the reverse complement.
GCGCGCGGCTCGACTGGCATCACGACGCCGCGCTCCTCGCCCGCCAGGTGCGGGCATTCGATCCCATGCCGGGGGCATGGACCACCTACGAGAATGCCCCGCTCAAGCTTTTCGGAGGGGTGGCCACCCATGACACCGGGGAGCCGGGCTGCGTCCTGGCCGCCGGCGAGCGGCTCGTCGTGGGCTGCGGACATGGCACGCTCGCGGTGCGCGAGGTGCAGCCCGCCGGGAAGACCCGGCTGCCGGTGGTGGATTGGGTCCGTGGCCGGGGCATCTCCGTCGGGGCGCGGCTCGCGTGAGACCGCTCCCGCGCCTGCACGCCATTACCGATGCGGGCGTGCTCGCCGCGCCCGATTTCGGCATCCGCGCGGCCGCGATCGCGGCCGCAGGGCCGGCCGTGGCGCTGCACGCGCGGGATCGCACCGCTGGGGGCGCCGCGCTCGCCAGAGTGACGGCGCGGCTGCTGGCGCTCGCGCGGCCGCCGGAAGCCGCCGTGTTCGTGAACGGCCGGCCGGACATCGCGGCCGCGCTCGGCGCCCACGGAGTCCAGCTCGCGGAAGGCGATCTCTCGCCGGACGATGCCCGCCGCGTCTACCCCACGGGTTGGATCGGCCGGTCGGTCCACGCCGTGGACCAGGCCGTGGCGGCCGTGGCCGAGGGTGCCGACTTCCTGCTCGTCGGCAGCGTCTACGAGACCGCCACCCATCCCGGCCGGCCCGCGGCAGGCCTCGGCCTGGTGCGCGCGGCCGCGGCGCTGGGCCGGCCGGTGATCGCGATCGGCGGAATCGACGCGGCCCGGGCCCGCGAAGCGCGCGGCGCGGGCGCCTACGGCGTCGCGGCGATCACCGCCATCTGGCACGCGGCCGATCCGGCCGCGGCGGCGCTCGCACTCCTGGCCCCCTGGACCGACGAGACGTGAACGCACTGGCCGTCACCATCAACGGCGAGCCCCGGCGCCTCCTGGGCCCGGCCACCTTGCTGGACCTGCTCGCGCAGCTGGGACTCGATCCCCGCACGGTGGTGGTCGAGCTGAACCGCGAGATCGTGCGCCGTCCGCGGTTCGGAGAGACGGTGCTGGCGGAAGGGGACACCATCGAGTTGGTGCACTTCGTTGGCGGGGGGTGAGGGGATCGGGATGCCGTTATCTTTAGCGTCATCGCGAGCAGCGAGTCACCCTGAGCGAAGCGAAGGGGACAGGCGTAGGGGCTTGCCTCCTTCGCTGCACTCAGGATGATTCGCGGCAGAGGCCTATTCGCCCGGCGCACCACCGAGGAGCGGCAACCATGACCGGCACCATTGCCCCCGACACCCTCACCGACGCCCCGCTGACCATCGCCGGCCGGAGCTTCCGCTCGCGGCTCATGGTGGGCACCGGAAAGTACCGGAGCAATGGGGAGATGGTGCGGGCCATCGAGGCGTCCGGCGCCGAGATCGTGACCGTTGCAGTGCGGCGCGTGGACCTCGACCGGACGAAGCAGGAGGGGATCCTCTACCACCTCAACCCCGACCAGTACTTCCTGCTGGCCAACACCGCCGGCTGCTACACCGCCGACGAGGCGATCCGGTACGCCCGGCTGGCACGCGAGGCGGGGTTCAACGACTTCGTGAAGCTCGAGGTCATCGGCGACCGCGAAACTCTCCTGCCCGATACCGAGGGTCTCATCAGCGCCGCCCGCACGCTCGTGCACGAGGGCTTTCAGGTCTTGGCCTACACCAACGACGACCTCATCACCGCCTTGCGGCTCGAGGACGCCGGGTGTGCAGCCGTGATGCCGCTTGCCTCGCCGATCGGCAGCGGCCTCGGCCTGATCAATCCGTACGGCATCCGCACGATCAAGCGGCGGCTTGGCACGCCCGTCATCGTAGACGCGGGCGTCGGCACCGCCTCGGATGCCTGCGTCACCATGGAGCAGGGAGTGGACGGCATCCTGATGAACACCGCCCTGGCCGAGGCCAAGGACTCCGTCGCCATGGCGCGCGCGATGGGGCTCGCCGTCGAGGCTGGCCGGCTGGCGTACTTGGCCGGCCGCATGCCCCGGCGGGAGGTGGCCGTGCCGTCGAGTCCCAGCCACGGGATGCTGGAGTAGAGCGTTGGCCTGAGCGAGCGATGCCGGCGGAGGGATTGCAGCCGAGGCGAGCCGCCTACGACGTCCTGGAACAGGTGCGCGCCGGCCGGCCGTTCGAGTTGGCCCTTGATCGGGCGGTGAGGCGGTTGGCCGAGCCCGACCGCCGGCTGGCGCACGAGCTCGCTGCCGGCGTGCTCCGCGGTCAGACCGCCCTGGACGCGAGGCTCGCGCCGCTGGTTCCGCGCGGGTGGGAGAGCGTGGCCCCGGAGCTCAAGGAAGTGCTGCGGCTCGGCGCCTTCCAGCTCACGGCGCTCGACCGGATCCCGGCTCACGCGGCCGTGGACACCAGCGTGGCGCTGGCCACGGAGGCCGGCGGGGCACGGGCGGGCGGGTTCGTCAACGCGGTGCTTCGGCGACTGGGGCGAGCGGCGGGAAGGGCAGAGAGAGCGGAGAGAGCGGAAACCGTGGTGGGGCTCGCGAGCGCCGAGTCGCACCCGGAGTGGTTAGTGAAGCGGTGGGTGGAGCGGTTCGGGCCCGAGGAGACGGCCGAACTGCTGCGGTGGAACAACACGAGGCCTCGCCTCGTCCTGCAAGCCGCGCGCGAAGGGCTCGACGCGTTGGGGCGGCGGTGGCGGGAGGCGGGAATCGAGGTCTCGCCGGCGCCGTACGGCGCAGGACTCATGACCACTCGCACGCGTCCGCAGACGTTGCCGGGCTACGCCGAGGGCGGCTTCATCGTGCAGAACCCGGCCCAGGCGCTGGTCGCTTGGTACGCCGACGTTTCGCCCCGTGGCACGATATACGATGCGTGCGCCGCGCCCGGCGGCAAGGCGATCGCGCTCGGCCGCAGCGCCAGCTGCGTGGTCGCGGCCGACGCCAGCCGCACGCGGGTCCGGCGGCTGGCGGACAACCTCAGGCGGGCGGGCAGCGGGCACGAACATCCGATCGTCGCCGACGCCCTCCGCCCGCCTGTCCGCCCGTGCGAGGCGGTGCTGCTCGATGCGCCCTGTCTCGGCACCGGTACCTTCGCGCGTCACCCCGACGCGCGGTGGCGGGTCAGCCCGGAGGCGCTGGCGGCGCTGGCGGCGCGCCAGGCAGAGTTGCTGGATCGCGCCGCCGAGGTGGTGGCCCCCGGCGGGCTCCTGGTCTACAGCACCTGCTCGCTCGAGCCCGAGGAGAACGAGAAGCAGGTGGACCGATTCCTGACGCGTCGCCCGGAGTTCCGGCGGGAGCCGGGCGAGACGTTTCCCCCCGCCCTGACATCGGCCGACGGAGACTTGATGATCCTGCCGCAGCGGCATCACATGGACGGGGCCTATGCGGCCCGGCTCCGGCGAACGGCGTGAGGGCGACCCGATGAGAATGCGGCGGCATACCGAGCCGGCGTTCGCCTCGCTGCGGTCTACGCCGTGGCGCCGGTTCGCGCGAGATCTCGGCCTCGTCGCGCTCACCTTCGTCGTGGGGTACGCGATCTCCGCCTACTGGCTCACCCCGGGGGCCGCGATGGGCGACGATCACGCGATTCCGCGCGTGCTCGCGCTCCCGATGCCTGAAGCCAGGACCGCGCTCGCGACCGCCGGCTTCCGATCGCGGATCGAGGGGGAGCGAACCAGCGGCACCGTTCCCAAGGGGAGCATCCTCTGGCAGGACCCGCCACCGGGCATGGTCGTGGCGCCCAATACCGTCGTGCAACTCGTGCTGGGCGCGGGTCCGGCGCCGGTCACGGTCCCCGACGTTGTCGGACTCGCGCTCCCCTACGCCGAAAAGGTGGTCGCGGCCGCCGGGATCACGGTCGGGCGGGTGGACACGGTGCGCGGCAGCGGCCCGGAGAGCGGCGTGGTCCTCGCCACCCGCCCCGCGCCGGGCAACGGACGGCCGCGCGGCGCGCCGGTGGACCTGGTCGTGAGCGGCCCGGCGGGAGCCGGCCTGTGAGGGTTCGCATCGCGCCGAGCGTGCTGAGCGTCGACTTCGGGCGCCTGCGGGAGCAGATCGAGCAGGCCGTGGCGGGCGGTGCGGAGTGGATCCACGTGGATGTCATGGACGGCCACTTCGTTCCGAACCTGACGTTCGGCACCCCGATCATCCGCGCCCTGCGGCGGGTCACCGACCGCCCGCTCGACGTGCACCTCATGGTGAGTCACCCGGAGCACTACATCGTGGAGTACGCGGATGCGGGGGCCAACCTCTTCACCTTCCATCCGGAGGCCACGGTGCACGTCCAACGGCACCTCGCGGCGGCGCGCGAGCGCGGGATGAAGGCCGGGCTCGCCCTCAATCCCGCCACGCCGCTCGCGCTCATCGAGGAGGTCGTGCCCGAGCTCGACCTCGTCCTCATCATGGCGGTGAATCCGGGCTACGGCGGCCAGTCCTACCTTCCGGCCACCACCGACAAGATCCGCCGCACCCGCGCGCTGCTCGACCGCCACCGCTCGCGCGCCGCGCTGGAGGTGGACGGGGGCATCACCACCGAGACGATCGCCGAGGCCTGGGGCGCCGGGGCGGACACCTTCGTGGCCGGCACCGCGGTGTTCGGTGCCGCCGATCCGGCGCAGGCCGTCCGCGAGCTCACCCGCCGCTGCGCCGTGCGGGTCTGAGGAGCACATGTCGAAGCAATGGGTCTTCGCGGGACTGGTCGTGGCCGGCGTCGCGGGCGGCGCCACCATCATGACCAGGGTGGGAAGCGAGGTCGCGCCGGTGCAGGTCGGGGCGACGGCGCCACAGTTTCGCGCCGTGGACCTCGCCACCGGCGACTCGGTGTCGCTGCACCAGCGTTACCGCGGCAAGGTGACGCTGGTGAACATCTGGGCCACCTGGTGCGTCCCGTGCCGGATCGAGATGCCGGCAATGGAGCAGCTCTACACGTCGCTCGCGCCGCGCGGCTTCGCCATCGCCGCGGTCAGCATCGACGAAGGAAGCCCCGACGACGTGCGGGCCTTCGGCCGCGAGCTCAACCTCACCTTCGACCTCCTGCAGGATCGCTCGTCGCGGATCCAGCAGACCTACCAGACGACCGGCGTCCCCGAAAGCTTCCTGCTCGACCGCCGGGGCGTCATCGTCAAGCGCATCATCGGGGCGCACGACTGGAACTCGCCCGCCAACCGGGCGCTGGTGGAACGGCTGCTCGACGAGCCCGGGTCGTGACGTGAGCCTCTCCGGCGTCCTCACCGCCGATCTGCCGCTCAAGCTCACGTCGCTCGGCCTGTCGGTGTTCCTCTGGTTCCTGGCCGCAGGCGAGGAGCCGGCGAGCGCGCTGGTGCCGGTGAATGTCACGGTGCGGCCGCCGGCGGGCCGCACCGTGGTGCACGCGGCCGGGCCGGTCCACGCCCTCGTCTCCGGGCCCCGCCGCGAGCTGCTGAAGCTGACCGCCGCTCCGATGCGCCTCACCCGCGTCCTCCCCGACTCCACCGCGTCCGACCAGGTCCGGATCGAGGTGGGCCCGGGGGATCTGGAGCTGCCGCGCGGCGTGGACGTCCACATCCAGGACGTGCAGCCGCGCGCGGTCGCGGTCGAGCTCGACTCGACCTTTCAGCGTGTCGTGCCGGTGCGCGCCGTCGTGCAGCTCCAGCCCGAGGCGGGGCGGGTGCTCAGCGCCATCGCGGTCGTGCCGGGGACGGTGCGCCTGCTCGGCCCGCGCGAGGCCATCCGCGGGATCGACTCCGCCCGCACCCAGCCGCTCGAGGTCGCCCGCGCCGATGGGCCGGTCGAGGAGATGGTCGCCATCGACACCGCGGGGTTCGGCCGAGTGCGGGTGGTGCCGTCCGAGGTCACGGTGCGGGTAGACCTGGAGCGGGTCGGCGAGCGCATCCTGACGGCGGTGCCGGTGCGGCTGCCGAGCGATCTCGCCGCGGTTGTCCGTCCCGAGCGGACCACCGTGGACGTGCGGGTGCGCGGCGCCGCCGCGCGGCTCAGAGCCCTCGCCCGCGACAGCGTGCTCGTGGTGGTCGACTGGACCGGCCCGCCGGTGCCGGCACGGGTGCGGCTCCGTGTGCTTTCGCCCGCCGGGCTCGAAGCGACGGCGCTCCCCGATAGCGTCACGCTCGTGCGGCGGAGCGCCGATGGCTGAGTGGGTGCTGGGGATCGAAACGTCCTGCGACGAGACCTCGGCGGCGGTGCTGCGGTGGAGCGACGCAGGCAGCGAGCTGGCCGGGCTGTCGATCCTGTCGCAGGACGTGCATCGCATCTTCGGCGGCGTGGTGCCCGAGCTCGCCAGCCGGGCGCACGTCCAGGCGCTCGGGGCCGTGGTGGACCGTGCCCTGGCGGACGCCGGGATCGGGCTCCGCCGGCTCGACGCTGTGGTGGTGACCGCCGGGCCCGGCCTGGTGGGCGCCCTGCTGGTCGGGGTGATGTACGGGAAGACCCTGGCCTTCAGTCTCGACCGCCCTTTCCTGGGCGTGAACCACCTCGAGGGACATCTCTTCGCCCCCACGATCGAGGACCCCGATTTCGCCCCTCCGTTCGTCGGACTGCTGGTGAGCGGCGGCCACACGATGCTGCTCGACGTGCCGGCGTGGGGCGAGTACCGGCTGCTGGGCCAGACACTCGACGATGCCGCTGGTGAGGCGTTCGACAAGGTGGCCAAGCTGCTCGGGCTCGGCTATCCGGGGGGCGCACCGATCGAGCGGCTGGCGCGCGAGGGCCGGCCCGGCCGGTTCCACTTCCCGCGGCCGATGCTTCAGGAGCTCGAGCGCGACGGCCCCAACCGCTACGCCTTCTCCTTCAGCGGGCTCAAGACTGCGGTGCTGCGCGTCGTGCGTCCCGCGCCCGGGAGCGAGCCGGCCACGCTCAGCGACGCGGACAAGGCCGACATCGCCGTCGCCTTCCAGGACGCGGCGAACGACGTACTCACGGCCAAGACGGCGCACGCGGTCGAGACGCTGGGCTACCCGGCAGCCATGGTCGGTGGCGGCGTCGCCTGCAACCGCGCGCTCGTGGCACGGCTGCGTGAGCGGCTGGCAGGGCAGGCCCGCGTGAGCGTAGCGTCCCCGCGGCTCAACACCGACAACGCGGCGATGATCGCCGCTGCAGGTGCGTGGCGGCTGGCGCGGGGCGAGCGCAGCGGCTGGGACCTCGAGCCGCGCGACGACCTGCCGCTGCCCGGGCTCCTCACTCCGACTCTCGTCTCAGGATCCGGCGCGTGACCATCTACCCGTTCAAGATCCCGCTCCCGTTCTTCCCGCACGAGCTCACGGGCTACGGCCTGATGATGATGGTGGGATTCCTGATGGCCGGCTGGCTGGTGACGCTGGAGCTCCGCCGGCGGCGGTTGTCGGAGGACTACTCTGCCGACATGGTCGCCGCGGCCGTGATCGGGGGCATCATAGGCGCGAAGCTGTGGTACGTGGCCCTCACCCGGGACCCCGGCAGCCTCTTCGAGCGGGGGGGGTTCGTGTGGTACGGCGGCTTCCTGGGCGGCACGGCGGCGGTGATCCTCAACGGCTGGCGCCTCCGCGTGCCGCTCCGCTGGACGATGCAGCTCGTGGCTCCGGCACTGGCGGCGGGTTACGCGCTGGGGCGGGTCGGCTGCTTCCTCGTCAACGACGATTACGGCCGCCCGAGCGCCCTGCCCTGGGCCGTGAAGTTTCCCCAGGGTCTGCCGCCCTCGACCGCCGGCAACATGCAGGCCCTGTTCGGTATCGCCGTGCCGCCGGGCACCGACCCGTCCACGGTGCTCGCGGTGCATCCGACACAGCTCTACGAGACCGCGCTCATGCTGGGCGCCTTCTTCGCCCTTTGGGCCTGGCGCACGCGGCCCCGCCCGGTCGGCTGGTTGTTCGGGGTCTACCTCGTCTTCGCGGGAGTCGAGCGGTTCCTGGTCGAGATCTTTCGCGCGAAGGACGACCGCCTGCTCGGACCATTCACGCTGGCCCAACTGACTTCGGTCATCCTCGTCGCCGTCGGTGCATACCTCCTCAACGCCTGGCGCAGCGAGCCGAACCCCACGCCCGGCCCGTATCTGACCGGGGGCGATGACGTGAGCGCGTCAAGAACCAAGACAGTCACCTAAGCACAGACCGGACAGTGGCTTACATCAATGGCCCCGAAACTGGCCAGTCCATCGACAGGGCCCGCGCCGGGAAGGCGGGTCCTCCGAGGACGCCAAGGCTCTCTGCATCAACGACTTGGGTCACCAGGCCTAATGGCATCGGACTTGCCAGATTCCAGCGTAGGACGTCGCTGGCGTCTCCCGGAAAGTGGTAGGTCGTAGAAGGGTGGAACGGGCACTTCGGCCTGTTTCCGTAGACTCAGGGGGCGATCTACCACCTGCATACCGAACGGCCCGTCCTTGATGGACGGGCCGTTCGGCTATCAACGTTGCCAGCCGCGGCTCAGGGGATCAGCAGGTTCCGGTCGGCGACCACGATGCCGTCCCGGTCGGCGTAGAGATGGGCGCCGGGAAAGAAGGTGACGCCAGCGAAGGTCACCGGCACCCCGCGCTCTCCGGCACCGGCCTTGGCGCTCTTCCGTGGAATCGCGCCGAGCGCCTTCACGCCGATGGGCGTGGCCGCGATCTCCGCCGCGTCCCGGATGCACCCGTGCACCACGAGGCCGGCCCAGCCGTTCCGATGGGCGAGCGCGGCCAGACTCCCTCCAACCAGCGCCGTCCGAAGCGATCCGCCACCGTCCACCACCAGCACGCGCCCCTGCCCCGGCCCCTCGAGCGTCTGGCGCACCAGGGCATTGTCCTCGAAGACCCGGAGCGTCTCGATCGGCCCGGCGAAGCTGCCGGCCCCACCCCAGTCGCCCAGCAGCGGCTCGGCCACGCTCACTTCGGCACCGAACTCGTCGCAGAGATCGGTGGTCGCGAAAGCCATTAGCGCTGCGGCCGCTTGACCGGGACGGCGGGCGTCGAGGTGAGATGGCGCCGCATCCGCTCGACCTCGGCGCGAATCTCGGCCAGGTCGGCCTCCATCCGTTCGAGCGAGCGCAACAGCTCGACGACCGCCGGCGAGGCCGGCAGTGTGGTGAGTGGCGATGGCCCCGCCGGCGGCGGCGACGGGCGGGGCTCTGGACCCGTCACCGCGAGCAGGCGGCGCCGACGCCGGGGCTCGAGGACGAAGTTCCAGGCCAACGCCACCAGCGCGAGCGCCAGCAGCAGCCCCTGTGCCCCGAGCGACTCCGCCGTCGGGTAGATGCCGAGCGCAGGGATACGCGGCGCCCAGGAGAGGATCGTGGTGCCGACGAGCCCGCCTTCCTGAAGCTCGGCGATACCCTTCCCGGCGAACACGAACGCCATGTAGTAGAGAAACGCGCTCGTGACCGCGAAGAACGGCTTGAGCGGAAGCCGCACGCCGAACCGGCTGATCGCGATGTAGACCACGACCAGCACGATGGATCCCGCCAGAATCCCGCCCACCACCGGCATGGCGCCGCCCGCCGCACCGGCCACGAAGAGCGCCTTGTAGAACAGCACCGTCTCGAAGCCCTCGCGGTACACGGCGAGAAACGCCGCCGTGGCGAGGGCCAGGGCGGAGCCGCTGTCGAGGGCGTCCTGCACCTTGCTCTTCACGAAGTGGTTCCACTTCACCACTTCCATCTTCGACAGGAGCCAATAGCTGACGTAGAACAGGACGGCAGTGGCCACCACCATGGTGGCGCCCTCCAGCGCCTCCCGGTGGGCCGGGCTGAGCACGAAGATCGTCTCCAGCGCGATCGCGGTGAGCAGGCTCGCGCCGATAGCCGCGCCGACGCCGATGTGGATGTCCCGCCGCCGGTGGGCCGCGCCCATCTTCGACAGGAAGGTCAGGAGAGCGCCGACGATCAGGATCGCCTCGAGACCCTCGCGCACCATGATGATGAACGACTGCACAAACAGATTCAGGGGCAACGTCGGGTCGCCGAGGGTCCGCTCAGCGTTCTCCAGCCCGGCCTCGAGCTGCCGGCGGAGCGCGTCGAGCTCGCCGGGCGTCGCGCCGGCGGCGGCGCGGGTCCGGAGCGAGGCGAACGCGGTCTCCAGATCGGCCACGAGCGCGGGGTTCTTCGCGCGTACCCCACGCTCGACGCGCTCGAAGGTCATGTAGGCCTCGAAGGCCAGCGCGCTCGCCCCGGGATCGTTGGTGCGGGCGAGTGCGAACGCCGAGTCGAGCCGGGCGCGCACCTCGTTGAACACCTGCGCCACGGCCGCACCGGTGCGGTCCGCCTCGAACGTGCGCACCGCTGCGAGGCGGCCCAGCGCCTCCGGCTCGCTGGGGTCCTTCACGCCGAGGGCGGCGAGTACCTCGTCGTCCGACATCTTGCCGGTCGTGGCAAAGGCGCGGAGCG
>DAIPLK010000002.1:0-10850 GCA_036769285.1 Gemmatimonadales bacterium | reverse complement strand
CGCGCGAGCGAGGGCGTCTGGGCGGGCAGCTCGTCGAGCGTGACCCCAAGACGCTGGGTCAGGCCGGCCGTGAGCGAGCGGACCCGGAGGTCGAGCGAATCGGGGGCCGCGGTGGCTCCCACCAGTCGCAGGAGCGCGTCGATGTCGCCGGCGGCCGCCTGCGCCGCGTCGGCGGGCAGGAGCGCGGCCGAGCGTCGTGCCTCCTGGAGGAAGAGCATGGCCTCCTCCACCTCGGCCTTGGCCACGACGCGGCCATCCACCACGCCGATCCGGTACTCCTGCGCGGCCAGCTGGGCAGTGGCCGCGATCCGCCGCGCGACGGGGGCATGCTCCTGGGAGGCCTCCGCTTGCGGCTGCTGCGGGGCGAGGGTGGCCGCCGCGAGGAGGAATGGAAGGGCGCCGATGAGAAGCATTTTCATCCGGTTTGTGGTTGCCACGGATAAATTAGACCGGCGCGGTCGCAATTGCCAGAGGGTGCCGAGCGCCGCCCCAACTCGGGTCACCCTGGGCACGGCGAAGGGGGCGTGCGCCCCCCATCGTAGCTCCCTCGCTTCGCTCAGGATGACTCCACCCGGCTCAGGATGACCCGGGCCCGCGTCCAGGCTGCGCGCCTGTCCCCACCACCGCCACCGCCCCAGCCGAGGTCGCCGAGTGCGTGAGGGAGACCTGCACGGCCAGCCCGCCGTGCGCCTCGGCCAGTTGGGCCGCCAGTCCGTGCAGCCGGATCGCCGGGCGCCCGTCGTCATCCCGGGTGACCTCGATGTCGCGCCAACCGACGCCCCGCGCGCCGGGAAGCGCCTGCAGCGCCTTGTAGACCGCTTCTTTTGCGGCGATGCGCGCGGCTGCATGGCCCGTGGGATCCGGACGGCTGGCCAGGTAGGCGCGCTCGTCCTCGGTGAAGAACTTCTGCATCGCGTGCTCGCCCTTGTGGGTCAGCAGTCGGACCACGCGCTCGAGGTCCACCAGATCCACGCCTACGCCGATGACGTTCACAGCCGGGCCCACCAGAACGCCGCGAGGCCCTCGAGCGGCGGGGGCACCGGCAAGTACCCACCGAGGACGAGACCCAGATAGGTGGCCGCGGCGAGCACGACGGCGGTCACGAGCCGCACGGGCCAGAGGGGACGGTGCCAGGCGCGCACCCGCCCGATTTCCGCGGCCCAGCCCTCCTGTTCGACTCTTGCGGCCGCGTCGAGTGCGAGCCAGGCCGACTCGAGCCGGCGAGCGACCGCGCCGAGCGCGGTCCGCCACGCCTCGACACCGGCTGTGCTCCGGCCTCGCGCGCTCCCGGTGGCATGCACGGTCTGCTCCAGCGCATCGAGTGCCGCGACGAACGGTGCGCCGCCGCTCCCGAGCCGCGCGCCGATGGCACGGATATCCTCGTCGGTGAGCGCCAGCCGGCGAAGGCGGCGCGTGGGGAAGCGGGATTCCGCCGCGGCGAGCCGCAGCCCGGCGTTGGCCTCCGCGGCGATCCGCGACGCTGTCGCCGCCACCGCCTGCTCCCAGAGCCCCAGCCACGCCACGCGGCCGAGCGAGGCGATCGCGCCGTCGTGGTCGCCGGCGGCGGCGAACGAGCGCCCCGCGCCCGCCAAGTCGAAGACCCCGGACACGAGATCGAGGCGGACGTCGTCGAGGGAGACGTGCAGTGCACCGCGCGGCGAGGCTGGGGGATCGACGAGCCGCCCGAGCGAGGGCCCGAGCTCGGGCACGACCCAGAGCCGCTCGGAGCCGGGCGCCATGGTCACCACGCGGCGAGGACGGCGGGCAGTCCGGTGCGAAGCTCGAACCGGAGCACGAATTCGGCGAGCGGATCCGGGCTGAAGGCGCCGCGGTCGATCCCGGAGGCGCGGATGGCGCGTTCGATCGCGGCCGGATCGCCCTCGACCTCGAGGAGCGGATCCATGCGCGGGTAGCGCTCGAGTCGGACGGTGGCGCCGTCCAGGTCGTAGACCTCCACCTCGCGATCGATCGCGTGCACCACCTCGTAGCCCAGCGCGGCCAGCAGCGCCTGAGGCGAGGCGGCGCCCGCGGCGATGGGCAACTCGACCTCCGCTCGTTGCTTGTAGCCCTCGGGAGAACGCCGCACCGGCCCCTTCCAGCCGAGCACCACCTCGGTACGTCCGTCGGCGTGATGATAGGTTCGCACCCGCAGCACCTCGTCGCGCGCCCCCAGCTCGCCGCCGCGGTCGTAGCGGCGGTCGCTCATGCGGCCGCGAAACTGCTCACGCGCGCCGGCGGCGACCAGCCGGACGCAAACCGCGCCAGGATCAGGAATGACGGCCTTCAGCTCCACCTCGTCAGGCATCGCGAGCCTCGGCGCCGGTGGCCCTACCCCAGGATGGCATCCACCACCGCGTCGGTGTCCCGCAGGCTCTCGAACACCGCGTGCGCCCCGCAGGCCGTGAGATCGGCCACCGAGTACGCGCCGGTCGCCACCGCGAGCGCACGGGCCTCGATCCCCGCACCACACGCCACGTCGGCCGGCGTGTCGCCGATGATGACGACCTCTGCCCCTCGGGGCACTCGTCCGAAGATCGGCTCGGCCCGCCGCGCGGCGATCGGCGGCAGGTCGGGCCGGTGCGCGGCGTCGGAGCCGTAGGCGCCGACGCGAAACCGCTCGGGCGCGATTCCTCCGGACCGGAGCTTGAGGGCCGCCCCCTCCGCCAGGTTGCCAGTCAGCAGCCCCAGCACCACGCCGGCCTCCGTCTCGAGTCGGTCCAGCAGCGGATGCACGCCCGGCATCACCGTCGTCCGGGTACTGGGCCGGTCCAGCTCGCGGGCGAGGAGCTCGAGATAGCGCTCACAGAGCGCCCGGACCCGTGGTGACTCCCGAGGCTCGGGCTGACCCGCCGCCGCGAGCATCTCGGCCATGATCTGCGGATCGGTCTTGCCGTCGAACCGGATCCGGTCGAACGCAGAGGCGTCGTCCACTTCGCCGGCGAGGGCGGCGAGGATGGCTCGCCGGCCGGCGCCGGCCGTGAGCAGAATGGTGCCGTCGATATCGAACAGGACAAGCTTTCGCGTCACCGCTCCTCCAGCCGCCTGACCGCCACGAGCCGCTCGCGGAGCTGCGCGGCCCGGCTGCCCGGCAGCCACGGCTCCTGCACCATCCCGCCGCACGCGATCGTCGAGTGCACCAACGTATCCGCCTCGCCGGCGAAGGCGACGTGCGTGACGCGCGGGCCGGCATCGCCGCGGAAGAAGAGGAGGTCCCCGGGCCGCACGACGTCCGGGGACACCGCCGCGCCGCACTCCGCCTGCTCCGCGGAGTCACGAGGGAGGGGGACGCCCCGGGCCAGGAACGTGGTCTGCACCACGCCGGAGCAGTCCGCACCATACGGTGTCACCCCGCCCCATTGGTACGGCGAGCCCGCGAAGTACTCGAGCGCCCACCGCTCAGGCGCCTTGGCGCGCGCGGCGGGCACCGCATCGGCCAGTGGGAGCACACGACCGTCCACGACCCGGCCGCGGCGGCCGTCAGGCAGCCGGACCGCGTCGCCCTCGAGCGCCACCCGGGCGCGGAGCGGCAGCCGCACCCGGGTCTCCCCGAGCTGCGCCGCGGCGCCGTGGCTCCACCCGGTCGCCTCGCGCTGCCACGCCTCGGCCGCCCCCTCATCCACTTCCGCGCAGTAGCCCGCGTGCACCCATCCGACGTAGCGGTCGATGGTGGTGCGGACTCGGCGCCACTCCGCCGAGGCCTCGAGGACCGCGGCGGTCTCACCCAGCACCAGCTGGCTCGCCTGCTCGGCGCGGAGGGTGGGCTCGGTGAAGAGGGGAACGACGGCGGCGCGGGCGATGACGGCGGAAGTCACGACGGCGCGGCTTCCTTGGCGGCGCACTCGCGGCACAGCGTCACACCGCGGAAAGTGCAGATGAGGCAGATGAACGTCCCGCACTTCGCGCAGGGATACCCCTCGGAGGCTCGCTCCTCGCGGCCGCAGGCTCGGCAGCCCATGGCATCGTGCTCGTGGGTCTCGGCCATGGCGACCTCAGGCAGTGAGATTGTAGCGCTTGATCTTGTTGATCAGCGTGGCGCGCGAGATCCCGAGCTCGATGGCGGCCCGGGTGCGGTTGCCGGTGTGATGCTTGAGTGTCCGCTCGATGTGCTGCCGCTCGAGGTCCTCGAGGCTGAGCGGCGTGTGCCGCCGGTCGCCGATCCCGGGCCGCGAGCGGAACTCGCCGGGCAGGTGTTCCACGCTCACCGCCGGGGCGCCACGTCCGAGGATAAGGGCCCGTTCGAGCACATTGCGCATCTCACGGACGTTGCCCGGCCAGCCGTAGGCGAGCAGGCGGTCGAGCGCCTCGCTCGACAGGGTCGGTGGGCCGTCGGGCAACTCGGCGCGAAGGTCGGTCAGCAGGCGGGTGATGAGCGCGAGCCGGTCCTCCCGCGAGCGGTCGCGCACGGGGGGGAGCATCAGCGGCATGACACTCAGCCGGTAGTAGAGATCCTCGCGGAAGCGGAGCCCTTCGACTTCAGCCTGCAGATCCTTGTTGGTCGCGGCCACCAGCCGGACGTCCACCGTGATCTCGCGGGTCCCGCCGAGCCGGCGGAAGGTCTTGGTCTCGAGCACCTTCAGCAGCTTGGGCTGGAGCTCGGGCGCCAAGTCGCCGATCTCGTCGAGGAAGATCGTGCCATGATCGGCGATCTCGAACAGTCCCTGCTTTCGATCCTTCGCGTCGGTGAAGGCGCCCTTCTCGTGGCCGAACAGTTCGGAGTCGAGGAAGGTAGCGTTGAGGCCGCCGCAGTTGACCTCGACGAACGGCGCCTTGCCGCGCGGACTCAGGTCGTGGATCATCCGCGCCACCCAGCCTTTCCCCGTGCCACTCTCGCCGGTGAGCAGCACCGTGGTCCGCTCACTCTGAGCCAGCAGTCCGACCTGGTGGGCGAAGTCCTGCATCCCGGAGGAGGTGCCGAGCGAATCGAGCCCATGCCCGGGCGCGCTCTGCACCAGCAGGGCCTCGTTGATCCGGCGGAGCCGGGCCTTGTCGGCCACGCGGGCCGTCGCGGCGGCGAGGTGCTCCATATCCACCGGCTTAGCGAGGAAATTCTCGGCGCCGAGCTGCATGGCGCGGACGGCGGTGGCGACGTCGCCCTCGCCGGTGAGGAGGATGACCGCGGCGTCACGCTCCCGGAGGTGCTCGAGCACCTCCATCCCGTCCATGCCGGGCAGGCGCAGATCGAGGATGACCACCTCCGGGCGGAGGCGATCGAAGGTAGCCAGCCCGGCCTCGCCGCTCAGCTCCCGGGTGACCTCGTAGCCGAGCCGCTCGAAGTAGTTCCCGATGCTGCGCAAAACGTCGACATCGTCGTCGATGAGGAGGACGGATCCGGCCATGGGCTCTGCCCTGGGAAAGTCGCGAAGGAAGTTGTCGTCCTGAGCGTAGCGACGGAGCCATGCCCAGCGGCAGGCCCCCTTCGGTTCACTCAACGGGACTCACACCCCCCAAAAATTAGTCAGTCCGGGCCCGCCCGCCTAGCCTACCCGGTGGACGGAACCAGGATCCGGATGGCCCGCGGAACGACGGTGGCCACGAAGGGGGTCTCCCCCCCGGGTTCGCCGTCGAGCTGGACTGGTTGGACGGGATGGCTCTCGACCCGGATCTCCCGCCCGCGGGCATACCCGACGTAAGTGTCGAGGGCCTCGAGGTCCGGAGCCTCCCGTAGCAGGTCCCACACCGCCCTGAGGCTCTGGAGGAAGCTATTGGCGCGCACCACAACGACGTCGAGGAGGCCGTCATCCGGCCGGATGCCGGTACCCAGCCGGATGTAGGGGGGGATGACCTCGCCGCAATTGGCGACGAGAACCATCGCGGCGTTCGCGTCGTACTCGACGCCGTCGATGGTGATGACGTGCGCCGTGCTGCGGATCTCGCCCATGAGCCGCAGGGTGGTCGCCACGTATGCGGCCATGCCCCAGCGCCGTTTGTGCTCGCTCAGAGTACCGGCCATGACCCGCGCGTCGTAGCCGGCACCGCAGGCCACGGCGAAGTAGTGCGGCCCGTCGGCCCGCTCCATTCGCCCGAGGTCGAACAGCTTCGGCGTGGCCGTCACCAGCGCCTGCGCAGCCCGGGCCGGCGCCGAGGGTATCCGGAGATTGCCCGCCAGCAGGTTGCCGGTGCCACCGGGAATGACGCCCAGACTCACGTCGGTACCGACGAGCGCCGCCGCGGCCTGCATGGTTGTGCCGTCGCCGCCGAAGACCGCCACGACCTCCATCCCCTGCGCCACACCCTCCGCCGCCAGCCGGCGCGCGTCGCCGGGACCCGTGGTCGCGGCCAGCTCCGCGTTCCACCCGGCCGCTTCGAAGGTGCGCATGACCGCGTCCACCGCCTGCCGGCGGGTGCGCGCGGCGGCAGGATTGGTGATGAAGAGCACGCGCGGCACTAGAACTCCCGCTCCCACAGGATGTCGAAGCCGATCTGATACGGGTTGGTGCTCCCGATCCGGCTGGTCGTGCCGAAACTGCTGCACGACTGGATGGTCGGCTCCACGGTACTCTGCAGCTTCCACTCCCGGCTGAAGCGGAACTCCAGGCTCGCCCCGAGGTTCTTGTAGCTGAGCTGGCTGAAGTCGGGGCAGAATCCGGCATTGAAGGTGAGAAACGTCTTCTTCCCGATCTGCCACCCGGCGGCGAGTTGGGTCAGGGTGCCGCCGCCGGTCGGAGTGGCGGAGACGCCCGGCCGGATCTCGATCAGGTCGATCGGCACGCCGATGTCCTGGATCAGCGCGCGTTCCAGCTCACTGGAGAGCGCGCTCGAGAAGTACGCGAGCCCCGTCTGCAGCGCGCCGCCCTGCCCCACCAGCGTCGCCTCGTTGGCCGGGTATCCCGTAATGAGATACGAGACGAGGTCGGTCTCCGAGATCGGCGGCCGGACGGTGCTCGTGAGCGTGAGCTTGGGAGCGTACAGCGTGCCCGCGATGTTGGCGATGACCGGGATCTCGTCGCCGCGGACGCTGCGCACGGTGTGACGCGCCTGGATGTCGAGCCCCGCGTTGAGGTCGCCGGTGTAGGTGACCTGTCCGCGGCTTACCGTGAACTCGCGCGTCACCGGCCCGATCTTGAGCGTGTAGTTGCCGCGCGCGGCGCTCAGGCTGCCCGTCGGGTTGTAGGTCTGCGCCGTCTTGCTGAGCCGCACACGGCCCTCGAGCTGCACGTTCGCTTCCGCCGAGCGGAGCCACACGTCCGATCCCATCTCGACACGCAGGTCCTCGATCCGGAGCGAGTCGAGGAACCGGTTCTGGAACTTGGCCCCGAGATTCTCGCGGCGGATGAGCGTCGTGTCCACCAGGTCCGCGATCGAGGGATCCTCGAGGTCGATGATGCGTTTGTTCACCAGATCGGCAAAGTAGAGGACCCCGCTGTTGGTCAGGAGGCTCCCGGTCAGCGTGGACCCGAAGACCGGCCCGCGCAACTGGAGGTCGCCCGTGCCGACGAGGGTCAGGAAGCTCCGGACGTCGATCGCCCGGAACTGTTCCGCACGGAAGTCGAGGCTCAGCACCGGCCGCGAGAGGTTCTGCAGCCGCACCGAGCCGCTGACCCCGAGCTGGCCGCCGCCGCTGGTGAGCACCACGTCACGCAGGAGCAGGGAATCGCCCTGGAGCGTCGCGCCCCCGCGCACGCTGCCGAAGTGGACGCCGAGGCCGGGCAGGGACATGCTGCCGTTCCGGATGTCCACCGAGCCCGCGAGTCGCGGGGCGGCCCACGTCCCCTCGACCTGCACGTCGGCGGTGAGGGTGCCGTCCACGCGGGCGACCGCGGGCGTGATCGCCTCGAGCAGGCCCAGCGAGACGCTGTCGGTGTGGGCACGGACGGAGAGCGGTCCGTCGATCTGGCGCTTCTCCACACCGGTGAGGGCGAGGTCGAGCGGCAGGTGGGCCTCGACCTGCAGCAGGTTCTCACCGGTGCGCCAGAGGTCGAGATTGGCGTCGAGCCGGCGGTCCTCGTAGTTGAGGACGCCCTGGATGAATGGCGCCTGGAAGTCGCCGAACCGTCCGTCGGCCAGCCGAGCCAGGCCGCGGAAAGTCGGCGCTGCCGCCCTCCCGCCCACCTGGAGATCGAGTTCCACAGCGCCCGCCACGCCGAGCGTGTCGCGCCCGAGCAGGCCGTAGAGGTCGTTCAGACCGAACCCGAGCACCTGGAGCCGGAGGTCGCCCGGCGCCGTCCCCGGCACGCGGCCCACCGCCTGGAGTACGCTCGAGCCGTCGAGCGCCCGCAAGGTCACGCGGCTCACGGCCGGGGCCGAATCGGCGAGCGAGATGACTACAGGCTCCTCCAGCCGGTAGCGCCGCACGGCAAGGCCGACGAGGAGCGAGTCCACCGTGAGCAGACGCGATTCGCCCTGCTGGTACCACTGGCCGGCGGCGTCGACCCGGGACGCGGCACCCAAATCGGTGCCGGCACTCCAGGCGAGCGAGTCGGCGAAGCCATACACCGCGGCCTCGGTTCGACGCAGCGCCCACCGCTGGACGTGGATCGAGTCGGCCCCGGCGCGCGCGGTGAGCGTCGGACGGCGGCCGCCGAGCCAGCTGACGGTGCCCGTCAGCTTGGACGACCGGATCCGCTGCCACTCGAAGCCCTCGACCGCGAACCCCGCGTCGGCCTGGAGGGAGTCGAGGCTTCCGGCGAGGTCCACCCGTCCCTCGGCCCGCCCCGCGAGGGGCCGCGCCTCGGCGGAGGTGTCCCGCTTCTGCCGGGTGACGGCGAACAGGAGCGAGTCGAAGCCGATCAGGCTGTCGGCCGCGAGGTCGAACCGCATCCGCCCGTCGTGCGGAGCCCGCCAGCCCAGCGTGCCGCTGCCGGACGCGCGCGCGCCCTGCCACTCGGCGTACGCCGTGTCCACCCGGATCACACTGTCGTGCAGGCTGCCCCGGCCGAAGAGGCTGTCGAGGGTCCATTCGCGCACGCGGCTCCGCGTGAGCGACAGCTCGACCTCGCCCTCAGGCGCCCGCAATGTGTCAATGCTGCCGGTGGCGAGTAGCTCGCCGGCGAGCGAGGTCGAGAGTGTGCCCCCGGAGAGCGTCGCGAGGTCGAGGCGCGTGAAGCGGAGGCGGAGCCCGTCGGCACCCCACTTCGGCGGCAGCAGCGTCACGAACCCCTCGGCCCGGACGTCGCCGAGAGCGCCGGTCAGGTCCGCATCCACGGCGAGTCGGCTCAGGGTCCCCTCGCTCCGGAAGCGGCCGCGGAGATCGCCCTTGGTCTTCAACGAGGGAAAGGCCCGCCGGATCCCGTCGAACGAGAGCGGATCGAAGACAACGTCGGTCAACAGGGCCAGCGAGTCGAACCGGGTGTCGAGGTGCACGGTCCCGGCGGCCGTGCTCGGCGGCCGGTCGCCGTCCTGGTGCCGGGCGGAGCCGCGGAAGGTGACGTTCCGGAGCGGTCCGTCGAGCGTGCCGGCCGCGGCCAGCCGGCCCTCGAGGATGACCGCCGGCGCCACCAGCCGCACGGTGCGCAGGTCGATGTCGGAGCGCCGCAGGTCGAAGCTGGTGAACGTGAGGCCGCTGTCGCGGGTGGCGCCGACGATCCCCGCGCCGGCCACCTTCGTCACCGGCCGGCCCGGCACCCGGGCGTCGGCGAACGCCCAGTCGAGCGTCACGTCCATCGCATCGAGGAACCCGGCACCGGCGACGGTGCCGGAGAGCGTGCCGAAGAACGGCAGCGAATCGATGTAGGCTCGCGCCGCGTCGAGGTCGAGGTTCCGGAGCGAGACCCGCATGTCCCGGAAGCCGAGCCCCCGCTTCCGATCGGTGACGGCCACCAGGTCGCCGTCTATGCGTTGCTCGCCGTTCCGGAGGTGAAGCTCGCGGATGTCATACGCCGTCCGGGCGCCGGTCTCGGACTTGGCGGCCAGCACACCGGTCCCCGTCATCGCCGGAAAGTCGGGCGACACCCAGCGCAGGTCGTCCAGGTTGACATGCGGGGAGGTGACCTGGAAATCGAACAGGGTGGTATCGTGCGGCCAGGTGAGGGCGCCGCCGCCCGAGAAGCGGGTGTCCGGCAGTGCGCCGCGCGAGAGGCTGAAGATCGCGCTGTCGCCGTGCAGGCGGATCCGGCCGGCCGCGTCGCGGACGGTGACGGCCGGATCGTTCACTCGGGTGGCGAGCGAGTCGATGTCCACTGTGAACGGCTTCCGGTCGGGCGTCGCGATCCGCAGGCGCCCGAAGCGGGCGTTCAGGTCCGAGAGCTGGATCACCCGCCGGAGACCGTCGGGCCCCTCCTCGATGACGCGCCCGGGCTTGGCTCGCTCGGCCGCGAGGGCGGAGTCGCGCTGGGTGGCGGTGCGGAGGGAGCGGTCGGGGTTCCACGGCAGGGCGATGCGCAGCGTCCCGTCGGTCACCTTGACCTCGTAGAAATCGATCAGCGGAGAAGGCCCGCCTCCGGTCCCCTGCTTGAGACCGAGCACCTCTTCATAGTTCATGCGCCCGCTGCGCAGCTTGACGAGCTGGATCGTCGGGCGGTCCAGCTCTACGGTGCTGAGCAGCACCTGGCCGGCGAGCAGGTTCGGCAGCCGATAGCTCACCCGCACGCGCGGGAGGTCCACGAGGAGCGCGCCGGCGGTGTCCTGGACCACCAGGCCCTCGAGCGTGAGGTCGTAGAGGAACGAGCCCGAGATCGCGCCGACGTTCACCCGGCCGATGATCACCCGGTCGAGCACCCGCGTTACGGTTCGCGCGAGCAGGCTCCGGCCCGGGGGCGTCAGCGTCATCGACGTCACCACCCCCAGCACCAGCGCCACCGTGCCGAGCAGGAAGACGAAGAAGAGGCGGGCGATACGGCGGCGCATCAGAACGCCTGCCCGACTGCGAAGTGGAACGTGAACTTGCTGTTCCGGCCCTTCACGTAGGAGTCCTG
>DAIPLK010000053.1:5114-16469 GCA_036769285.1 Gemmatimonadales bacterium | reverse complement strand
GGGCGCATCGCCGCGCTCGGCTATCGCCCGCGCGCCCTGGGCGAGGCGGCGCCCGCCGACCACGACCTGGCGGTCCGCGCCGCCCTCGCGGTGTTCGCCGCGCTGGCGCTCATGGGCACCTACGAGGCGCTGTACGCCGGCCGGTGGTTCGGCGACATGGACCCGCGCTTCGCCGCGCTGTTCCGCTGGGTGTCGCTGGTGCTCGCCACGCCGGTGACGCTCTGGAGCGCCGCGCCGTTCTTCGCCGGCGCGTGGACCGGGCTCCGGCATCGCGTGCTCCACATGGATCTGCCCGTCGCGCTGGGGATCGCGGTGCTCTACGGGCACGGCCTCTACGCCACGATCACGGCCGGCGAGGGCTATCTGGACTCGCTCACGATGCTGGTGGCGCTGCTGCTGGCGGGCCGCCTGCTCGAGTCGCGCGGCCGGCGCCGGGCGGCGGAGGCGGCGGCGGCGCTGGTGGCGACCATCCCCCGCACCGCGCGCCGGGCCGAGGGCGACCGCCTGGTCACGGTGGCGGTGGACGCGCTCGCGCCCGGCGACCGGATCGATGTCGGCGCCGGCGAGGAGTTCGCCGCCGACGGCGTCGTGACCGACGGCGCGGGCCAGGTGCGCCTCGCCCTTCTCACCGGCGAGGCCGAGCCGGTGGTCGTCGGACCGGGCGACCGGGTGGTGGCGGGCACCGTGCTGCTCGACGGCGCGCTCACCGTCGAGGTGACGGCCGTCGGCGAGGCCACCCTGGTCCACGGGATGGCCGCGCAGCTCCACGCGGCGGCGGATCGCGGTCTCCGCCCCAGCGCGGCGGACCGGATCGCCCCCTGGTTCACCGCGGCCACGCTGGCCGCGGCGGCCCTGACGTTCGCGTACTGGTGGAGCGGCGGGGCGGCGCTTGCGCTGGCCCGCACCGTGGCGGTGCTGGTGGTCGCCTGCCCGTGCGCCCTGGCGCTCTCCCAGCCGCTCGCGGCCGCCGCCGGGCTCGGCGCCGCGGCGCGCCGCGGGTTGCTGCTCCGCTCCGCGCAGGCGCTGCTCGATCTCGATCGGGTAGACGTCGTCGCGCTCGACAAGACCGGCACCGTCACCGCCGGAGCGATGTCCGTGGCCGCGGCCTCAGACGATGGCCTCCGCGTGGCCGCCGGACTGGAGCGCTACAGCAGCCATCCGATCGCCCGCGCCATCGTGGCCGAAGCGTCCGCCCGCGGCATCCCGCTGCCGGCCGGAACCGACGTCCGCGAGCAGCCTGGTGTCGGGATCGCGGGGACCGTGGACGGGCGCCGCTGGACCCTCAGCCGCGGGGGGCCCGGCGAGGTGCGGCTGGTGGACGAGGGCGGCGCCGAGCGGATCATCCGCCTCGGCGACGCCACCCGCGCCGACGCCGCCGCGACCATCGGGACGCTGCGCGGGTCGGGACGCCGAGTCGTGCTGCTGACGGGCGACCATCCGGACGTGGCGGAGCGGGTGGCGCGGGAGACCGGGGTGGACGAGGTGGTGGCGGGCGCCGATCCGGCGGCCAAGGCGGCGTGGATCGAGCGGGCGCGGGGCGAGGGCCATCGGGTGTTGTTCGCCGGCGACGGGCTCAACGACGGGCCGGCGCTGGCCGCCAGCGACGTCGGGATCGCCATGGGCACCGGCGCCGCAAGCAGCGTGCTGGTGGCCGACGGCGTCATCTCGACCGGGTCGCTGGGGCCGCTACTCGCCGGGCTCCGCGCCGCACGCGCGGCGGAGCGGGTCATCCGGCGCAACCAGCGGTTCTCGATCGCCTACAACGTGCTGGCGGTGGGCGCGGCGGCGGCGGGGCTGGTGGGTCCGCTGGTGGCGGCCGTGCTGATGCCGCTCTCGAGCGGCGTCGTGATCTGGGGCGCCTCGCGGGTGGAGGCGTCGGTGCGGAGGGCCGCGGCGTGAACGCGATCCTCTTCCTGCTCCCGGTCGCCCTGGTGCTGGGCGGCATCTTCGCGGGGCTCTTCCTCTACGCGGCTCGCAGCGGCCAGTTCGACGACCTGGACGATCCACCCGAGCGCATCCTGCACGACTGAGGCGCCGCGCGCCGGCAGATCGAGCCGGCCGAGGACGGCCGCCGCCACCAGCTCGTCCACGTCGATCCCGTTGGTCGGGTGGCTCAGCGTGTTGCAGGTGACGATCGGCTCCGCCCCCGCGGCCCGAATCGCGCGGTAGGCGCCGGGCGCGAACACCGGGTGGACGGCGAGGCAGACCGGCGCCGGCCATCCGCTCTCCCGGAGCAGGCGGATCGCCTCGATCATCGTCCTCCCGCTCGAGACGATGTCGTCCACCAGCACCGGGTGCCGTCCCGCGTAGGCGCCGAGATCCGGCAGGGTGACCTCGACGGCTGCGTCACCCAGCCGGCGCTTGGCGAGCAGGGCGGACGGCGCACCGGCCAGCGAGGCGATCGCCTCCACCCACTGCGCGCTCTCCGCGTCCGGCCCCAACAGGAGCGGGCGGGGCACACGGGCTCGGATCCAGTCGGCCAGCAGCGGGGCCGCGTGCACGACGGTCACCGGGACGGTGAAGATCTCGCCGAGGTCGCCGATCCGGTGGAGATGCGGATCCACGGTCACCACCCAGTCCACCGCCCGCGACAGGAGCCGCGCGAAGTACCGCGCACTCACCCCTTCCCCGGGGTGGAAGCGGCGGTCCTGGCGGAGGTACGGCAGGTAGGGCGCCACCAGGCCGATCGTGGCCGCCCCCAGGTCGCGGGCGGTGGCCGCGGCGAACAGCAGCGGCAGCAGCTTCTCCTCCGGCCGATCGAGCGCGGCGACCAGCACGACCGCCCGCCCGGCCACGTCCCCCGTGATCCGCACGCACCGCTCGCCGTCGGGAAAGCGGTGGATCGCCAGCGACGCCGGTGCGGCCTCGAGCCGCTTGCGCAGGCGCTCGGCGAGCCGCTCGGCGCCGGGGAGGCACAGCACCGCGGCGCTCATGCCGGCGCTCCGATGTGGAGGATGTCGTCCCGCGCCGCCGCGTAGGCCAGCGCGTACTCCACCTGGCCCGCGGACTCCGCGTGGACGGTGAAGAGCGGCTGGCCGATCTCCACCGAGCTGCCGAGCCGCGCGTGGAGCACGAGCCCCGCCGCCGGGTCGCGCGGCGCCCCGGCGAGCTTCGCCACCCGGGCCAGGCGGCGGTTGTCGATCCGCACCACGCGGCCCGCCCGCAGCGCCTCGAACGAGCGGGTGAACGCGGCGCGCGGCGGCACGCGGAGACCGCCCTGCGCCCGGCAGATGGCCTGGAACTTCCGCCAAGCGCGCCCATCCTCGAGGATCTCCCGTGCCAGCGCCTGCCCACCGCCGCCCGGCACCACGCCGGCGAGCTCGAGCACATTGCCCGCGAGCAGGAGCCCGCGCTCGCGCAAGTCCCGTGGCCCGTCCGGATCGCCCTGCAGCACCGCGAGCGCATCGAGCGCTTCCAGCGCCGGCCCGATGCCGCGCCCCACCGGCTGGGAGCCGTCGGTCATGACGGGCAGCACCTGCAGGCCGACCGCCGCGCCCACCGCACGGAGGTGGGCCGACAGCCGCTGCGCGTCTGCCACGGAGCGGATCTTCGCGGTGGGCCCGACGGGAAGGTCGATGAGCACGTGGGTGGCGCCCGCGGCGGCCTTCTTGGAGAGCACCGAGGCCACCAGCTGCCCGGTGCTGTCGAGATCGAGCGGACGCTCCACCCGGATCAACACGTCGTCGGCGGGGCTCAGCCGCGCGGCTCCGCCCCAGACGATGCAGCCGCCCTCCTGCGCCACGACCCGCCGCATGGTGGCGCGATCGAGGTCCACCGGGGCGAGCATCTCCATGGTATCGGCGGTGCCGGCCGGGGAGGTGATGGCGCGGGACGATGTCTTCGGCATCGTCACGCCGGCCGCCGTGACGATGGGGACGACCAGGAGGGTGGTGCGGTTACCGGGCAGGCCGCCGACGCTGTGCTTGTCCACGATCGGCGCGCGCTCCCACTCGAGTCGCTCGCCGGAGGCGATCATCGCCCGGGTGAGGTCGATCATCTCCTGGCGGTCGAGCCGCTCGTCGCCGCAGGCGGTGAGGAACGACGCGAGGTGCACATCCGAGTAGGCGCCCGCAGCGATGTCGTCCACGATCGCCTTCAGCGCCGGCGCGTCGAGCCGCTTGCCGTAGATCTTGGCGCGCACATGCCGGAGCGACTCGAGCGGCGCGGGGTGCGCGAACGTCACCGCCTGCCGCTCCGCCGCCCCGAGCCGGTTCCATGCCGCCTCGCTGAGGCCCGCCTCGTCCAGCGCCAGCAGCGCACCGGTCACCACGTTCAGCGTCGCGAGGATCGACCGGTCGCCGACCTGGACCCGGATCCGGGTCTCCGAATCGAAGCCCTCGGAGCGGCAGACCGGCGAATCGCGGTGGAGGTACACCACCGCTTCCTGGCCGGTGTCGATCTCGAGCCGGCGCGCATGGTGAACGGGGATCGGTTCAGCGGTCGGCGGCGCGGGCGCAGGCCCGGGCCCTCGAACGGCCGTCATGCGGACGGCCGCGCCGCCTCGAGATGCGCCAGGATCCGCTCGCCTTCCTCCGCCAGCGCATCGCGCCCGATCCGGCGCGCGGCCAGCTCGATCTCGGCGCACCAGAGCTGGAGCGCCTTGAGGAACTCCTCGGTGACCAGGGCGAACTCGCCCGCGGTGCCGCGGCGCCGTCCGACCCGATCGAGGGCGAGGCGAAGCCGCGCCACCCGCTCGGCGCCCGCCCACAGCGTCTCCATGTCGCGCTGCGGAATGAACGGCCGCAGCTCCAGGACCAGCGCGCGCTCCCAGCCGAAGCGCTCCAGGAACTGGTCGTTCAGGTACCGCACCACGGACCAGCGGTCCCAGAACGGAGCGGCCGGCGAGGTGGCCGGGATCAGGAACCGGCGGACTTCCTCCACCCAGGCGTCGTGCATGGGACTCAGCACGGCGTCGAGCGTGGTGTCGGCGCGGTCGGCGGTGGCGGTGGGGGCAGGCATGGCTCGGCTCGCAGTTGGAGTAGGCGCTGACCGGACGTTACCGCAAAGCCAGTGAAGAAACGATGAACCCCCGGAGAAAGAGCCTTGTGGCCGGAAGCCGGCCACGGACCTAGAATGGTGTCATGCAGGCCATGCTGTTGGAACGGGCTGAGATACCGCTGGTCGAGCGCCGGATCGAGCGCCCGGTCCCGGGCCCGGGACAGGTGCTCCTCAGAGTCGAGGCGTGCGGCGTCTGCCGAACCGATCTGCATGTCCAGGCGGGGGAGCTCCCCCGCCCCAGGCTGCCCCTCGTGCTCGGGCACGAGATCGTCGGCCGCGTCGAGGGCGTCGGCATGGGCGCGCGCCGGTTCGCCGTGGGCACGCTGATCGGGGTCCCCTGGCTCGGGTGGACGTGCGGCGCCTGTCGCTTCTGCCGGTCGGGCCGCGAGAACCTGTGCGAGCGCGCCGAGTTCACGGGCTACGATCGGAACGGCGGATACGCCGAGTACGCGGTGGCGGACGAGCGGTACTGCTTCCCCATCCCGCCGGGGTATGCGGCCGTGCGCGCGGCGCCGTTGCTCTGCGCCGGGCTCATCGGCTACCGCTCACTCCTGGCGGCGGGGCGGGCGGCGCGGTTGGGGCTCTACGGGTTCGGCGCCGCCGCCCACATCGTGGCCCAGGTGGCGCGCCTCGAGGGGCGGGAAGTCTTCGCGTTCACGCGGCCGGGTGACGAGGAGGGATGCCGGTTCGCCCGGGAGCTGGGGGCAAGCTGGGCCGGCGGGTCCGACGAGACGCCGCCGGAGCTTCTCGACGCGGCGATCATCTTCGCGCCCGTGGGCGCGCTGGTGCCGGCCGCGCTCCGCGCTACCGACCGGGGCGGCACGGTGGTGTGCGCCGGGATCCACATGTCCACCATCCCGGCGTTTCCCTATGAGATCCTCTGGGGCGAGCGGGTGGTGCGGTCGGTAGCCAACCTCACGCGCCAGGATGGCGAGGCGTTCTTCCGGCTCGCGGCCCAGGCGCCATTCGAGATTGCCACCGAGTCGTTCCCGCTCCCGCGCGCCAACGAGGCCCTGGAGCAGGTGCGCTCCGGGCGGGTGCGCGGTGCCGCCGTGCTACTGCCCTGAGGCGCGCTCGCGCGGTACGACGTCGCCGTTGGTGAGGACGTCCTCGACCGGGCGCCGCGGTGTCGCGTGCACCGATCGTGAGGCCGGCAGGCCGAGGCGGAAGAACTGCTGCGGGTAGCTGCCGGCCGCGGGGAAGCGTGCCGCCAGCTCGACCCGCAACGAGGGCACCTGAAGCGCCTGGCTCAGCGGCTGCAGTGCCAGGCCGTGCGCGGTCGCGGTGAGCCACAGCCGCTCGAGCAGGCGGCCACTTCGTACCTGCTCCGCGGGCCCATCAGCCAGCGAGCCGATCACCCCGATCAGCGGCGCGCTGAGCAGCGCCTGCGATTCCTGGCGGGCCAGCCGCCGGGCGATGCTGATATGCTGGAGCGCCAGCCGTCCCACCTGGTTGGCGAGCCACGCGCCACCGAAGCTTCCCCCGCCCACCGCGCGGGCGACTTCGTCACGATATTCGGTGTTCCCGAAGAGCGTGCCCAGCGCGCGGACGTTGAGCACGTCCACCTGCCGCCGGCGGTCGGTGGCGTCGCTCAGCTCGAGCCGGACGCCGGGCTCGCCGGGAATGGCCCGCAGGTGCTCCACTGTCTCCATCGGCACGGCGTGAGCCGAGAACGGCCGACGTTCCGTGTGACGGGCCTGGAGCGTCTCCAGCGTGATCTCGGGCCGGGAGGACGGCGATGGCCGGGGGCCGGGGCTGAAGGTCGTCACCGCAGCGAGGTTCCGGTCGTGCGGCTCGGGGAAGTAGGCGACGGTGTGACGGTACCCGACGCAGCCGGCCGCGATCAGCAGGTTCTCCAGCGCGCAGCCCAGGCTCAGGTGCAGCTCGCGCCGGCCGGGGTCCGCCACGGGCTGCCACCGGGTGGGATCGGCGCGCACCAGCACCGCGTTCCCGTCGACCGTGAAGCGCCAGGGCTGCGAGTTTCGCGTCGAGGGTGCCAGGATGGCATACCGCAAAAGAAACCGGAGCTGCTCCTCGATCGGGAACGTTCCGGGAAACGACTGTTCCGTCATCCGCCAAGTCGCCGCGTTCGCTGTGGTCGCCACACCCCCCCCGTCGGTCGCATGCGAGAATGCCGAACCCGCACCAAGCATGGCCAGGGGCCGCCTAAGCACCACTGAAGGCGAAGTGAATATCCCTTCATCCTCGGTAAAGTTCCCGCGGACTACGGGGTGTCGAGCGCCTGCTGCAGCCCGGAAGAGGGGTAATACGCGAAGAGCACCGTGCCGTCCCGGATCAGGGGGATGATCCGGCTCGCCGCGGCCGGGCTCAGGGCCGGGCAGCCCTGACTCCGGCCCAGCCGGCCCAATCTCCCGACGATCTCGTCGTTCACGTACTCCGCGCCGTGGATCACGATCCCGCGCGCGGCGGCCTGGTCGTTGAGCCCGCGGTCGAGCCCGTGGAGGCGAAGCGACAGGCCGTGCCGGCCCTGGTAGCTCGCGCCGGTGACGAAGGTACCGAGGCTCGACGCCAGGCTGCCCGGACGGTTGGAGAAGTGGCGGGCGATGTCGTCGCCCGTGCCACGGCCGTGGGCCACGAGCTCCTGGGCCACGACGCGCTCGGCCGCGAGATCGAGCACCCAGAGCCGCCGCTCGCGTGAGGCCAGACTGAAGTCGATGACAGTGAGCCGGTCGCCAATCGCCGCCCCGGCCGCGACCGCCCGCGCCTGCGCCTGGAGCGCCAGGCGCAACACCTGAGGGCGGAGTCCCTGCCGTGCCGCCGCGGCGGCGAGGGCCGGAGCGGCGGGCGGCGGCGGGGTAACGAGCATCGCGAGCGACAACAGCCAGGCCGCGAAGGGCATGCGGCTCCTCGATAGTCGGTAGAGTGGTGCGAGTCACCCTGAGCAAAGTGAAGGGGGCATGACCTGAATCATGCCCCCTTCACTTCGTTCAGGGTGACTCCGAGCTCTAATGTGGACTCTAAGCCTCCCCCCACGTTCCCCGCAACCCGTCACGGCCAGCCAACCCCTCACGGCGGCCCCGGCCCCGCGCGCAGCGCCTCCACCAGCTTCCGATCGAGCTTGTACACGTCCGAATAGAAGGAAGCGCTGCCGTCCGCCCGGGCCACCGCGGTCGTATAGAAGACCAGCACCGGCATCGGCCGGACCAGCAGGACCCGCGTCGTGCCCGGCCCGGCCAGGGCGGAATCGATCCGCTCGGGGGACCACTCGGGCCGGTCGTCGAGCACCCACTGGGCGAGGGCCATCGGCTCCTCGAGGCGGATGCAGCCATGGCTGAAGTCGCGCCTCGCCCGCGCGAAGAGCTCGGTCTGGGGGGTGCCGTGCATGTACACGTCGGCGGCGTTGGGAAAGACGAACTTGACCAGGCCGAGCGCGTTGGCGGGCCCCGGCCGCTGCCGCACGCGCAGCTCGCCGCCCTGGAGCCGGGCCAGCACGGCGGGAGTCACCTCGTCGCCCACGACCCGGTCCTTCGCGCCGACGATCTCCATCTGGTTCGCGCTCAGGTAGCCGGGATCTCGCTGCAGCCGAGGAATGATCTCCTTCACGAGAATGCTCCGCGGCACGTTCCAGTAGGGACGGAACTCCACGTAACGCAACTCCTCGAGCAGCACGGGCGTCCGCTGGTCGAGGGCACGCCCCACCACGACCCGCATGGTGAGCGACGGGCCGCCCGCCGCCTCCGGCTCGAACGCGAGCAGCTGAAACGCGGGGATGTTCACCACCAGGAACCGCCGGCCGCCGATGGGCGGCACCCACCGCAGGCGCTCGAGCGCCAGCTCGATCTGCTCGACCCGGTGCGCGAGAGGAGTGTTGAGCGCCTCGCGCGTCTGCCGGCCCAGAATCCCGTCCGGCTCGAGCGCGTGGCGCTGCTGGAACCGGCGGACCGCGGCGGCGGTGGCCCCCTCGTACAGGTCGCCGGGCGCGCCCGCGGAATCGAGTGCGAGGTCGCCGAGCGCGATAAGCGTGTGCCGCAGCTTCGCGAGGGCGGCGTACGGCTCCCCCGGATGCACCGGTGGCCCCGCCGGGAGCGGCACCAGCGTCGAGTCCGCCGCCAGGGTCCGGTAGCGGGCCAGGAGCGCCCGGAGATCGCGGTACTGCGTGAACTGCGGCTGGAGCGCTGCCACGAGCCCCGCCAGCGAGTCGCTGGCGCGGTCGCCTGCGACGGCGCCGGCGATGAAACCGGCCAGGTCCGCGGGCGGTGCGTCCCCGGCCGCGCTCAGCGGGTTGGGATGAAGCCGCCCGAGGCGCAGGTCGTCGAGGTATCGCACCAGATCGACCGTCAGCAGCACATCGAAGCGTGCGCGCTCGGCCATACCGGTGGGCGAGAGCTCCAGCCGGCGGGAGAGGCTGTCCAGCGTCGCCGCGTCATAGTCCCGCGGGTCGAGTCCGTGGTCCGATGCGGCTAGCAGCTGCGCGATCGCCGCCCGAGCGGCGGACGGGAGCGGGATCCCGTCCGACCATAGCAGAGCCCCGGCCCGCTGGTCGTACAGGCGCTTCACGACGTCCACGTGGCGGGCGAAATCGGGCCACCGCGCCCAGGGGTGCCGAGCGGACGCGACCAGCGCCTGCACGGTGTCGGCTGCAACGAGTGAGTCCTGCGCCCCTGCGGGCGCCGGGATCCCGATCGGGATCGCGACGAGGAGCAGCAGGAGCAGGAGCCGCCGGGTCCGGTGTGATGGTGCCATGAACAGCAACATGCGTCGGCCGCGATGAAGGATGCGTGAACTGGGGCCGAATACGTGGGAACGAGCCTTCACTTCGCCTTCAATCTCGGTTCACGTAGCGGGTGGTAGGCTGGGGTCGGCACCATGTTCCGTGAAGGACCAGGAGGTCCCATGCGTACACCTTTCGCGCTCGCCGCCGGCTTGCTGCTGGCCGCGTGCGCCTCCGAATCGCCGGTCGAGCCGGCGCTGAACCGCGACGCGGGAGTCGCCGCCAAGTCGGCCGCCGCCAGCGACCGGGTCGTGGTCATGACCCAGAATCTCTATCCGGGGTTCAACGGCGACCTGGTCATCGCCGCGCTCGCGAGCCCCGATCAATCGGACGACCTCGGTGCGCTCGCCGCAGCCGTCGAGACCATCCAGCGGACCGACTTCCCGGCCCGAGCCGACGCCATCGCCGCCCAGGTCGAGCGGGCACGCCCACACGTCATCGGCCTGCAGGAGGTGTTCACGATCGACGTAGATCTCAACCCGCTCGGCGTGACCGTCGTCATACAGCAGGACTTCCTCGGCATCCTGCAGGCCGCGCTGGCCGCACGAGGCCTGCAGTACACCGTCGCCGCGCAGCAGCAGGGAATCAGCGCCGTGCCGCTCCCCTTCATTTCCCTGCGCGACTACGACGTCCTGCTGGTGGACGCGGACCGCGTGACGGTCGGCGCCACCCAGGCGCACAACTTCACGCTGAACCTCGGGACCGTTGCCTCGGGCGTCACGATCAAGCGGGGGTGGGTGGCGGCCGAAGGGACCATCGCCGGCAAGACCTACCTCTTCGCCAGCGCGCATCCGGAGTCGGGTGCGGACTTTGCGCAGCTGCGTGCCGCGCAGGCGCTGGAGCTGGTCACCGCGCTCGGCACCGCCTCGCCGGCCATTCTGGTCGGCGACCTGAACGACGAGCCCGGATCGCTGCTCTATCAGGTCGTGCAGGGAGCCGGGTTCACCGATGTCTGGCGGGCGCTCCGTCCCGGCGTCGCCGGCCTCACCTGCTGCCACGTCGACGACCTCTCGGAGGCGGTCCCCCACTTCGACCAGCGCATCGACTACGTCTTCGCCCGGGGAGTGGGCTTCCAGAATAAGGCGGCGCTCGGCCAGATCACGCTCATCGGCGATCACCCCTCGGATCGGTTCCCCGGTCCCGAAGGGCCGCTCTGGTGGTCGGATCATGCCGGCCTGACGGCGAGGTTCCTGCTGCCCGCGAGCATCGCGGCGCGCTGAACAGTCGACTCTCATCCACGCGGGAGGAGCCATGCGGGTTTCTGAGCTGATGCGACAACCGGTGGTGACCGTCAACCTCGAGTCGACCGTGAAGGATGCGGTCGTCATGCTGGCGGACGATCACATCTCGGCGCTGCCGGTGACCGACGTGACCGGCCGGATGGTCGGCGTCCTGTCTTCGACCGACATTCTGACCGCCGAGGCGGAGGCGGAGGACGAGGCCGCGCGCGAGGCGCTGTTCGCGAGCACGTTCGTCCGCGACATCATGACGGCCCGCCCGCTCACGGTGTCGCCCGGGACCGACGTCAGGGAAGCCGCGCAGCAGATGCTCTACGCCGACGTGCACCGGCTGTTCGTCACCGACGGCGACCACGTGGTCGGGGTGATCTCGACCAGCGACATCGT
>DAIPLK010000053.1:0-5014 GCA_036769285.1 Gemmatimonadales bacterium | reverse complement strand
GTGAGCGCCGCGAGCCGGAGCACCCGCGCGAGCGGGGGGAAGAAGGCGGCGAACAGCTGCAGTCCCGCTGCCAGCGCGACCGCGGCGAGGGCAAACCGGTTCCGGAGCGCCACGCGCGGCCGGAGCACCGGGCCTTCGCGCCGGGCGTTGCCGAGGTGAAAGATCTGGCCGAACGCCAGCGCCATGAACGCCATGGTGCTGCCAACCCCCGGCCCGCCGGAGCGCACTCCCCAGGCGAACGCCCCCAGTGACGCGAGCGCGATCAGCACCGCGTACCCCACCACCGAACGGACTGCCGAGGGCGGCAGGATCGCCGCGCGCGGATCGCGCGGCGGCTGCTTCATGAGCTCCGGCTCGCCCGGCTCCAGCGCAAGCGCGAACGCGGGCACGGTGTCGGTCAGGAGGTTGAGCCACAGGATCTGCAGCGGGAAGAGCACCGCGGGCACTCCCGCCAGCGCCGCGCCGAGCAGCACCAGGATTTCGGCGAGATTGCAGCTGAACAGATAGAAGACGAACTTGCGCAGGTTGTCGAAGATCACCCGCCCCTCTTCCACGGCGGCCGCGATGGTCGGAAAGCGGTCGTCGGCGAGGATGAGATCGGCGGCCTCCTTGGCCAGATCGGTGCCCCGCCGTCCCATGGCGACCCCGATGTCGGCCTGCCGCAGCGCCGCGGCGTCGTTCACGCCGTCGCCCAGCATCGCCACCACCTCGCCCCGCCGCTGGTAGGCGGCCACGATCCGGAGCTTGGACTCCGGGCTCACCCGGCTGAAGACGACCGTGTCTCCGACCGCCCGCGCCAGCGCCTCGTCGGAGAGCCGCTCGATCGCGCGGCCGTCGAGTGCCCGGTGTCCCGGCGGCAGCAGGCCCAGGGCCCCGCCGATCGCCTCGGCGGTGAGCTGCTGGTCGCCCGTGAGCATCACCGTGCGCAGGCCGGCGTCGGCGAATGCGCGGATCGTCTCGCGCACGCCGGGCGCCGGCGGATCGCTCAACCCGACGAAGGCCACGAAGGTGAGCCCCGCGAGCGCCGACTCGTCCTGCTGCGAGACCGGCGCCATCGCGAGGGCGAGCACGCGGAGGCCGCGGGCAGCGAGCGCGCGGTTGGCGTCCAGCAGCGCGTCGCGCCCCGCGGCGTCCAGCGGCCGCTCCCCCGACGCGGTGCGCACCCGGTCGCTCAGCTCGACGATCCGGTGCGGGGCGCCCTTCACGCACGCCACCGGCCCCGACGGGGTCCGGTGGAACGTCGCCGCCAGCAGCCGCTCGCTCGAGAACGGCACCTCCCCGAGCTCGGGCCACTCCTCGCGGAGCCGCTCGGGGTCGAGCCCGCTCTCCCGCGCGAGAGTGACGAGCGCCGCCTCGGTGGGGTCCACCCCGCCACGGCTCGCCAGCGCGCCGATCCGGAGCGCGAGCGCCAGCGCCGGGTGGGCCGACGGGTCGAGCTGCCCGCCGGCGGCTCCCACTGCGATCTCCTCGTCGGCGAGCCGCACGACCGTCACCCGCATCTCGCCCGAGGTCAGGGTGCCCGTCTTGTCGGTGCAGATGACGGTGGCGGAGCCAAGCGTCTCGACGATCGGAAGCCGCCGGATCAGCGCCCGGCGGCGTGCCATGCGGTGAACGCCTACGGCCATGGCCAGGGTCCCGACGACCGGCAGACCCTCGGGCACGGCGGCCACCGCGAGCGCGAGCGCGGTCTGCACCAGATCACCCAGCGGCATGCCCTGCGCGTACGAGACTGCCGCCACCAGCGCGGCGACGCCGAGCGCGGCGGCGGCGAGCCGGCGTCCGAGCTGTGCGAGCCGCCGCTCCAGGGGGGTCTCGCTCTCGATCACGCTGCCGGCCAGGACCCCGATCCGTCCCACTTCCGTGGCCATGCCGGTCGCCGTCACCAGCGCGCGCGCCCGTCCGGCGACGACCGTCGTCGCCTTGTACACCATGGTGACCCGCTCGGCCAGGACGACGTCGGGATCGACGGCAGCCGAGGCGTCCTTGTCAGCGGGTGCGGACTCGCCGGTGAGGTCCGCCTCGACCGTGCGGAGCTCGGCGGCATCGAGCAGCCGCGCATCCGCCGGTACCCGCTGTCCGGCCTCGAGCAGGATGACGTCGCCCGGCACCAGGAGGCGCGCGTCCAGCAGCGCGAGCGCGCCGTCGCGGAGCACGTGTGCGTCGGCCACCTCGAGGGCCACCAGCGCTTCCATCGCGCGGCGCGCGCGCAGCTCCGTCGCGAACCCGATGGCGACATTGAGCGCCAGCACCGCGGCGATCGCGGCCGCGTCGAGCGGGTCGCCGGTGAGGAGCGCGACGCCGGCCGCCGCCGCCAGGAGCAGGACGATGATGCTGCGGAACTGCGCCAGGAAGATCAGCCAGGCGGAGGCGGGCGGCGTGCGCTGGAAGTGGTTGGGCCCGTACCGGCGCAGGCGTTCGGCCGCTTCCGGAGTGTCGAGACCGGACGCGCTCGACCCGAGGCGGGCGAGGGCCTCGGAAGGAGGGAGGGCGTGCCAGGTCGGCGCCGTCATGGGGCTCAAGATGGCACCTCCGGCAGGGACGCGGGGAAGCTCGGGTAGAGGTTGTCGTACTTATGAAGCAACCTTCATGGCGCCTAAACCGGCGCTTCACGCCGCGGCGCCTAGACTGCGCGCGTGCCCCCGCTGACACGCTGGCTGGTCAAGGCCGCGCTCCTCTGGCTGGTCGCCGCGCTCGTGCTGGGTCTGGCGATGCAGCTCCCGCTGGCGCGCGTCCTCCTGCTCCGTGCGGCCTGGCCCACCTACCTGCACCTGCTGGTGGTAGGCTGGCTCACCCAGCTCATCTTCGGGGTCGCCTTCTGGCTGTTCCCACGCTATTCCGCCGAGCGGCCGCGCGGGAGCACTCGGCTCGGCTGGGTGAGTTTCGTCGGCCTCAACCTGGGGCTGGTCCTCCGGGTCGTCGGCGAGCCGCTGCGCGCGCTCGGCGCCGACGCCGGCACGCTGCTCTTGGTCTCCGCCGTGGCCCAGCTCGTGGCCGTGTGGGCGTTCGTGCTGAACACCTGGCCGCGGGTGCGGGAGCGGTAGCATGCCGCGGCTAAGCGTCTGGATGATCCGTACCGCGCTGCTGGCGCTCGCCGCGGGCGCGGCGCTGGGCGCCGTGCTCCTCGCCGATCCGGGGCTCCCGGGCGGGCCGGGCCGCTGGCGCCCGCTCCACGGGGAGCTGCTCCTGGTGGGGTGGACGATGCAGCTCGCCTTCGGGGTCGCGTACTGGATCCTCCCCCGGTTCAGGGAGGGACGCGAGCGCGGGCGCGAGGAGCTGGCCTGGGCGGCGTTCGTGCTGCTGAACCTCGGCGTGCTCCTGGTGGGAGCCGGCTGGCCGGCCCCGGGGCGGGGCGCAGAGGCGATCGCCGCGGTCGCATATGCGGCGCAGGCCTGGCCCCGGGTGAAGCCGTTCCGCTGATCCCGAAACTGGAGTACACTATGCAGCACCCCACCGCCCCCACTACGAGGGATATCGGTATGCGCCGAACTTCGTCGGCCGTGCTCCCCGCGCTCCTGGTCTTCTTCTGTTGCTTCCTTTTCACCTTCACCACCACCATAGCCGTCGCTCAAGAGACCGGCGCCGTCGCCGGCACGGTGACGCGGGCCGTCGAGGGCTCCGCCCTGAGCGGCGTCTCGGTGACCGTGCAGGCCACCGGCCAGAGCACCGTCACCGGCCCGGACGGCAAGTACACCCTGCGCCGGGTCCCGGTCGGGCCGCAGCGGATCGTCTTCCGCTGGCTGGGCTATCGCCCGACCGAGGTGGACGTGACGGTCGAGCCGGGCGCCACCGTGACCGCGGACGCCGGGATGGAGGCGGTGACCATCTCGCTCGCCGAGATCGTCGTGCAGGGCGCCTCGCGCGCACCCGAGCGCATCGTCGAGGCGCCGGCCGCGATCTCGGTGCTGCCGCCGGCGGTGCTCCAGAGCGCCTCGATCACCGGCCAGGCGCCGGTGGCGCTCCAGTCGGTGCCCGGCGTGGACGTGGTGCAGAGCGGCGTCAACGACTTCAACGTGAACGCGCGCGGCTTCAACTCCTCGCTCACCCGGCGCGTGCTGGTGCTGCAGGACGGGCGCGACCTCTCGATCGCGTTCCTCGGCTCGCAGGAATGGAACGGGCTCACCCAGCCGCTCGAGGACTTGGGCAAGGTCGAAATGGTCCGCGGCCCCGGCTCCGCCCTCTACGGCGCCAACGCCTTCAGCGGCATCGTCAACATCACCACCCCGACCGCGCGCGAGGCGCTTGGCACCAAGCTCAGCCTGGCCGGCGGTGAGCTGGAGACCTTCCGCGGCGATCTCCGGCACGCGAGCCTCTTCGCCGGCGACCGCTTCGGCTTCCGCATCAACGCCGGCTACAATCGGAGCGACACCTGGTCGCGGAGCCGCACGGCGATCGACAGCCTCGACCTGCAGCGGGAATACGCGGACGCCAACGGCGAGCCGGTCGGGAAAAGCATCGAGGCGCGCCCGCTCAACGGGGAATCCCTGGATCCGGTCACCCGCGCGGCCACGGGCGACCGCGACCCGCTCCAGAACGCCTACGGCTCGGCGCGCTTCGACTATTACGCGAACAACGGCTCGGTGTTCACCGTCGACGGCGGCGCGTCGCAGGTGCAGAACGAGCTCTTCGTCACCGGCATCGGCCGCGTGCAGGTGACCAAGGCGATCAAGCCGTACGCGCGGGCGGCGCTCGCAGCCGACCGCTACAACCTCTTCGCCTACTGGCACAGCCGCACCTCGACCGACCCGCAGTACTCGCTCCAGTCGGGGCTCGCCCTCGAGGAGCGGTCCGACATCTTCCACGTCGAGGGCCAGAACAACTGGAACTTCCTCGAGGACCGCGGCCGGGTGGTGTACGGCGCCTCGTACCGGAACACCAGGGTCAACACCAGCGGCACGCTGATGAACCTGGCCAATGACGACCGGAGCGACAACATGTACTCCGGGTACGCGCAGGTCGAGTACAAGATCGTCCCGCAGGTCCGGCTCGTGGGCGCCGCCCGCGTGGACGACGGCGA
>DAIPLK010000052.1:2933-16535 GCA_036769285.1 Gemmatimonadales bacterium | reverse complement strand
ATGGGCGGTTCCGCCGTCGTCAATCGATGGAGGCGCAGGGAATCGAACCCTGGTCCGAGTAAGCTTCCAGAACCACGTCTACGTGCGTAGGCTCGTCTTCTCGCCGTCGCCTCGGGTCGGTGCCGAACCGACCTCCCCTCGGCCTAGCTCCTAGAAGATCTCACCGTTCGCGTCGGAGCGACGCGGCCGGCCAGCCCGGGTTTGCGATTCGACTGGAGGCGCTCCAGGCGGGCTCCACCAGCCGAAGGCGCGTCAAGCGAGCTTAGCTCAGCTTACGCGGCCAGTGCCAGTTCAGTATTGGCAGTTAAAGCGTTCCAGACGGTTTTACCAGGGCTCTGGACCTGGGCACGCTGCGATTCCTTCACCAAACCCGTCGAAGCCAGTCGCCCCCGGGTGACTCAAATATAGACGGCGACGGGCCGGATTGGTAGGTTCGCCGTGGGGGCAGGTCTCCCCACGGGAGCCATCCTGAGCGGGCTGTTCTAACTCCCCGCCCGCTCCACGCGATTCCTTCCCGCGTTCTTGGCCACGTAGAGCGCGGCGTCCGCCTGTGCGGGCAGGAGTCGGAGGGTCCGTCCGGTCTCGGGACAGGCCGCCACGCCGAAGGAGGCGCTGAGGGGCCAGCTGCGGCCGTTCCAGTCCCATGGAGTGGTGCCGAGCTTGATGCGGATCCGCTCCGCGATGCGGGCGCCCACCTCCAGGCTGGCCTCCGGAAGCCAGACGGCGAACTCCTCTCCACCGATTCGCGCTGGAATATCACCGCCGCGGATCTGCCCCAGGATGATCTTGGCGAAATGGATGAGGGCCGCGTCCCCGGCAGCATGGCCGAGCGTGTCATTCAGCGGCTTGAAGCGGTCGAGATCCGCGTAGATCAGTGCCCCCTCGCGCGGGCCTCGGGGCTCAGCCTGCGAGATCAGCTCGTCGAACTTCCGCCGGTTGGCCAGCCCGGTGAGCCGATCGGAGGCCGCGTTGGCCGTCCGCTTGTCACCCTCGAGCGCTCGCGCGAGGCGGGGGCCGGCATTCGCCAGCGCTTCCATGAGCTCCGCGAGGGCCGCGCCGACCGGTTCGCGGCCGCCTGGCGGCCAGATGGCCACGGCGCCGAAGGCCTGGTCGCCGACGAGGATCGGCAGCAACATGACGGGACCGAGACGCTGCCGGCGGTCGGCCACCGCGCCGCCGAGCGGATCGCCCTCCATGGTCAGTTGCGGCACCTCGCCGCGCGCCACCCGTGCGAGGTCGCTGATCTCGGGCACGACGGTATCCAGCAGTCGCCGGTCGCCCCGGCCGGAGACGCCCACCACCCTGACTTGCGGCAACGGCGTGAGCGAGCCGACGCGCGCGTGCTCGCTGGCGGCCTCGGTCGCCGCGACGATGACCTGCGCGTCGAGCGCCCGCTCGAGCTGGTAGGCGAGTCTCAGTCCGACGCTGCCGGTGGATTCGAGCGACGCCTCCTGGCTTTGGGCCTGGGCGAGAGCCACGATCTGGGGGCGCCGCCGGGCGCCGTCGAGGAGCCGCCGGAGGTCCGCCTCGACGAGGTCGATGCGCGTTGCGTCGAACGTCGGTGGGAGCAGGAGCGCCACCGCGGTCCCGCCCGCCGCGTGAAACACCAGCGTACCGCTGTCCATGCGCTCGGCTCCGCTCTGCTCCTGATCGCGGGCCCGCTCCAGGCGCCGATCCACCGCCACGATCTGCGACACCGAGAGCCGTTCCGCGTCCACGATCCGTTCGGCGTGCGGGCCCTCCTCCTGGGGGTCGAGCTCGGCCACCCAGACGCCGAGCGCGCCGTATGACCGGCGCAGCCACTCGAGGGCGGGGTCGGGGAGGAGATGGGGTCCGACGCCGGAGGCCATCGGCAGTCCGGCCCGGCGCCGGGCCAGGGCCCAGCCTGCCCCGCCACCTGCGAGCGCCGCCAGGACCGCCGCGATCAGGCTCACTCGCGGAGCCACCCGCGGCGGCGGAACCAGAGGTAGATCGAGAGGACGATCCCGCCCATGGCCGCGAGCACCATGGGGTAGCCCCAGCGAGAGCGCAACTCCGGCATGAAGTCGAAATTCATGCCGTACACACCCACGAGGAACGTGAGCGGAAGGAAGAACACCGAGAAGACGGTGAGGATGCGCATCACCTCGCCGGTGCGGTGGGCCGCGAGAGCGAGCTGCACGGTGAGCACGGTATTCACGTCGTCGAGCAGCTCATCGGCGTAGAAGTGCGAGCTCTCGACGTTCTCCTGGACGTCACGGAAGAGCGAGGCCGACCGCCCCGACGACGGCGTCAGGCGCTGTACCACGTCGAGCGTGCGCCAGAGGAGCCGCTTGATGAGCGTCACCTGCCGCTTGAGCACGTGGATCTCGCGCAGGTCCTCCGCGAAAGCCCGCGCGTCCGCGTCACGCCCGCCGAAGACCAGCTCCTCGAACGCGTCGATCCGCGCCTCGATCGCCTCCATCGGCTTGAGGTAGGTGTCCACCGCCCCGTTCAGCACCTGGGTGAGGAGGTAGGTCTGCAGCCCCTCCTTCCCGACCCGCGCGCCCTGCTCGGCCTGCAGCCTCGCCTCCAGCGTCGCCAGCCATGGCTGCTCGG
Source organism: Gemmatimonadales bacterium (assembly GCA_036769285.1). GTDB lineage: Bacteria > Gemmatimonadota > Gemmatimonadetes > Gemmatimonadales > GWC2-71-9 > CAVVWJ01. Next base: position 13,958 of record DAIPLK010000052.1, on the reverse strand, counting down.
TGCGGTGGATCGTGATGAGGAAGGACGGTCCCGCGAAAATGGCGATCTTCCGCGTCAACTCCTGGACCGTGGCGCAGCTGCCCTTCGATTCCTGGTCGAAGGCACGGATGATCACGAAGCTATGGGTGTCGAACTGCTCGAACTTGGGCAGGTGCTCGGGGTCGAGGCAGTCCTGGACCGCGCTGGCATGGAGCCCGTGGGTGCGCGCGATCTCCTCAAGCTCACTCGGAGTCGGCTGCACGACGTCCAGCCAGGCCAGCGCCGGATCGGCACGCTGAAGCACCGTCCGAACCGTCATGCCCGGCAAATCCGGCTCGCCGCTGCCGCCGCGCCGAACCCGTTGTCGATGTTCACCACCGTCACCCCCGCCGCGCAGGAATTGAGCATGCCAAGCAGCGCGGCCAGCCCGCCGAACGACGCCCCGTAGCCCACACTGGTCGGCACCGCGATCACCGGCACGGCGACCAACCCACCGACCACGCTCGGCAGGGCGCCCTCCATCCCGGCCACGACGATGACCACGCGCGCTTGCTTCAGCGTGTCGCCCGCCGAGAGCAGCCGGTGGAGCCCGGCCACGCCGACATCCATGAGCCGCTCCACCCGGCTGCCGAACGCCTCGGCGACCACAGCCGCCTCTTCGGCCACCGGCAGATCGCTCGTGCCCGCGGAAATCACCAGCACCGGCCCGGCGTCCGGACCCGGGGCCCGAGCTTCGGCATGGGCGAGGAACACCGTCCGCGCGACCGGATTCCAGACGACGCGTGGAAACCGCTGCCGCAGCGCTTCGGCCATCGCCTCGGTCGCGCGGGTGCCCAGAAACGACCCCGTTGCTGCCTCGAGCCGCTCGCAGATCGCGACGACCTGTTCCAGGGGCTTTCCCTGGCAGAAGACCACCTCGGGCTGCCCCTGGCGGAGCGCCCGATGGTGGTCGATGCGCGCGAACGAGAGATCTTCGTAGGGGAGGTGGCGCAGGCGCTCGAGCGCCGCGCCCGGGGTCAGGCGGCCGGCGGCAACCTCGGCGAGCAGGGCTTCGAGCTGCTCGGCTTTCACGCCACCGCGGCAACCGGCTCGAGATAGTCGAGGAAGATCGCCTCGGCTTCCGCCATGGACTCGACCTGGTAGAGGCGCTGCCGCAGGTCGCTCGCACCGTACAGGCCCTTGGTATACCAGCCGAGGTGCTTGCGAAATTCAATGACCGTCTTACGAGTGTCGCCCTGCAGCCGGAGCGCCAGCCGCGCGTGCTCGAGCGCCACCCGGAATCGCTCGGCCGCGTCGGGCGCCGGCGGAGCGGCGCGCCCCTCGAGCCGCACGCGGCCGTCCCGGAACAGCCATGGATTCCCGAAGGCGCCGCGTCCAATCATGATGCCGGCGCAGCCGGTGTGCTCGCGCATGCGCACGATGTCGTCGGCCGTCTGGACGTCGCCGTTCCCGATGACGGGGATGTCGAGCGCCTCGGTCACTCGAGCGATCTCGTCCCAGTTTGCCCGGCCGGAGAACATCTGCGTGCGGGTCCGGGCGTGCAGCGTGAAGCCACGGGCGCCCGCATCCTGCATTCGCAGCGCGATGCCGACGGGGTCGCGCTGCTCGTCGTTCCAGCCGCTCCGAGTCTTGACCGTCACCGGGAGATGGGTCGCCCCGATGACCGCGCGGATGATCCGCTCCACCAGCTCCATGTCGCGCAGGCAGCCCGACCCACCGTTCCGGTGGACCACCTTCTTGACCGGACAGCCGAAATTGATGTCGATGAAATCCGGCCGGTAGTGTTCGGTGACGAGCCCGGCCGCTTCCGCCATGGCGTTCGGGTGGGCGCCGTAGATCTGGATGCCGATCGGACGCTCGCACTCCGCGAACTCTGCCCCTTCCAGGGTGTTCCGGATCCGCCGGCGGATTGCCTCCGAAGAGAGGAACTCCGACAGCACCACGTCGGCCCCCATCTGCCGGCAGATCTGGCGAAACGGCGCCTCAGACACCCCGGCCATGGGGGCCAGGATGAGCGGGAAGGGGTGGGCGGACGGGTAGGGCAACTGCATGGGGAGAAAATACTTGGCGGCGGGACCGGTGGCAATGGAAGGGAAAGCCGCGGCGTGGAACCCTGCGCGTGCGCGCCTCGTAGTTGCTTCATGCCCCGCCACCTCGCTCTCGTCGCGCTCGCGCTGGGCCTCGCCCTGGTAGCCCCAGTCGCGGCCCAGGACGACCCCGTTCTGGCCTCGCGCGCGGCGTACCAGAAGGCCGTGCTTGCCCATCAGGCGCACGACCTCCCCGGCTTCCTGCGGTATGCCACCGAGGCCCAGCGGCTTCGTCCGGCGCACGGCGGCACCACGTACGCGCTCGCCGCGGCCTACGCGCTCGCGGGAGATACCGGCGGGGCGCTGGCCCTGCTTCGGCGGTTCGCGGCGCTGGGTTACAGCGCCGACGTGGCCGCCGATTCCGATTTCGCCGTCCTCCGTGGCGCGCCGGCCTTCGACGGCATCCGCCGGGCCCTCTCGCGGAACGCAGCGCCCTTGGCCCGCGGTACGCCGGCGTTCACCCTGCGGGAGCGCGACCTGCTGACCGAGGGCATCGCGTACGACCCCGCGACCCGATCGTTCTTCGTGGGCAGCGTGCACCGGCGCAAGATCCTCAGGGTGGACCGTCGCGGGCGCGCTACCGAATTCGTCCCGTCCGGCAGCGGGGGATTGTGGGCCCCACTCGGCATGCGGGTGGATCCGGTCCGCCGCGTGCTCTGGGTGGCCGCGGCGGCTTTGCCCCAGATGGCCGACTTCGATCCCGCGGACAGCCTGCGTTCCGGACTCTTCCGATTCGACCTGTCCTCCGGCGCCCTCACCGGGAGCTTCCTCCTGTCCCCCGACGGCGCCCCCCATCTGCTCGGCGACGTCACGGTCACCCGCGGTGGGGACGTCTACGCCACCGACAGCCGCGGGCCGTCCATTTACCGCGTGAAAGCCGGCGCCGATTCGCTGGAGCGATTCCTCGAGTCCCCGCTGCTGCTCTCCGCACAGGGGCTCGCACTCGACTCGGCGGAGCGCATCCTCTACGTTGCGGACTACGCCCGGGGGATCCTGCGCGTGGACCTCGCGTCGCGCGAGGTGCGACTGATGGAGGTGGGCGACGACGTGCTCGCGCTCGGCATCGACGGCCTCTATGCGGCGGGGCGCGATCTGGTCGGCATCCAGAACGGAATCGGCCCCCACCGCGTGGTCCGCCTCCGGCTAGACGCCGGGGGCGACCGCATCGTGAGCATCGAGGTCCTCGAGCGCGCTCGGCCCGACTATGCGGAGCCGACGCTCGGCGTCGTGGTCGGCGACGAGCTCTTCTACGTCGCGAACAGCCAGTGGGAGCGCTTCCGCGAGGACGGCGGCATCGAGGGGCCCGAGGAACTGCGCGCGCCGCTGGTGCTGCGGCTGCGGCTTTGACTCCCCCACAAGGCGGAATTAGCTTGCCGCCACACCATGCACCTCGCGGACTTCTTCGCCCCGGGCGCCATCACCCTCGCGCTCCGCGGCGGCAGCAAGGATGAGATTCTCGCCGAGCTCGTCGGGCTGCTCCGGCTCGACGAACAGTCCAGCGATACGCTGTTGCGCATGCTCGAGCGCCGGGAGGCCCTGGGGTCGACCGGCGTCGGGCGGGGGATCGCCATCCCGCACTGCCGGTCGCTGGTCGTGAGCCGCCTGCACCTGGCCTATGGCCACCGGCGAGAGGGCGTGGAGTTCCAGGCCATCGACAGCCGCCCGGTCCACGATTTCTTTCTCATCGTGGCGCCGCCACTCGAGATCTCGAACCAGTACCTGCCCGTGCTGGGCAAGATCGCGCAGTTTGCGAAGGAGCCGGACGTGCCCGAGCGGCTGGCCGCGTTGCAGTCGGCGGATGAGTTCCTGCGGCTCTTGGGAGAGAAGGGAGTGTAAGCGGTGCGTTGGCGGTTCCCGGCTCTCCTGCTCCTCGGTGTTCCCTGCGCGCCACTCCTCGGCCAGTCCCTGTCCGACCGCTCCACCATCGATCGCTTCCACGACTCGCTCGCCGCCGTCCACGACACTGCCGCCCTCCGCACGCTTCGCCGCGCGCTGGCGCCGGGTCGCTCGGGCGACGCCCGCGTTGCCCTGCGCTCCGGCCTGGCCGCTCTCCGCCGCGCGGAGCTGGGGGCGGACCCCGACGCGAGCGAGGCGCGCGACGACCTGCGGCCACTCACCACGCGCAAGCCGGACTGGCCCTACGTGTGGCACGCCCTCGCGCTGGCCGAGGTCCGGCGCGCCGAGTGGGAGCGCGGCGATCCACTCGCGCTGGGGAACCGGATCGGGAGCGGCACGCTCGAGCGCGCGATCGAGCACGAGCGGCGGGCGCTTGCCGCCGATCCCGGCTACCTGCCCGCGGCCCTGACCCTGGCCGAGCTCGCCCTCGGCCTGCGCGACACCGCCCTCTACTACGGCGCGTGCGCTGCCCTCCGCCAGGCCGACGCCGCGCTCCCCGACCCGCCCGTCCAGCTGCTGCTCGCCCTCGGCCGCCTCGAGCGCGCGGCAGACGAGCCCGAGGCGGCCGTGGCGGCGTTCCAGCGCGCCGCGGCGAGCGGGGAGGCGTCGGACGGGCTTACCGCGCTGGCCAGGCTCGAATTTGCCCGAACCAGCCTGGCGCTCGGCGCGCCGGCGGGCGAGACCCCCTACTACGAGGTAGCCGCCACCGACGACTCCGTGGCGGTCGCCGGCTACCGGGCCGATCTACTCCCGATCGCCCCGGACTCCGACCTCGCCCGCTTCGACGCGGCGCGCGGCGCCGACCGGGCGGCGTTCCTCCGGCAGTTCTGGACCGATCGGGACCATGCCGAGCTGCGCCAGGAGGGCGAGCGGATCCGCGAGCACTACCGCCGGCTGTTGTACGCCCGGCGGCACTTCGCGCTCACCGTCGCCCGCCGCTTCTACGGCGCCCGCGACGCCTACCGGTCCGGCAGCGAGGAGCTCGACGACCGGGGCATCATCTACGTCCGCCACGGTGAACCCTCGGCGAGGCTTCGGCCATTCGTCTTCGGCCTCATGCCCAACGAGACCTGGCGGTACGGCCGGCCCGACGGCGACCTCCTGTTCCACTTCAGCGCCGGCTATGACGACAGCGGCGGCGGCGACCTGTACGATTACCGCCTCGTCGAGAGCGTGCTCGACCTGCACGGCGCCGCGGACGCGCCGGTGGACCAGCTGCTGCTCTCGCGGGAGACGCTCTCCCCGCTCTACGGCCGCATGCTGCACTGGGGTCCCAACGGCGCCTCGCGCGCCCGCGGCCGCGAGCGCGGCATCGGCCGGGCAAGCATCGACTTCGGGACCACCACCGACAGCTACGAGCTGCAGTTCGCGCGGCGGCTCACCGGATACGCGAACCTGGTGTCGGTTGGCACGCGCGACGGGATGCCCCTCGCGCACTTCGTATTCGCCCTCGGGCCCGCCGAGACCACGCCGACCGACGGACCGGGCGGGCCGGCCTACCCCGTGCGGGTGCGCGTGGTGGCGCTCGACGGCGCGGACCACGCGGTGGCGCGGGCGGACACGACGATCGTGTTCCACCTGGATCGGCCACTGACGCGAGGCCAGTACTTGATCGGGCGGGTCGAGCTGTTGGTGCCGACGGGGCGCTGGAGCTGGCGGGCGGTGCTGGAGGAAGGGCCGGACGCGGGCCTGGTGCTGCCCAGGGACAGCGTGCACGTCACCGCCGTCGGGGCTGCGCTGTCGCTCAGCGACCTCGCACTCGGCGTCCGCGCAGCGAGCGCGCGCTGGCTCCCGGCCACCTCGGATACCGTGTTCCTCACCCCGTTCGATCTGGTCCCCAGGGGCAGCGAAGTGGAGCTCTACTACGAGGGCACGGGGGCAACGCCGGGGGCCACGTACGGCCACCGGATCGCCGTCCTGCGGTCACGGGGCGACCCGGCACGGGGGGAGGCAAGACCGGTCGTGACTCTGGCATTCGAGGAGAGAGCCGACGGCGGCGTGATCCGGGCGCACCGCACCCTGCAGCTGGGCAGGCTCAAGCCCGGAGCGTACGTGGTCGAGGTGCGGGTGATGGGCCCGGACGGCCGCGAGGCGACGCGACGGCGGCAGCTCCGCGTGGCAACTCGCCAGGAATGATCGCCCTGGACCACGGAGGGACGACTCAGCCCCCGATCGACACCGCATCGGCGGTGGACTGCTCCAGCAGACTCAGGTGGGACTCGAGCTCCGCGTCCATGAGCTTCCGGAGCTCGGTGAGGCGTAGCGCGTAAGCCTGGAGCGCGCGGTCGGTATCGCTCACCGGCGTCCATGCAGGAACGGCCTTGGGGCGCCCGTTCTCGTCGAGCGCGACGAACACGATGACGCAGTGGCCGGTGCGCTTGAGCGTCGCCTCCTTCGGATCCCGCGCGTAGATGTCGATGGCGATGTGCAGGCTGGTCCGGCCGGTGTGGATCACGAGCGCGCGCAGCTCCACGATCTCGCCGACGCGGATCGGCCGGATGAAGTGGAGCCCGCCGACGTACAAGGTCACGCAGTACTCGCCGGTCCATCCCGCCGCGCAGGTATAGCCGGCCTGGTCGATCCACTTCATGACCGCCCCACCGTGTACCTTGCCGCCGAAGTTGACGTGGCTGGGCTCGGCGAGGAATCGCAGGGTGACGGCGCGAGGTCGGCTCATTCCCATTCGATGGTGGCGGGTGGCTTGGAGCTCACGTCGTAGACGACCCGGTTCACTCCATCCACCTCGTTCGCGATGCGGTTCGACACCCGGGCAAGTACCTCGGGTGGGAACGGATACCAGTCAGCGGTCATGCCGTCACGGCTGGTGACGGCACGGAGCGCGATCACCTGATCGTAGCTCCGGAAGTCGCCCTGGACGCCGACCGACCGAATCGGCAGCAGGACCGAGAACGCCTGCCAGATGTCGTCGTAGAGGCCCGCGGCGCGGATCTCCTCGATGTAGATGTGGTCGGCGCGGCGCAGGATGTCCAGCCCTTCAGGCGTCACCTCGCCCAGAATGCGGATGGCCAGCCCGGGGCCCGGGAACGGATGCCGCCCGACCATCTCCTCCGGCAGGCCCAGCTCGCGGCCGACCTGCCGCACCTCATCCTTGAACAGTTCGCGTAGCGGCTCGAGCAGCGTGAATGGCAGGCGCACGGGCAGCCCGCCGACGTTATGGTGCGTCTTGATCGTCGCCGACGGGCCGCCCATCGGGGAGAGCGATTCGATGACATCGGGATAGAGCGTTCCCTGCACCAGGAACCCGACATCCGTCCCCACGGCTTGCGCCTCGGCCTCGAAGACGTCGATGAAGGTGTGCCCGATGCGCCGGCGCTTCTCCTCCGGGTCGGCTACGCCGGCCAAGCGCTCGAGAAACCGGGCGCTGGCGTCCACCACCCGGAGGTCGATGCCGAGGTGGCGGCGGAAGGTCGCCTCGACCTGCTCCCGCTCGTGCAGCCGCAGCAGCCCGTGGTCCACGAAGATGCAGGTGAGTCGATCGCCGACGGCCCGGTGCACCAGCACGGCCGCGACGGACGAGTCCACGCCGCCCGAGAGCCCGCAGATGACCCGCCGGTCTGGCCCCACGAGCTCCTGGACGCGCTTGACCTCGGTTTCGACGAAGTGACCCGGCGTCCAGTCCGGCGTGCAGCCGCAGATTTCGAACAGGAAGTTGTTGAGGAGCTCGCCTCCCCGCGGGGTGTGCGCGACTTCCGGATGGAATTGGACGCCAAAGAGCGGCCGCTCGGTGTGCTCGAACGCGGCGACCGGCGAGTTGGCGCTCGACGCCGTCACCCGATAGCCGGGCGGCGGCACATCCACGTGATCCCCATGGCTCATCCAGACCGGCGTCTCCTCCCCGCGCCCGAAGCCTCGGAAGAGCCGCCCGCCTTCGACCGTCACGCTCGCCCGGCCGTATTCCCGACGAGCGGCGCGCGTGACATTGCCACCGGAGAGGTGCGCCAGGAGCTGCATGCCGTAGCAGAGGCCGAGGACCGGCGTGCCGAGCTGGAGCAGCGCCGGGTCGGCCGTGGGCACGCTCTCGCCGTACACCGAGTTCGGCCCGCCCGAGAGGATGATCCCCTTGGGCTTCCAATCCCGGATCCAGTCGACCGTCCGGGAGGGCGGATGGATTTCGCAGTACACGTGCGCCTCGCGCACCCGGCGCGCGATGAGTTGGGTGTACTGCGACCCGAAGTCGATGATGAGGATGCCGTCGTGATGCTGAGCCACTCGCTCCCTGTCTCCTCTACGGGGTCTCCCCTCGAGTCACCCTGAGCGCAGCGAAAGGGGCATAGCCCGACGCATGGCCCCTTCGCTTCGCTCAGGGCGACTCATGCTCAGGGCGACTCGCGCTCCGTTGCATACAGGTCCTCCACCCGCTCCCTCGGCCGCGCCACCCACCAGCGCTCGCCGTCCACCACCACTTCGGCCGGCCGCGGCCGCGTGTTGTAGTTGGACGCCATCGCGAAGCCGTACGCGCCGGCGCCGAGCACCGCCAGGCGCTCGCCGGCCGCCACGTCCGGAAGCGCGCGGTCGAGGGCCAGGAAGTCGCCGGTCTCGCACACCGGCCCCACGACGTCCACCCGCACCGTGGGCCGCTCGCGCCCGTCGAGCGCCACGATCTCGTGGTACGCCTGATAGTGGCTCGGCCGCACGAGGTCATTCATTCCGGCGTCCACGACCACGAAGTCCTTGCCGCCCGAGTGCTTCCGGTACAGCACCTCGGTGACGAGCACGCCGGCGCTGCCGACGAGGAACCGGCCGGGCTCCAGATAGACCGTGTACCCGGTGGGTGCGAGCAGCGGCACCACGGCCTCCGCGAAGCGCACAGGGTCCATCGCCGGTTCGTTCCCGTAGCGGATGGCGAGCCCGCCGCCGATATCCAGCACCCGGATCAGATGTGCCCCCTCCGAACCTAGCCGCCCGGCGAGCTCGAGGAGGTGAGCGATGCCCTGGCGGAACGGCTCCGTGTCCGAAAGCTGGCTGCCGAGGTGCATGGCCAGGGTGGTGAGCTCGAGCCGCGGGTGGCGAGCGATGAGAGCCGCCGCGGCCGGGGCCTGATCGATGGGCACGCCGAACTTGATGCCGCTCTTGCCGGTCGAGATGTACGGATGGGTGTCGGTGGTCACGTCCGGGTTGACCCGGATCCCGACGCCCACCGTCACCTGCTCCTCCTCGGCGATCGCGGCCAGCCGGTGCAGCTCCTCGACCGACTCCACGTTCACGTGTCCGAGGCGGGCGCGCACCGCCTGCCGGAGCTCGGCCGCCGCCTTCCCGACCCCGCTGAAGACGATCCGATCCGGCTGAAACCCCGCGGCGAGCGCCCGCGCCATTTCACCCGCCGAAACGATGTCGGCGCCCGCACCAAGATCGCGCAGGATGCGGAGCACCGCGAGCGTGCTGTTCGCCTTGACGGCGTAGCAGATCCGGTGCGGCAGCCCGGCGAGCGCTGCGTCGAGCGACCGGTAGCGATCGCGGATCGCCCCGGCATTGTAGACGTAGACCGGCGTGCCAACCTCCGCGGCGATCGCCGCCAGCGGCACCCCCGCGAGCCGCAGCGCGCCGCCACTCCAGGCCAGGCCGGCGTCGGTGAGCCGGCTGTCGGTCAGTACGCCTTGGCCCACACCGCCTCGGCCACGCTCGCCCGACCACACCACATGCAGGTGGCCGGGACCTGGGGCGATCGGTACTCCTCGTCCGGCAACACGCGAATGGTCGCCTTGGTCTGCTCCTTGATCTCGGCCTCGCATTCGGGCGAGCCGCAGTAGCCCGCGTACACGAAGCCGCCGTTCGCCTCGATGTGCGCGAGGAACTGCTCCTTGGTGGCCCCGCGGATGCTCGCCGCCTCCCGCCGGGCGCGGGACGTCTCGAGCAGGTCGGCCTGCATCCGCTCCATCTCCTGGTGGATCCGCGCGGGCAGGCCGGCCATCGGGAGCGTCTCCTTCTTCCCGCCCGTGCGCCGGGCGAGCACGACCGCCCCGGCGGCCACGTCCCGCGGACCAACCTCCAGGCGGAGGGGGACGCCGCGGCCTTCCCACTCGTAGTACTTGGCGCCCGGCTTCATCCCGTCCCGGACGTCGAGACGGACGCGAACACCGGCACCCGCCAACTCGCGGCGCAGCCGGTCGGCAGCGTCGAGCACGGTGCCGCGCTCGTCATCGGTCCGGTAGATCGGGACGATGACCACCTGGTACTGCGCGAGACGCGGCGGACACACGAGGCCGGCATCGTCGCCGTGCGTCATGATGAGCGCACCGACGAGGCGGGTGGAGACACCCCACGACGTGTTCCAGACGTGCTCGAGGCCGCCGGCGGCGGTCTGGAAGGTGACCTCGAAGGCGCGCGCGAAATTCTGACCCAGGTTGTGGCTGGTCCCCGCCTGGAGCGCCTTGTTGTCCTGCATCAGCGCTTCGCAGCTGTAGGTGCGGAGCGCACCGGCGAACCGCTCGCTGTCGGTCTTGCGGCCGGTGACGACCGGCATCGCCATCCATTCCTCCATGAACGTCCGATAGACGCCGAGCATCCGGCGGGCCTCCTCCTCCGCCTCCGCCTCGGTGGCGTGGGCGGTGTGACCCTCCTGCCAGAGGAACTCCGTCGTCCGGAGAAAGAGGCGCGTTCGCATCTCCCAGCGGACCACGTTGGCCCACTGGTTGATGAGCAGCGGCAGGTCGCGGTAGCTCTGGATCCACTTCGCGTACATCGCGTAGATGATCGTCTCGGAGGTGGGCCGTATGACCAGCGGCTCCTCCAGCTCCTTCCCGCCGGCGTGGGTGACGACCGCCGTCTCCGGCGCGAACCCCTCGACGTGCTCCGCCTCGCGGGCCAGGAAGCTCTGCGGGATGAACAGGGGGAAGTAGGCGTTCTGGTGCCCGGTATCCTTGAACATCTGGTCGAGCGCCCGCTGCATCAGCTCCCAGATGGCGTAGCCGTTCGGCCGGATGACCATGCACCCGCGCACCGGGCTGTAGTCCGCCAGCTCGGCGCGGGCGATCAGCTCGTTGTACCAGGCACTGAAGTCCGCGGCGCGCGTGGTCAACGCCTTCGTGTCCGCCATCGCTGCTCC
>DAIPLK010000052.1:0-2833 GCA_036769285.1 Gemmatimonadales bacterium | reverse complement strand
GCGAAGCGCGCGTTCCGCGCATCGGCCAGCTTGAGCTGCTTCCCCACCGCCTGCGCGCCGAGCGCGTACTCCACCCGGAGCTCGGCGTCGCGCAGCTCGTGCGCCAGCGCGAGGATGTGCGGGAGGTCCTCCTCGGTGATCGCGACCAGGAAGAGGTCGATGCTCGATACCTCGGCCGGCACCAGCCCGCGATCGCGCAGCAGCTCGCCCAGCACGACGTCGCCCATACCGAAGCCGAGCGCCGGAAGGTCGACCCCGCCGAGCGCCTCCAGGAGACCGTCGAAGCGGCCGCCTCCACAGATTGCCCGGAGGGTGCGGCCCGCGTCGAACAGCTCGAACACCGTGCCCGTGTAGTACGCCAGCCCGCGGACGATCGCGAGGTCGACGTCGATCCACTCGGCGAGCCCCATGTGATCCAACGCGCGCATGGTCGCCCGCAACGGCTCAGCCGAGGCAGCAGCCTCCGGATAACGAACCAGTTCCGATTCCAATTGCTCCAACCCGCGGATCCTGGAGATCTCCGCGAGATCCATTGGACTCGCGGGAGCCCAGCGTTCTACCGCCTTAGTGCCGAACGCCTCCAGTTCCCCCTCGCGCATGCGTTCAACCTTGTCGATAAACTGATACGACTCACCGAGCATGTTCTCCGGTACTCCACGAGCCAGCAGCAGGCCGGCCAGTAGGCGACGGTCGGAGAGCCGCACCCGAACATCGCGCTCCTTGAGACCAAACTCCCGCATCACGTCGATCGCCAGCGCGATCAACTCGGCGTCGCCGAGCGGCCCCGGCTCGCCGATCAGGTCGCAATTGAGCTGGAAGTGCTCTCGAAGCCGCCCCCGTTGCTGCCGCTCGTAGCGGAAGACCTGCGGGATGGCGAACCAGCGGATCGGCTTCTTGAGCCCGTTGGCGCGGGCGGCCACCATCCGGGCGAGGGTGGGCGTCATCTCGGGGCGCAGCGCGACCTCGCGTCCGCCCTTGTCGGTGAACGCGTAGAGCTGACCCACGATCTCGTCACCGCTCTTGGCCGTGTAGAGCTCGAGGGGCTCGAGCGGCGGCCCATCGTACTCCTCGAACCCGTACCGCGTCGCCACGGTGCGCCAGGTCCGGAAGATGTGGGTGCGCAGCGCGAGTTCGGCGGGGTAAAACTCCCGAAAGCCCGGCAGGGCCTTGATTTGCATGGGGGAGAACATAGCCGGGTCGGGGACCCTACACCACCTCCATACCGAGCGCCGTCATGACGTCGCCGACCGTGTGAAACGACCCGGTCACGAGCACCGTCCCGGCCGCCTCCTGCACCATCTCCAGCGCCTCTCGGAACTCGGGCACCAGCGTCCACGCCGCCCGCGCCGGCGGCCGGCCGCGGTCGCGAAGCCAGCGGCGGAGCCAGACGGCGTTCCAGCCGCGGCTGGCCGCCGTCGGCGCCACCGTGAGGACGCCGCGGTCGATCACCCGATCGAGCTGGACCAGCATCTCGGGCCACTCCTTGTCGCCCAGGATCGAGACCAGCGCGTGCAGGGGGCGCGGCGGCTGGAGCGTCTCGATCGCCTTCACCAAGGCCCGGATGCCGTCGGGGTTATGGGCGACGTCGAACAGCCACTTGCCCCGGCGATCGAGCCGACCAGGAATCCGCGCGGCGGCAAAGCCGGCATTGATGGCCTCGAGCGGCGGCCGGTAGGGCGCGGGGAGCGCCATGAGGATGCCGTGCGCCACCGCCGCGTTCCGCCGCTGGTGCGGCCCGGCCAGGCTGAGCGGGCCGGTCCACTCGTACTCCGGCGGGAGCACCCGGACGTCCGCCTGCCCGTCCGCCCGGAGCCGCGCGACGGCCTTTCTCGCCTCGCGCCGAAGCACGTCGACCAGCGCCGGATCCCGCTCGCCGATGACGAACGGCACGCCCGGCTTGGCGATGCCGGCCTTCTCGCACGCGATCAGCTCGAGGGTGTCGCCGAGGTACTTCATGTGGTCCCGCTCGATCTTCGTCACCGCGCTCACCAGCGGCCGCAGGACGTTCGTGCTGTCGAGCCGCCCGCCCAGTCCGACTTCCGCCACCACGATCTCCGCGCCGCGCGCCGCAAAGTCCGCGAACGCGATGGCGGTGCTGGCCTCGAAGAAGGTGGCCTTCCGCTCGAGGATGAGCGGCTGCAGCCGCTCGGTCCACATCGCCAGTGCCTCCTCGCCGATCGGCACACCGTCCACCCGGATGCGCTCGCGGAACGAGGCGAGATGCGGCGAGGTGTAGAGCCCGACCCGCCATCCCGCCTCCCTCAGCGCGGCGGCGACGAGGGTGGACACGCTCCCCTTGCCGTTCGTGCCGCCGACGTGGATCGACGCCATCACCTCGTGCGGGTTGCCGAGCTCCTTGAGTAGCGCGCGCGTCGTAGCGAGCCCGAACTTGATCGTTGTGGTTCGGGGGAACAGGAAGGCCAGAGCTTCGTCGTAGGTCAGGCTCATGTGCTCACGGTCGGAATCTGCGGGTGAAGACTGGCAGCCAGCGCTCGGGCACGGGGGGCAGTGCCGTGGCGCCTCGCGGGGTTCGGTAGCAAACCGCGACTCGCAGCGCCAGCGGTGGTGAACGACGACGCCCCACCCGGCAAGCCGAGGTGGGGCGCACGATCCGGAGACGCTCCGGCCGTCAGCTCAGCTCGGCATGCTCGACGTGAGGGCGCTGGCCCTGCATGTGCCTGAGCAGGCGCGCCGTGGTGTCGCGAAGCGACGCTCGCGGAACCACATCGTCGATCTGCCCGTGCTCCAGCAGAAACTCCGCTGTCTGGAACCCCTCGGGCAGATCCTGCCCGATCGTCTGCTTGATCACCCGCTGCCCCGCGAACCCGATCAA
>DAIPLK010000051.1:14697-16594 GCA_036769285.1 Gemmatimonadales bacterium | reverse complement strand
AGCTCGAGCAACGGCTTCTCGAACTCCAGCGTGTAGGCTGAGGCCATCGGGGTCATCCCGCCTTGATGTAGTGGACGGAGTCGGCGCCCAGGAGGTCGCGCAGGGCCCGAACGAGGTCGTCTTGAGCCGCGACCCGGACGCGACGGGACCTGAGCCGCACCGACTCCCCGGTCCCGTCGCTCCACTCAATATACAGGGGCGTGGGTCCCGGGTGCGCCGAGCAGAGCGCGGCGGCCGCCTGCAGCGCCTGCGGCTCCGGCGCCGCCGGTGACCGCCAGCGCAGGCTCAGCGCCACCGCGCCCGAGGTCTTGAGGTCCTCGAGGGCCCGCGCCGCCTCGACGATGAACGGGGCGTGGTCCTCGCCCCGGTCACGGTCGCTGTACCCACCCGTGAGGAGCAGCGCCGCGTCGGGCAGGATCGTCCCGTTGAGCTTGGCCCACGCCTCCGGGAAGACGATCGCCTCGGCCGTGCCGTGAAAGTCCTCGAGCACCAGTCGCGCGTACTCCTTGCCCGTCTTCTTCGAGATCAGCCGCTTCACCCCGGTCACCACCGCCGCCACCGCCACCTGGTGCTCGCTCCATTCGCCGAGTGTCGCGGTTGTGCGAGTGCCGAACAGCTCCACCTCGTCGCGGAATCGCTCGAGCGGATGCCCGGAAATGAAGAATCCGAGCACCTCTTTCTCCTTGACGAGCCGCTCCGCCTCGGTCCAGACGGGGACGTCGGGGAGGCCGACCCTCCCCTTCGCTCGGCTCAGGGCAGCCTCCCCCATCCCCCCCGTCGCTTCGCCGAAGAGCGATGCCTGACCCGCCTCCCGCTCCTGTTGGAGCAGCTGGGCCTCGCCCAGCACGCCGTCCAGCGCCTCGCACAGCTGCTTCCGGTGGCCGCCCAGCCCGTCGCACGCGCCGGCCACGATCAGCGACTCGAGCACCCGCTTGTTGCAGAGCCGGAGATCGATGCGTTCCACGAAATCCGCGAGCGCGGTGAACGGCGCGTCCCGCCGCGCGGCGATGATTGACTCGATCGCGCCCCAGCCGACGTTCCGGATGGCGCCCAGGCCGAAGCGGATCCGCCGGTCTCCGACGACGGTGAACTTGAAGCCGGACTCGTTCACGTCCGGCGGCAGCACCTCGAGGTCGAGCTCGCGCGCCTCGTTGATGTACTGCACCACCTTGTCGGTGTTGCCGATTTCTGAGGAGAGCAGTGCCGCCATGAACTCGGCAGGGTAGTGGGCCTTGAGCCACGCCGTCTGGTACGACAGCACCGAGTAGGCCACCGAGTGCGACTTGTTGAAGCCGTACCGCCCGAAGGTCTCGATCTGCGCGGCCAGGTGATCCGCCAGCTTCTTGGGGTGGCCGAGCGCCATCGCCCGCTCGCAGAACTTGCCCAGCTCCCTCTTGATGAGCTCTGCGTCCTTCTTGCCCACCGCCTTCCGGAGCACATCGGCTTCGGCCAGGCTGAACCCGGCCAGCACGTTCGCGATCCGCATCACCTGCTCCTGGTAGGTGATGACCCCATACGTGGGTTCGAGGATTTCCTGGAGCGAGGGGTGCGGATAGGTGACCTTTTCCTGGCCCAGCTTCCGCCGGATGAAGACCGTGTGCATCCCCGCGTCCAGCGGGCCCGGTCGAAGCAGCGCATTCGACGCGACCAGGTCGTCGAATCGGTCGCACTTCATCGCGCGAAGCGTGTCGGTGGCCAGCGGGGACTCGAACTGGAAGACGCCGGCCGTGCGGCCGTGGCGCAGGAGCTCGTAGACCTTCGGGTCGTCGAACGGCAGCGTGTCCATGTCCATCACGACGCCCGTCCGCGCGGTGATCATCCGGACCGCGTCGTGGATCACGGTCAGCGTCTTGAGACCGAGCATGTCCATCTTCAGCATGCCGACCTTCTCGAGCGC
>DAIPLK010000051.1:0-14597 GCA_036769285.1 Gemmatimonadales bacterium | reverse complement strand
CGCGCCACGTCCTTGATCGCCGCGCGCGCCTTCATCGTCCCGAAGGTGACGATCTGCCCCACGCTGGCCCGCCCGTACCGCTGGCGGACGTACTCGATCACCTCGCCCCGGCGCTCGAAGCAGAAGTCGACGTCGATATCGGGCATCGACACGCGCTCGGGATTGAGGAAGCGCTCGAACAGCAGGTCGAACTTGAGCGGGCAGACGTTGGTGATGCCGAGGGCGTAGGCCACGATCGACCCGGCCGCCGAGCCGCGGCCGGGGCCCACCGGAATGCCCCGCTCGCGGGCCGCGGCGATGAAATCCTGGACGATGAGGAAGTAGCCCGCGTACCCGGCCCGCTCGATGACGCCGAGCTCGTACGCCAGACGCTCCTCGACCTGGGCCGGCAGCGGGGAGCCGTACCGTCGCTCGGCCCCGCGGCGGGCCAGGTCGTCGAGCAACGCCTCGTCGCTCGCGTACTCGGCGGGGCGGGGGAAGCTCGGGAGAAAGTACTTCTTCTCGAAATCGAACTCGCAGAGGTCGGCGACCGTCTGGGTGTCGGCCAGCACCTCCGGGTGGTCCGGGAAGAGCGCCCGCATCTCCTGCTCCGACTTCACGTACGACTCCTCGCCGGTGAAGCGGAAGCGCTTCGGGTCGTCCAGGTCGCTCCCCGTGCCGATGGCCAGCAGCACGTCGTGGGACTCGGCGTCCTCGCGCCGGAGATAGTGCGCGTCATTCGTGGCCACGACGCCGATCCCGAGCTCCTGCCCGAGACGCAGCATCCCCTCGGCGACGAGCCGCTCCTCGGCGATCCCGTGGTGCTGCACCTCGAGCCAGAAGCCGTCGTGTCCGAAGACGCGCGAGAACCACTCCGCGCTTCGCTTGGCCTCCTCGAACCTTCCCTGGCGCAGGTGCAGCGCGACCTCGCCGGACAGGCAGGCCGCGAGGCAGACGATCCCCTCGCTGTACTGCTCCAGGCACGCCTTGTCGATCCGGGGCCGGCGGTAGAACCCCTCGGTGAACCCGATGGAGGTCAGCCGGACCAGGTTCTGGTAGCCGGCGCGGTTCTTGGCCAGCAGAACGAGATGGCTATAGGCGGCGGGGGCGCCGGCGGGCTTCTCGCGTGCCTGGCGGGGGCCGAAGGCGAGATACGCCTCGAAGCCGAGGATGGGCCGGATCTGCTGCGCCTTGGCCGCCTCGTAGAACGACCAGGCCGCGTGCATGTTGCCGTGGTCGGTGACGGCCAGGCTGTCCATGCCGAGCTGCTTGACGTGCGCGACGAGATCGGGGATCCGGCTGGCCCCGTCGAGCAACGAGTATTCGCTGTGGGTGTGGAGATGGACGAAGGCCATGCCTACCGACTGCGGTGCGCCAGCTCCTTCAAGACGGCGTCCAGCGGGACACCCCGAGCCTGCAGCAGCACCAGAAGATGATAGAGGAGATCGGCCGCCTCGGACGCGAGACGCTCGGGCTCCTCCGCATTCGCCGCGACGACGACTTCCACCGCTTCCTCGCCCACCTTCTGGGCGATCCTGGGCACGCCGCGGTCGAGCAACTGCACGGTGTACGACCCCGCGGGGCGCGCCGCCGCCCGCGCGGCGATCGTGGCGGCCAGGCGGGCCAGCAAGTGCGCGCCGGGGTCCTCGCCGGGCGCCGGCTGACCATCCGGACCGACGGCGGTCGAGAAGCACGTGCGGGCGCCGGTGTGGCAGGCGGGCCCCGTCTGGTCCACCCGATAGAGCACCGCGTCGCCGTCGCAATCGATCCGGATCTCCCGGACGGACTGCTCGTGGCCGGAGGTCTCGCCCTTCCGCCAGAGCCCGGCCCGAGACCTGCTGTAGTAGTGCGCCTGGCCCGTGGCGGCGGTCCGTTCCAGCGCTTCACGGTTCGCGAACGCGAGCATCAGGACGTCGCCCGAACGGCTCTCCTGCGCCACCACGGGCACCAGTCCGTCCGCCCCGAACCGGACCACCGTCAGCCAATTGGTCTCGAACACCGAGAGAAGGTACCGGGAGCCCCAGCGATTGTCAAAAGCCGTTGTGGTTTCTTATCTTGCTGCTCATCCGACCACCTCTTCCGCCGGCCAGGAGCCGCCCCACGTGACTCGCAGATTCCCTCGCTGGGCCCCAATGATCGGCGCCCTCCTGCTCGCCGCCTGCGGCGGCAGCGACCCCAACCCGCCGTCCCCGGTGGACTGCTCGGCGGTGAGCCCGACCAGCCTGGCGGCCGGCCAGTACACCATCCTGGACGCCTCGCAGACCGCCTGTGTCCGGATTCCGGGGGCCGGAACCCAGGAGGCGGAGTACCTCTACGTGGCCCTGGCGTCCGAGGGGACGGAGACCAACAGCGGGATCAGCGCCAGCTACAGACTGCAGGGGGGGCCGAGCCCCTCGGCCTCGGTGGCCGCGCTCAGCCCGGCCGTCTTCGACCAGCCACCCACGGCCGCCCAGGCGTTTCACGACCGGCTGCGCGCGCGCGAGCGCGACCTGTCCCGGCAGCCGGCAGCGGCCGAGGCCCGCCGTCGGATCTCGGCCTCGGTCGCACCGGTGCCGCCGGTGGTCGGCTCTCAGCGCACGTTCGACGTCTGCGCCACCACGGCCTGCGACAGCTTCGTGCAAAGCACCGCGAAGGCGAAGGTCGTTGGGCAGCGGGTGGCCATCTACCTCGACGTCCTCGACGACGGCGCGCCGACGGGGTACACGCAAGCCGATCTCGACAACGTCGGCCAGCTGTTCGACAGCTACCTCTACCCGATCGACACCACGGCGTTCGGACGCGAATCGGACCTCGAGAACAACGGCGTCGTGATCGTGCTGCTGACCCAGCGTGTGAACCAGCTCTCCCCGAACTGCAATACCACCGGGAGCGTCATTCTCGGCTTCTTCTACGGCCTCGACTTGCTGCCGAGTCAGCCCAACTCGAACGACGGCGAGATCTTCTACGGGCTGGTCCCGGGGACGATCACGCCCGGGTGCACCATCTCCAAGTCGTTCGCCACGCAGACGCTGCCCGGGGTGTTCATCCACGAGTTCCAGCACATGATCAGCTTCAACCAGCACGTGCTGGTCCGCAGCGGGACCTCCGAGGATACCTGGCTCAACGAGGGACTCTCGCACTTCGCCGAGGAGCTGGGCGGCGAAAACGTCCCCGATAACTTCTGCACGTCGCCGTTCGCCAACTGCGAGTCCCAGTTCAATGGGGCGAACCTGGACAACGCCTACGGATACCTGAACGACCCCGAGGCGAGCTTCCTGGTGGAGCCGGGAACCTCGACGGGCACGCTCGAGGAGCGGGGCGCCAACTGGCTCTTCCTCCGGTGGCTGGCCGATCACTTCGCCGCCACCCAGCCCCAGGGCACCGAGCTCACGCGCGCCCTGCTGCAGACGAATCGCACCGGGATGGCCAACGTTCAGGCGGTGACCGGTGAGGACTTCAGCACGCTGGCCTCCCAATGGCAGCTGGCGAACTACCTCACGAACCTGTCCGGCTTCACCCCGGTCAGCGACCGGCTGCGGTATACCTCGTTGAACCTGCGGGCGATCTACCAGCTGAACTTCCAGAACGGGGTGTTCGCCAAGCCCTATCCGCTGACACCCGACAGCACCCGCACCGGCGCCTACGACCGGACCGGGGTGCTCCGCGGCGGTTCCGGCCGCCACGTGCGCATCATCCAGCCGGTGAGCTCCGGCGAGGTCAACCTCGTCCTTACCGGCGGCGCGTCTTCCCCCGTCTCGAGCGTCGCCAAGCCCAGGATCGCGGTCGCGCGGGTGCGGTGAGGCGCGTGGTCCTTCTCATCGTCGTCGCCGCGCTGTTCGCGGGGTACGGGACCGCGTACCTCGCGAGCGACGACATCCGGTACCTCACCCGTGCCGGGATCGAGGAGACGCGGATCCTCAACGCCCGCCAGCCGATCGCCAAGCTGGCCGCCGATCCGCGCACCGATCCCGCGCTTCGGCAGGCCCTCGGCCTCGTGGTCGCCAGCCGCAACTATGCGGCACGGCTCGGCCTGGAGGCAAAGGAGACCTATACCACGTACGCCGACGTGGGCCGGGACACTCTGCTGCTCGTCCTCCAGGCCGCGCCCCGCGACTGCATCTGCCCCCACACCTGGAAGTATCCGATCGTCGGGCGCATTCCCTACAAGGGGTTCTTCGATCTGAACGCGGCGCGGCGTGAAGCCGACCGCTTCGCCGCCCGGGGCTACGACATCCACCTGCGGCCCTCGTCGGCGTTCTCCACCCTCGGCTGGTTCAACGACCCCCTCCTCTCCACGGCCCTCACCGGGGATTCCGTGGAGCTGGCGGCGACGGTGTTTCACGAAATCGCCCACAACACCCTGTACGTCAAGAGCGCCACGCCGTTCAACGAGAGCTACGCGCAGTTCGTGGGCTATCGCTCGGCGCAGTCGTTCTTCGGCGAGCGCGGCGACACCATCCTCGCGCGCCGCGCGGCGGACCGGTGGCACGACGAGATCGTGCTCGGGGAGTTCTATGCGAGCCTCGTGGATCGTCTGCAGGCGCTCTACGACACCCATCCGGATTCGGTCGCACTGGAGCGCGGCCGCTCCGAGGCGGGAGCCTGGGCCCGGACGGAGCTCGAGGGCCCGGTGGCAGCGCGCCTGCGCACGTTCACGATCGGGCGCGTGCCCGAGCGACCCGTCAACAACGCGAGGCTCATCGGCGCCCGGATATACCGCACGCGCCTCGATCTGTTCGACCGCTGGTACGAGCAGCACGGCGAGGACGTGCGGACGAGCGTCGCGGCACTGGGGCGCCTGATGGACGGAGTGCAGGGCGACAGTGCCTACCCCAGGCTGGCGGTGGCGGTCGGGGATTCGGCCGCCCCGCCGGTCGGGAGCGATGCGGGGCGCTGAGGCAGGGAGTCACCCTGAGCGAAGCGAAGGGGGCATGACCCGACTCATGCCCCCTTCGCTTCGCTCAGGGTGACTCCGGCGGCCATGCCACCGGCCCCTGGGCCCCTCGCGCACATTCCCGCGCCGTGTAGCTTTTCCAAGCGGCCGCACCACCACTCCTCACCCGGGGCCTGATCACATGGACACCAGCTTCGCCGCCCGCGAACAGAGCCGCCTGCTGGGCGAGCTCTCCGGGTTCCTCTCGATCCCGAGCGTGAGCGCTCTCCCCGCCCACACGGCGGACTGCCGGCGCGCGGCCCTGTGGCTGCGTGACGCGCTGACCGGCCTCGGCTGCCCGACGGTGCAGGTCATCGAGGGGCAGGGGCACCCGGTCGTCTGGGCGGAGAGTCCGCCGGTGCCCGGGCGCCCCACGCTGCTCATCTACGGGCACTACGATGTGCAGCCGCCCGACCCACTCGACGAATGGATCAGCCCGCCATTCACGCCCACCGTCCGCGACGGGCGCCTCTATGCCCGCGGCGCCGCCGACGACAAGGGCCAGGTGTTCTGCCTGCTCAAGGCCTACGAGGCCACCCTGGATGCCGACCGGCGGCCGCCGCTCAACGTTCACTTCATCTTCGAGGGCGAGGAGGAGTGTGGCGGACGCGTGATCTTCGACCTGCTGCACGCGGAGCCCGAGCGCACGCGTGCCGACGCTGCGCTGGTGTGCGACATGTCGTACTACGCTCCCGGCTGGCCGGCCGTCTACACCGCGCTCCGCGGCCTCTGCTACGCGGAAATCTCGGTCCGGACCCTGCAGCGGGACCTGCACTCCGGCACCTACGGCGGGGTGGCGCCGAACGCCATCGAGACGCTCGTCCGCATCCTGGCCAAGCTGAAGAGCGCGGACGGCGAGATCCACGTGCCCAAGCTCTACAAGGCGGTGGAGCCTCCCACCAAGCAGGAGCTCAAGGCCTGGAAGCAGCTCCCGTTCGACAAGGTGGCGTTCCTTCGGGACGAGGTGACCGGGCAGGTGCTGACCGGGCTCAAGGAGCACTCCGTCTTCGAGCGGGTGTGGGCGCTTCCGACCTTCGAGATCCACGGCATCCGGGGCGGCTTCGTCGGCGAGGGGGCCAAGACGGTCATTCCGGCCCAGGCGACGGCGAAGGTGAGCCTCCGGCTGGTGCCCGGGCAGACGTACGCCAAGGTGGGCAAGCAACTCGAGCGGGCAGTCGCCGCGCTCGCGCCCCGCTGGGCGGAGGTCAAGGTGACGCTCCTGCACGGCGGTGACCCGGTGCGGGTGGAGGTGGAACATCCGGCCTTCGCGGTGCTCGACGAGGCATTCGAGTCGGTGACGGGTCGTCGGGCGGTGAGGGTGCGGGCCGGCGGATCGATCCCGATCGTCCCCGAGCTCGGCCTCGAGGGCGCGCCGGTCTTGCTGACGGGGATCGGTCTGCCCGATGACGGGCTCCACTCCCCCAACGAAAAACTCGATCTCGCTCAGCTCTGGAGCGGGATCGAGATCTTCGGGCGCTTCTTCGAGCTGTTCGCCGAGAGAGGTGCGGCCGGCGCTACGCCTCCTCCTCCGGCGCCACCCGCCTGACCGGGCCGGAGTAGCGAGCCTCGGTGCGGGCGTGGAGCTCGTCCACCCCGATGAGTGCGCGCGCCGAGGCGATGATCCCGGCCACCACGTCGTCGGCCCAGTACGGGTCGGGGCGCTCGCCGACGGGAAGCGCGGCGGCGCAGCTCTCGAGGTACCGGATCGCGGTGGTGATCCACTCGGTCTGCGCGGCTGCCACCGTGGCCCAGGAACCGGTGGATCGGAGCTCCATCTCCTCCAGGGCCTTGAGGTGCTGGTCCAGGCCCTCGGTGATCGGCTGGGAGCGGAGCCGGTCGGCCACGATGCTCAGGACGGCCCGCCGCTCACTTTCCTGCGGCTCCGGAAGCGGGGCGAGGTAGTGCCGCTGGTCGGCGACCATTTCCGCCAGCCGGATACAGACGGCCCGGATGGCCGGCGTGAGGGCCCCGGGAGCCTCCCTGGACCAGCTGTCCGCCGCGCGGAGAATGTCCTGGATCCGTTGATCCGCCTGCGCCTCGGGCGTCGGACGTCGGGGCGATTCTGACATGCTAGGCAGAGAAACCGGATTGGGCGCCAAAAACAAGACTCCAGCCATCCGAATTCTCCAGCGCCCAATCCGCCCTGAGCCTGCAAGGCGAAGGGGCCGAAGCCTCCCCGGGATCACCCCCTACCTCGGCCCCCGCCGCATCCTCGCCGGATCCGACCGTCCGTACCGTTCCTCCCGCCACGGATCTCCCCGCATGTGATAGCCGTTCTGCTCCCAGAACCCCGGGTAGTCTTCCTGCAGCAGCTGAAATCCCGTCACCCACTTGGCGCTCTTCCAGAGGTAGAGATGCGGCACGAGCAGCCGCACCGGTCCACCGTGCTCGGGCGTCAGCGGCTCGCCGTTGTGGGAGAGCGCGAGCAGGTTTGCCGGCCGAT
Source organism: Gemmatimonadales bacterium (assembly GCA_036769285.1). Lineage (GTDB taxonomy): Bacteria > Gemmatimonadota > Gemmatimonadetes > Gemmatimonadales > GWC2-71-9 > CAVVWJ01. The sequence goes on along the minus strand of DAIPLK010000051.1, from coordinate 7,263 downwards.
CGAGATCGGCGAGCGGGAGATTGGTCGTGAAGTCCTCCTCGGCGTGCACCAGGACGTACGCGGCTTCGGGCTTCACCCGTGTACGCTCGAGAATGGCCTGAACCGGCACGCCCTCGAAGACGTTGTCGTAGCGGCTCCAGCGGGTGACGCAGTGCATGTCGCACACCGTCTCGCGACGCGGGAGCGCCACGAGTTCGTCCCAGGTCAGCGAGAGCGTCCGTTCGACGGCGCCGGTAACAGCGAACCGCCACGTGGCGAGGTTCACCGGGGGCACCACCCCGTAGTGCAGCACCGGCCACTTCTGGGTGACGATCTGACCGGGCGGGAGCCGATCGCGGTCGGAATCTCGCGCGTCAATGCGGTCTGGCATGGGGGTAGTCTGCTCCGATAGCCAAGGAATCGTCGCCGACTGAGTCACCCTGAGCGGAGCGAAGGGGGCATGCGTCGAATCATGGCCCCTTCACTTCGTTCAGGGTGACTCCCTCGGCAGGCAACGCGCCAGCTGCGATCTCCTCCACCTCACGATAGGCGAACACCTCGGCGAACGCCTCGACCACCTCGTCCCGCGTCTCCGCCCAGAGCGCCGCGGCGTCGGTCCGGCCGAGTTCGACCGCGACGCTGGTCATCACGACGCCCTGGATGCCGCACGGGACGATCAGGTCGAACGCCCGCAGATCGGTGCTCACGTTGAGCGCAAAACCATGATAGGTCACCCACTGCTTCACGTGAACGCCGAGGCTCGCGATCTTCCGCCCTTGCGTCCACACGCCGGTGAGGCCCGGGTTCCGCTCGGCCGCGATCCCCAGCCCGGCGAGCGCCCTGATGAGCACGGCCTCGAGCTGCCGCAGGTACCAGTGGAGATCCTCCCGGTGTTCGCGCAGCTGCAGGATCGGGTAGCCCACCAGCTGCCCGGGCCCGTGATAGGTGACGTCCCCTCCACGCTCGACCTCCGCCACCGTCACGCCCCGCCGCATGAGCTCCTCCGGAGCGAGCGGCAGGCTGCTCGCCTGGGCGCCGCGGCCGAGGGTGACGACCGGCTCGTGCTCCACCAGGAGCAGCAGATCCTGCTGCAGCTCGCCCGACAGGCGCCGGCGGCAGAGGGCACGCTGGAGCTCGAGCGCCTCCGCGTACGGCCGGTGGCCGAGGTCCGCCACGCCGAGCCGCGCGCTCATTGCACGATGGCGGCGCGGCGCGCCCCGCGCGCGAGGAAGAGCGAGACGAGGAGCGCGAGTCCACCCAGAGCGGCGAGGCCGCTCCGGCCGGACAGCTGGTGGACCGGGATGCAGAGCAGCATCGCGAGCACCGTGGCGAGCGCACTCACGATGGAGAGTCCGCCGCGCCGGTAGGTCGAAAGGACCGGGGAAAGCAGCCGCCACGCCACGACGCCGGCCACGAGCAATCCGGCGAGGGTGCCGAAGAAGAGCAGGTAGAGCGGGGCACCGAGCGCGGGCTCGGCGGACGACGCGGCGGACCGAAGCGTATCCACTCCGATCACCGTCGCGCTGACCACGGCGAGGCCGAACGCGACCCCGGACCCCATCGCCAGGAGGACGAGGCGAATGGGGTCCATCGTCAGATGTGCAGGACCCGGCCCATCGAGTCGAGCGCCGCCTCGGCGATCGCCTCCGAAAGGGTCGGATGCGCGTGGATGGCGAGCTCCACTTCCTCGACGGTGTATTCGTTCTCGCGGGCCACGGCCAGCTCGTGGATGATTTCCGACGCGTGGCTCCCGACGATGTGCGCGCCGAGGATCTCGCCGTATTTCTTGTCACGGATGATCTTCACGAACCCTTCGGTCTCGTTGGCGCTCCGCGCCCGGCCGTTGGCGCTGAAGGGGAAGCGGCCCACCTGGTAGTCCAGCTTCCGCTCCTTGACCTGGTCCTCGGTGAGGCCGATACTCGCCACCTCGGGGTGGCAATACGTCACGCTGGGGACGTTGTCGTACTTGATCGCGTGCGGGTGCTGCCCGGCGATGCGCTCCGCCACGATGATCCCCTCGCGGCTCCCCTTGTGTGCCAGCATCGGCGGGCCCGCGACGTCGCCGATGCAGTAGACGCCGGACGACGTGGTTTCCAGCGTGGCAGGATCCACGCGGACGAAGCCCCGGTCGGTGAGCTGCACCCCCGCTGCCTCGAACCCCATCGACTCGGTGTTCACGGCGCGGCCCGCCGCCATCAGCACCTTCTCGACCTCCACCGTCTCCTTCTTGCCGCTCGCCTCGAGCTCCAATGTCACCTTGTCCGCGGCCACCGTCGCCTTGGTCAGTTGGGCCCCGGCGTACGCCGTGATGCCCCGCTTCTTGAAGCTCTTGGCGAGTGCGTCCGATGACTCGGCATCCTCGAGTGGCAGAATCCGCGGGAGCACCTCGATGAGCGTCACCTTGCTGCCGAACGCGTTGAAGATGTCGGCGAACTCGCATCCCACCGCTCCGGCGCCGACGACGGCCATCGTCTTGGGGGCCTGCTCCAGGAAGAGCGCTTCGTCCGAGCTGATCACCGTCGTCTTGTTGATCTCGAGCCCGATCTGCGGGAGGCCCTTGACCCGAGAGCCGGTCGCGATCACCACCGCCTTCCGCGCCTGGTACTCGTCGCTGCCCACTCTGACCGTGCGGTTCTTCCCGAGAACGCCGGTGCCCTTGATGACCGTCACCTTGTGCTTCTTCATCAGGAACTCGACGCCCTTCGAGTTCTGCTCCGATACCTTGCGCGAGCGGCGCATGGCCACGCCGTAGTCCGTCCTCACCGCGCCCACTTCGACGCCGAGTTCTTTCGCGTCGTGCGAGACCAGGTTGGCTACGTAGGCGCTATGGAGCAGCGCCTTGGTCGGGATGCAACCGATGTTGACGCACACGCCGCCGAGCTTGTCACGCTCCACCACCGCCGTGGCCAGGCCGAGCTGGGCCGCGCGGATGGCGCAGACGTAGCCGGCCGGTCCCCCGCCGATGATGATGACGTCGAACTGGGTCGCCACGGTCGTCCTCTCGCAGATAGTGACGTAAGCTGCTCGGGTTCGGCGCTCGAGTCACCCTGAACGCAGTGAAGGGGGCATAGGCCGACGCATGGCCCCTTCGCTTCGGTCAGGGTGACTCGAGCGCTACCACACCAGCGCCAGCGGATTCTCCAGCATCGTCTTGAGCGTCTTCAGGAACTGCGCCCCGGTGGCGCCGTCGATGACTCGATGGTCGCACGACATGGTCAGCCGGAGCCGGCGCCGCACGGCGAGCTGTCCCTCGTGCGCTACGGCCTTCTCGGCGATGCGCCCGATGGCCAGGATCCCCGTCTCCGGCGGGTTGATGACCGCCGTGAACTCGTCGATGTCGAGCATGCCGAGGTTGGAGACCGAGAACGTGCCGCCGGTGTACTCCTCGGGCGCGAGCCGCCGCTGCCGCGCCCGCGCGGCGAGGTCCTGCGACTCGGCGGCGATCTCGCGGAGCGACTTGCGGTCGGCGTGCCGGATGACGGGGGTAATGAGGCCGTCCTCGATCGCCACCGCCATGCTCAGGTGCACTTCGTGCCAGTAGCGGATCTGATCGTCCTGCCACCACGCGTTGCAGGCGGGATGCTGCCGCAGCGCGGTCGCGACCGCCTTGATGATGATGTCGTTGAACGACACCTTGGGACCCTCGCCCAGGGCCTTGAGCGCCTCGCGAGCGTCCCAGGCCCGCTCCATGTCCACCTCCGTCGTGAGATAGAAGGTGGGGATCGGCCCCATCGACTGCGCCAGCCGGCGGGCGATCGTCTTGCGCAGCTGGGTCAGGGGCACGTCGGTATACGGCGCGCCGTCGGGCGGCCGGACGACCATGGGGCGGGGGGCGGGCGGGAGGATCGGCGTCCCTGCGGCGGTCCCCCGCGAGGGCATCGGCACGGGGGGCGCCCGCTCGAGGTCCCGGAGGACCACACGACCCTCGGGCCCCGATCCTGCGATGCCGCCGAGCTCGATCCCGCGCTCGGCGGCGATCCGGCGGGCGAGGGGAGACGCCTTCACCCGCCCGGTCGAGGCCGACGCGGCCAGCGGCGCAGCGGGCGCGGCGGCCGGCACGGCCGGCGCAGCGGGCGCGGCGGATGGCGCCGCCGCCGCCGTACGCTCCGCGGTAGCAGGGGCCGCCGGAGCGGGTGGCGCAGCGGCCGCCGCTGGCTTCCCATTGTCCACCGCTTCGCCGGGCTCGCCGATCAGCGCGACGAGCTCCGACACCGGTACGGTGGCGCCCGCGGCCACCAACTGCCTTAGCAGCGTGCCCCCCGCCCGGGCCACGAGCTCCATCACGGCCTTGTCGGTCTCGACCTCGGCGAGCACATCGCCGACGGCCACGAGATCGCCCACGGCCTTCTTCCATTCGACGAGGCGCCCCTCTTCCATCGTGGGCGAGAGCGCCTCCATGACGACCTTGGTTGCCATCGCTCAGTCGCGGTACAGCACGGAGTGGACCGCGTCGATCACCCTGGCGGTGTCGACCTTGGCGGCCTTCTCGAGGTGCTTGTTGTAGGGCATGGGAACGTCCGCGCCGGTGACGCGGAGGATGGGCGCGTCGAGCTCGTCGAACGCCTCGCGCTGGATGGTGTCCACGACCTGCGCGCCGACGCCGGCGAACGGCCAGCCCTCCTCCGCCACCACGCAGCGGTGTGTGCGCGCCACCGAAGCGAGCACTGCCTCGGTGTCCAGCGGCCGGATCGTGCGGAGGTCGAGCACTTCGGCGTCCACCTCCTCGCCTGCGAGCTGCTCCGCGGCCTTGAGGGCCACGGCGACGGTCTTCGAGTGGCACACGATGGTGACGTCACTTCCCGCTCGCTTGATGTCGGCCTTGCCGAGCGGCACGACGTGCTCTCCCTCGGGGACCTCGCCCTTGAGGTTGTAGAGCATTTCACCCTCGATGAAGACCACGGGATCGTCGTCCCGGATGGCGCTCTTGAGCAGCCCCTTGGCGTCCGCCGGCGTCGCCGGCATGACGACCTTGAGCCCGGGAATGTGGGCGTAGTAGCTCTCGAACGCCTGGGAGTGCTGCGCGCTGAGCTGCAGGGCCGCGCCGCCGGGGCCACGGAACACGGCCGGTACCCCGACCTGCCCGGCCGACATGTAGCGCATCTTCGCCGCCGAGTTGACCAGCTGGTCGATCGCGAGCAGCGCGAAGTTCCAGGTCATGAACTCGATGACCGGGCGGAGGCCCACCATCGCCGCGCCGACACCAACACCGGCGAACCCGAGCTCGGTGATGGGCGTGTCCACCACCCTCATCGGCCCGAACTCTTCCAGCAGTCCCCGGCTCACCTTGTAGGCGCCCTGGTAGACCCCGACCTCCTCGCCCATCAGGAAGACGTTGGCGTCACGCTGCATCTCCTCGCGGAGGGCCTGGTTGAGGGCGTCGCGGTAGGTGACGATGGCCATAGCCGTCAACACCCACTGCCAGTATGAACGGGGCCATCGTCATCCTGAGCCCTTCGCTGCGCTCGAGGGCAGGCTCCGCGAAGGGAGCATGCCCCAACGCATGTCCCCTTCGCTCCCCTCAGGGTGACTCGAGTGGATCCGGCGGTCGAGCTCATGGGTTGGCGTACACATGCGTGTACAGCTCCCCCGGCTCCGGATCGGGCGCCTCGTCCGCGAACCGGTAGGCGTCCTCCACCTCTTCCACGACCTCCTTGTCCACGGCCTTCACTGCGGCCTGGTCCATCAGACCATCCTCGATCAGGCGCTGGGACCAGACTGCGATCGGATCGCGCTTGCGCTGGTCCTCGACCTCCTCCCGCGTCCGGTAGTGGCCGTGGATCGGGTCGGACATCGAGTGGCCCATGAACCGGTAGGTGCGAACCTCCAGCAGCGTCGGGTGCTTGTTCTTCCGGGCGCGCTCGACGGCGCGCTCCATGGCGGCGTGCATGACCAGCACGTCCTGCCCGTCCACCACCTCGTTGGCCATGTCGTAGGAGCAGGCCCGCTCGGAGATGTCGTAGATGGCGCTGGCCCGCTCGAGCGCGGTGCCCATTCCGTAGCGGTTGTTCTCGCAGATGTACACGGCGGGGAGCTTCCACAGCGCCGCCATGTTGAGCGCTTCGTGGAAGGCGCCGTTGTTGACCGCCGCCTCCCCGAAGTAGCACACCGCCACCTGGTCGGTGTTGCGGTACTTGACGGCGAACGCCATGCCGGTGGTGAGCGGGATGTGGCCGCCCACGATCCCGTGCCCGCCCAGGAAGCCGAGCGAGGCGTCGAACAGGTGCATGGACCCGCCCTTGCCGCCACTGCAGCCGGCGGCCTTGCCGAATAGCTCCGCCATGACGGCGCGGGCACTGATCCCGCGGGCGAGCGCGTGCCCGTGCTCGCGGTAGGAGCACGTGATGTAGTCGTCGCCGCGGAGCGCCGCCAGGCTGCCGACGGCCACCGCCTCCTGGCCGATGTACAGGTGGCAGAAGCCGCCGATCTTCCCCAGGCTGTAGGCCTCGCCGGCCTTCTCCTCGAACCGGCGGATGAGCATCATCTGGCGAAGCCAGCCGCGGTATTCGTCGGCGCGGGCCGGGTCGAGGCCGCGCCGGCGCGCTCGGGGCTTGGCGGGGGCGATCCCCGCCATCAGCGGCGCTCCGCCGCGGCGCGGGACTGCTCCCACGCGTGATACGACGACCGCGTGAGCGGGCTCGACTGAACGTGGGAGAACCCCATCGCCAGCCCCAGCTCTCGCAGCTCGGCGAACTCGTCCGGGCTGTAGTAGCGCGCCACGGGCAGGTGGCTGTCGGAGGGACGCAGGTACTGGCCGAGCGTCAGGATGTTCACGTCGCTCCGCCGCAGGTCTCGCATGCAGACCAGCACCTCGTCCCACTCCTCGCCCAGGCCGAGCATGATGCCGCTCTTGGTCAGCCCCTCGGGATTCATCCGGCGGGCGTCGGCCAGCAGCGCCAAGGCCCGGTCGTAGCGCCCGCCCGGCCGGGCGAGCCGGTAGAGCCGCTCGGCGGTCTCGAGGTTGTGGTTGAGGATGTCGGGTCGCGCGTCCATCACGATCCGGAGCGCCTGCTCGGAGCCCTTGAAGTCGGGGATCAGTACCTCGACCGAGGTATCGGGCAGCCGCCGTTTGATCTCGGTGATGCAGCCGGCGAACGCCTCGGCGCCGCCGTTCGGCAGGTCGTCGCGGTCCACGGAGGTGATTACGACGTGGGCCAGGCCCATCCGCTCGACCGCTTCGGCGAGCCGGACCGGCTCGAGCGGGTCGAACGCCGCGGGCGTGCCGTGGGACACCGCGCAGTAGGCGCAGTTCCGGGTGCACACGTCGCCCAGGATCATGAAGGTGGC
>DAIPLK010000050.1:12481-16642 GCA_036769285.1 Gemmatimonadales bacterium | reverse complement strand
GAGCGCTCGATGATGTACGGCGGATAGAGCGTGGCCATCGTCAAGACTTCACCTCGTCAATTGTGGACTGCTGGAGGAGATGGGCAAACGCCTTCTCCTCGGTGATGGCTCGTTCGAGCTCGGGGAGCCGGTTGGCCTTCTGCAGGGAGCCGTACAGCTGGCCCGCAGGGACGCCCCGCGCCGCCGCCAACTCGGCCACCCGCTGGTCCAGCTCCGCCTCGGTGGCCCGGAGACCGTTGGCCTCGACCACGGCATCGAGTACCAGATCGCGACGGACCTGCGCCTCGGCGATCGGGTGGAACTGCTGCTCGAACTGCGGCAGCTGCTCCGGGGGGACGCGGTACATCTCGGCGTAGCCGTGCAGGAGCCGGTGCACCAGCGACTCCGGGGCCTTGACGTGGTTGGCCTCGACGATCTGCTGGATCAGCACCTGCCGCACCTGTGCGTCGGCTTCACGGGCGGCCTCGTGCTCCAGGTCCTGGCGGACGGCGGCGCGGAGTGCGTCCAGGTTCTCGAAGTCGCCGACCTCGTGCGCGAAGGCATCGTCGAGCGCCGGGAGCTCCTGCCGCTTCACGTCGTGCAGCGTGACGCGCACGCGCCGGGTCTGGCCCCGCCGGGACTCGTCCGGATGGTCGTCGGGAAACTTCACCTCGGCGTCGGTCTGCTCGCCCGGCAGGAGCGTCATGATCCGCTCCTCGAGATCCGGGATCGCCTGATTCTGACCGAGGACCAGATCGTACGGCCGCGCGGCGCCGGCGCCGCTCTCGTCCAGTGGCGCCACCTCGACGCGAACCATCTGCCCGGGTGACGGCTTGGCGCCCTCGACGGGAATCCAGGTCGCCTTCTGTTCCTGCAACCGCGCCAGGTGCTCCTCGACCGCGCTGTCGGCCACCTGCGCGACCCGCCGCTCCAGCCGGAAGCCGCCGGTCCGCTCCAGCGTGAGCTCCGGCCGGACCTCGACCAGCAGGTCGAACTCGATCGGGCTCCCCGCTTCGAACTTGAGATTTCGGATGGATGGGTCGGCGATCGGCTTGAGCGATTCATTGGACTGCGCGGTCTGCCAGCTCTCCCGGATCACCTCTTCGAGCACGGACTGGCGGATGGCGTCGCCGAACCGCTTGCGGACGACCGCCTCGGGAGCCTTGCCCGGCCGGAAGCCGGGGAGCCGGGCCCGCTGGACGTAGTACTTGAGGGCCTTGGCCTCGGCCTCCTGCACGCGATCCACGGGCACGGTGACCTTCAGCGACCTGGAGGCCGAATCCTCGGCGGTCTTCTCGACGGTGATTGGAGTCATGGCGCGGGAAATCTACCCTGGCGTCGTCCCCAGGGTCAATTTTGGCCGCTCCCATCTGCGAGCCATGAGGAACCCCGCGACGGCATGGCCCGTCCGCTGGTGGTCTCCCGTGGAGGTGCGTCTTCGATGAGGGGAGGAGGGCCTGGAGCGATGGAGCGAGGAGGGGTCGTGCCCGGATGCGAACGGCGGGAGTCGAACCCGCACCCCTTGCGGGACAGGATCCTAAGTCCTGCGCGTATGCCAGTTCCGCCACGTTCGCGAACGTCCCAATCTACACCCTTGGCGCACCGCCCGCGCGGCGGAGGCGGCTCAGGAGACCCGCTCCCGGGCCCATGCCTGGAACAGCTGCTCGCAGTAGGGGTTGTTGACCGAGTTCTCCAGCTTGACCCGCCGACCGTCCGCCAGCACGGCAAAGGCACAGAACTGGGCCACCGTCGGCTTGCCGTTCGGGCCCGTGCACGCCGGGACCGCCTGGCGATTGACGGCGATCCAAACCGAGCGGTTGGGGAAGCGCCGTTGCCACGCCGCGCACTTGCCGTCCACGTCCGGATCCACCTGTTGGCCGTCCGGCTCGACCACGATCCGGACGATGGCTGGGGGAGCCGCGGTTGTGGCGGTGCTTGGCGCCATTGGCGTGGAGCGCTTGGCGGTCGTATCGGGTGCGGCCGGCGGGGGCGGAGGCGCGCCCGAGGGCCGCACGTACTGCCACGGTGTGCAGCTTTCCCGCGCGAGCCGCGAGCCGTACACGGCCGCTACACACGAATACCCGGTGGCGGTCTGGCCCGGGCCGGGGGCGCGAAGCCGCAACGTGTCGGTGCTCCGGGCGGCTCCGCTCACCCGGTTGTCTGACTCCCGGCCGTCCCCCAATCCCACCTCCACCCGCACCGAGTCGGCGATTCCCATGGCCGGGTCTTCCCTCAGACGCCAGCTCACCACCACGTCGAGCGAATCTCCGGCGATCGTGATGTCGGAGCGGACATCCGTGGCGGTCGCCGACGCTCCCACCCGGGGCGGCCGCATCCGGCGCCGGATCATCCATAGCCCGGCCGCCGCCACGCCGAGGAGCGCCAGGAGCAGCACGATCAGCGGCCACCGTCTCGGCTTCGGGGCCTCGACGACCTGCTCCTCGGGGGGCCGCCAGCGCGCCATGCTCTACCGGCCCAGCCCCAGGAGGTCCGGGCCCTGCTCGAAGACGACATCGACGGGAATGCCCTTGCCGCCGAGCCGCGCCAGGTCGCCCTGCAGCGTGGGCGAGAGCGCGCTTCGGGCCACCATGAACTGCTTCACGCCCTCGTAGTCGCCGTCGCCCTGGAACCGCAGGATTCGGCTGCCGAGCGAGTCGACCGCGGCGCGCATTCGCGGGAAATCCACCCGGTACCGGCCGGTGGCCGAGTCCCGGGTGAACGCGCCGTGCTCCTCGAAGAACGAGAGCTGGGCGGCATTGGCACGCCCGTGCGCCTCCGCGGCGCCGAATCGGATCGAGCGGATGATGCTCGCGAGAAAGGTGACGTAATGGTCCTCGAGCGTCGTGCCGGTCAGCTCCCGCTGCTCCAGCAGCCGGGTGACCATGTAGAGACCGAGGATGTCCGCCTTGCCTTCCTCGAGCGTGCCCGCCTGGTCCCGCAGGGCGGCGCGCACGGTGCCCTTGCCGTCGATCGTCTGCTTGATGCCGAGGCCATGCGCCACCTCGTGGAACATGACGTTGGCGAAGAACGCATCGAAGCTGATGCGCGACCGCTGGTCGTCGGCGATCAGCTCCTCCGCGATCGGCACGAGGATGCGGTCGAACTTGGCGCGCATCACGTTCTTGAGCTGGAGCCGCCGGGTGCCCTTGCGGAGCTGGACCGCTTCGTCGTTGGGCAGGTTGATGGCGATCGTCTTGGAGCCCGCATTCGCATCCCCGGCGTAATAGACGGCGTCGTACGCGTTCAGGTCGGAGTCGGTGCCGGGCCGCTCCCGCTTGTAGGCCTCGGGCACCGGGAGGCCGCGTTGCAGCGCCGGGAGCAGGGAGGCATACCGTGCCAGCCGCGTGCTCCACGCCTTGTCCTTGATGAGGACGAAGGCCGAGGCGGCGGTCTTGTACCCGAACAGCCGGTCGATGTAGGTCTCGATCGGTCCGATGACGAGCTCGAGGGTGTTGGTCTTCATGTCCAGCCAGGCCATGTCGCTCGGCTGGTAATCGTCGGTCTCCAGCGCCGCGGCGCGGAGCTCGAGGTAGCGGCGGAGGCCGGGATCGTCGGCCAGCCCTGCCGCGGCGCGGAGCTTCTCCGCCGCCAGGCGCATCCGGGCCCCGTAGGCCTCATGGTAGGGGACGGCCGCCAGCGTGCCGGTGCTGTCCCGCCGCACCAGGGTGTACGGACTCCGGAGCGCGCGCGCCGCGGCCGGCGAGGCGGCGGCGGCCCGCTCGAACTCCTCCTTGCTCATGTCGTGCGGGTAGAGCTCGACGCCGGGAGGGCGCTCACCGACTCCCGGCACGAAGGGCCGGTCGCCGTCGAGCGGGTCCCACGGCCCGTAGTTGATGTCCACGAAGCGGCGCATGGCGCTGTCGCTAAGTGACGAGCGAAGGGAGTCCTTGGCCGGATAGAACTGCTGCTGGTAGACGGTGTCCATGACGGCGGCGGCGTCCATCAGCAGCGGGAGCATCCGCCGCTCGCGATCGCTCAGCCTGCTCAGGTCCGTAGTGAGGCGGACCGGCGTGTAGGCGGCCACCTTGGCCGCAATCGGCGTGGCAGGCTCGGTGGCGCCCGACGTGGCCGCCCCGCGGTCCGGTTCGCCGCTTCCCCGGCAGCCCAGCAGTCCGCTGCCCAGCCCAACCGCCGCGGCCCAGCGCGTCCATCGCCCCATCGGCGTGCTCTCCGTGGTGTTCG
>DAIPLK010000050.1:0-12381 GCA_036769285.1 Gemmatimonadales bacterium | reverse complement strand
AGCGCCTTCCGGAGGTCGGCCTCCGACCGCACCGGCTTGCCCTCGATCGAAAGAATGACGTCCGGGCCGCCCCGCTGCGGGTCGTCGAACAACACCTCCCAGGCGGGGCCGCCGGGGGTCACGTCCGTGACGATCAGGCCGCGGGCGTCCGCCGGGAGCTGGAGCTGGTGTGCCGCGTCGGGCGTGACCGGCTCCACGCTGATGCCGAGGCGGTTCATCGCGGCGCCCGTCGGCGAGTCCGCCCGGTCGGTGTCGCCCGCGGTGTCGCCCGAGGCGACCTGCGGAGCGTCGTTGAGTGGCTGGAGCTTGACGTTGAACGTCTTGCGGACGCCGCCCTTCCGCGCCACCTCCACCTTGACCACGTCGCCCGGCCGGCGGAAGCCGATCACCTGCTGCAGCTGGCCGACGTACTCGACCGGCTTGCCGTCCACCGCCACGATGATATCGCCGGGCTCGATGCCGGCGGCCTTGGCCGGCGAGTCGTCGCTCGGGATGTCCTTGACCACGACCCCGCGGATCTCGGGCAGCCCGACGTAAGCCGCGTCGTTCAGGTTGACGTTGTCGATGGAGACGCCCAGCGCCGCCCGGTGCACCTTGCCGTCGGTGATGAGCTGGTTCATGACGGTACGGGCGAGGTTGATCGGGATGGCGAAGCCGTAGCCCGAGTAGAATCCGGTCTCGCTGGCGATGGCGGAGTTGATGCCGATCACCTCGCCGCCGACGCTCACGAGCGGGCCGCCGGAGTTGCCGGGGTTGATGGCCGCGTCGGTCTGGATGAAGTCCTGGATGCTGCCCTGGCCCCGGCCCGGCAGGCCGCTCAACGCGCGTCCCTTGGCGCTGACGATGCCGGAGGTGACGGTGAAGGTGAGGCCCTCGCCGAGCGGATTGCCGATGGCCAGGACCCATTCACCGACCCGCGCGTCTTCGCTGTTGCCGAGCGCCACCGGCGGGAGCGACCTGGCATCGATCTTCAGCACGGCCACGTCGGTGTTGGCATCGGTGCCGACGACCTTGGCCTTGAACTCCCGCCGATCGAGCAACCGGACGATGACCTGCTCGGCCCCTTCGACGACATGGTTGTTGGTCAGGATGTAGCCGTCCGCCGAGACGATGAACCCGGAGCCGCTGCCCTGCTCGATCTCCGGCTGCTGGCGGAACCGGGGCGAGAAGAAGCGCTCCATGCCCGGCGGGATGTGCGGCTGCTGGGAGGCGTGCTCGGTTCGCTGCGACCGGATGTAGACCACGCTGGGCTTCACATGCTCCGCCACTGCGGCGAAGGCTTCGCTGAGGTCCCGCAGCGGACGGGCCGCCGGTATCGAGGGCGCCGGCACGGGAGCGATGGCCGAGGCCTGCCGTTCCTGTTCCTGCGCCGAGGAGCGGATCGGCAGATCGAGGAGCCCGGCGAACAGCAGCCCGAGGGCGAATGCCAGGGCCACCAGGCCACCGAACTTGAGCCAGTTCAACGATCGTGCGGACATCGAGCGATCCTTCGGCAAGGCGTGGTGATCGGACGGCATGGACCTGCCTAATAATACCTAGATGTTCGGGCGGTTGTGTCGGTCGCCGGTGTGGCGCCCACGAGAGTCACCCTGCACGGGAGTCACCCTGAACGAAGTGAAGGGGCCATGCGTCCGCGCATGCCCCCTTCGCTCCGCTCAGGTGACTCGGACTCGTGGGCCCGGAGGGCCCTTTCGTCACTTCTTGTCGTCCACGATCTCGTAGTCCGCCTCGACCACGTCCTCGGGCTTGCCCCCGGCCGCAGGCTCGCCGGTGGCCGCCCCGGCGGCCCCCGCGGGCTGACCCTGCCCCTGGGCCTGGGCGCTCTGGTACAGCGTCGCGCCCGCCGCCGAATACGCGCCGTTGAGCTCGTCGAGCGCCTTGCGGATGATGTCCGGGTCGCCGGCGCGGAGCGCCTGCTTGGCGCCCTCAAGGGCGGCGTCCAGCCGGCTCTTGCTGTCGGCCGGCAGCCGGTCCACCCACTCCTTGCTGTCCTTCTCGACCCGGTAGATCAGGCTGTCGAGCTGGTTCCGCTGCTCGATCTGCTCGCGGCGAGCCTTGTCTTCCTGTGAGTGCTGCTCGGCCGCCTTCACCATCTTGTCGATCTCGGCATCGCTGAGGCCGCTCGAGGCCTCGATCCGAATCTTCTGCTCCTTCCCGGTGGCCTTGTCCTTGGCCGAGACGTGCAGGATGCCGTTGGCGTCGATGTCGAAGCCGACCTCGACCTGCGGCATGCCGCGGGGAGCGGGTGGAATGCCGGTGAGCTGGAACTTGCCGATGGTGCGGTTGTCCACCGCCATCTGGCGCTCACCCTGCAGCACGTGGATCTCCACCGTCGTCTGGTTGTCCTCCGCCGTCGAAAACACCTCGGACTTCTTGGTGGGGATCGTGGTGTTCCGGGCGATGAGCACCGTGGTGACCCCGCCGAGCGTCTCGATGCCAAGGGACAGCGGAGTGACATCGAGGAGGAGCACATCCTTCACCTCGCCGCCGAGCACGCCACCCTGGATCGCCGCGCCGATGGCCACGACCTCGTCGGGGTTGACCCCCTTGTGGGGCTCTTTCCCGAAGAATTCCTTGACGATCTCCTGGACCTTCGGCATACGGGTCTGACCGCCAACCAGGATGACCTCGTCAATCTGCTTGGGGTCGAGCCCTGCGTCCTTCAGCGCCTGCTGCATCGGCGGGATTGTGCGCTGGATGAGATCGTCCACCAGCTGCTCGAACTTGGCCCGCGTGAGCGGCAGGTTCAGGTGCTTCGGGCCGCTCTGGTCCGCCGTGATGAACGGCAGGTTGATGTCGGTCTGCGTGGTGCTCGACAGCTCCATCTTGGCCTTCTCCGCGGCCTCCTTGAGGCGCTGGAGTGCCATCGGGTCCTTGGAGAGGTCGATCCCCTGGTCCTTCTTGAACTCCGACACCAGCCAGTCGATCAGGCGCTGGTCGAAGTCGTCGCCGCCCAGGTGGGTGTCGCCGTTGGTGCTCTTCACCTCGAACACGCCTTCGGCGAGCTCCAGCACGGAGATGTCGTAGGTGCCGCCGCCCAGGTCGAACACGGCGACCTTCTCTTCCTTCTTCTTGTCCAGACCGTAGGCGAGAGCCGCGGCGGTGGGCTCGTTGATGATGCGCTGCACGTCGAGCCCGGCGATCTTGCCGGCGTCCTTCGTGGCCTGCCGCTGGGCGTCGTTGAAGTAGGCCGGGACGGTGATGACGGCCTTGTCCACCGTGTAGCCGAGGTAGTCCTCCGCCGTCTGCTTCATCTTCTGCAGGATCATGGCCGAAATCTCGGGTGGGGTGTAGCGCTTGCCGCCGATCTCGACCGAGGACAGGCCGCTCTGGCCCTCGCCGACCTTGTAGGGGACCCGCTTGGCCTCTTCGGTGATCTCGTTGAGGCGGCGGCCCATGAACCGCTTGATCGAGAAGATGGTCTGCTTCGGGTTGGTCACCGCCTGGCGCTTGGCCACCTGGCCGACCAGGCGCTCACCGTCCTTGGTGAACGCGACGACCGAGGGGGTCGTCCGCCCGCCCTCGGCGTTGGGGATGACGATGGGGTCTCCCCCCTCCATGACGGCGACCACCGAGTTGGTGGTTCCCAGGTCGATACCGATAATCTTGGAAGCCATGTGGACTCCGCTGAGTTCTATGGGTGCGTGAACCGGCCTGTCGAACTGCCGGTTCGCAGCCGACGCCTGGACGGGGGAGCAACTGTCGTACCCGGCAAAGCTGCCAAAATGGCCGACATGATACCCCAGTGACCCCGGTCACGACGCTCGAACGGCAGGCTTCGCATCATGGGGCCAGTCGGCAGCCGAACCCGAGGCCCTCAATTCGAGGAGGCAGCGATGCTGTGGACGATCTTGGTGATCCTGCTGGTGCTGTGGCTGCTGGGGGTGGCGACCTCGTACACGCTGGGCGGCTTCATCCACATCCTGCTCGTCGTGGCAGTCGTACTCGCCATCATGCAGCTGCTGCAGGGCCGTCGCGCGCTGTAGCCGGCGCCCATCCGTGGTTCGGGGGGCGGAGGCCCGGGGCGCGACGATCCCGGCCCTCCGCCCCCCTATATTATTGCCTCCATGTTCCCCTACCGCGACGACAACCCGACGCTCGCCACCCCCGTCGTCACGATGCTGCTCATCGGGCTCAACGCGGCCGTCTGGGTGCTGGTCCAGGGAATGGGCGGCGATGCGACGCTCGCCCGATCGGTCTGCGAGCTGGGCCTGATCCCGGCGGAGTACCTGGGACGGGTCATCCCGGGGACGACCGTCCCGCTGAGTCCGACCGCCAGCTGCGTGCTCGGCGTCGGGCGGCACTGGTACGCGCCCGTCACCTCGATGTTCCTGCACGGCGGCTGGTTCCATCTCATCGGCAACATGTGGTTCCTGTGGCTCTTCGGGAACAACGTCGAAGACTCGATGGGCCGGCTCCGCTACCTGGTGTTCTATCTGCTCTGCGGCGTCGCCGCCGCTGCGATGCAGACCGCCGTGAGCCCGTCGAGCATCGTCCCCATGGTCGGGGCCTCCGGCGCCATCAGCGGGGTGATGGGCGCGTACGTGATTCTCTACCCCCGCGTGCGGGTCCACATGCTCGTGGTGCTGTTCGTGTTCGTCACCCGCATCGCGGTGCCCGCGTACCTCATGCTGGGCTACTGGTTCCTGCTCCAGCTGCTCGGCGGAACTGCGGCACCGGGCGAGGGTGGCGTGGCCTTCTGGGCGCACGTCGGCGGGTTCGTCGCCGGGGCGCTGCTCATCTCGTTGTTCAAGGACCCGGAGCTGGTCCGAAGGCACCGCGCGCTCGCCCAGTATGTCTGACGGCGCGCTCCCGCCCTGGCTGGCCGACGAGGCCGGCGCGCAGGGGATCGGGCGAAGCGTCGACCGGGGATAAGAACACCTTCTCGTCGGATGGGAATCCTTGTCGGACGGCCGATCATCCGCTTTCCTTCTGGTCGCCGTATTCCGGTAGCTCCCCGGCTTCGACGCACGCGCATGTCATCATCTGGTCCGGAGGACTCATGCTCGACTCCTGGCGCCGCCGGCTCGAGGGTCTGCCGTACTACGGCAAGATGGTCACGCTCTCGGTCGTCGTCGCCGTCGCATTCGTCCTCGTGCTTCTGGTGAACATGGCGTTCGGCTTGCTGAACGAGCGACGTCTGGGCCAGATCGAAGGCGCGTATTACCCGTCGGTGGAGGCCAGCCGTACGCTGCAGGAGACGCTGGCCTCGGTGCAGCGCGGGCTCCAGGACGCGGCCGGCGCGGCCGATCTCGAGCGCCTTCGAGACACCGACTCCCTCCGCTCCGCCTTCCTGGCGGTGATCGATGCTGCGGTCGAAGGGCAAGCGGTCGACACCGCGCGCGCCAGCGAGATGCAGAGCGCGTTCGTCCTCTACTATGCGCTGGCGCGGCGGATGACCGAGCAGCTCATTGCAGGCGCCAGCGGCGACAGCCTGGCGACGGGGCTCCGCCTCATGCGCCAGCGCCATCACGTCATCGTGACGCTGCTCAAGACCAACACCGCCACGGACCAGCAGCGGATCCGGGCCGCCTTCGCCGATGCCCGGTCCCAGCAACGGATCGGTTGGACGCTCACGGGCGTGATCGTCCTCGCCACGTTGACGGCGGTGCTCTGGCTGTCGCGATTCATCACCCTGTCAGTCGCCGAGCCGTTGCGCGAGGCGGTGGACCTGGCGGACGCGCTCGCTCTGGGGGAGATGCAGGTGGACATCACCGTCCGATCGGCCGACGAGGTGGGGCGGCTGATGCAGTCGCTGCAGCGGATGACGACGTACCTGCGCGACATGTCGATCGCTGCCGAGGCCATCGCCCAGGGCGACACCGCGGTTCGCGTCATCCCGCGATCCCCCCGCGACGTGTTCGGCAACGCATTCGCCCGGATGATCTCGGCGCTCGAGGAGCGGGCACAAGTCGCCACGGCGATCGCCGAGGGCGACCTGTCGGTGCGGCTGAACCCGAGTTCGCCAGCCGACGTGTTCGGCCACGCCTTCGTGGCGATGACGCGCCGGATCACCGAGGTCATCGGGGGGACCCTCGGCAACGCCGAAGCGGTCGCCGCCTCGGCGCTGCAGCTGAGCGAGGCCTCGCGGCGGCTCGCCGAGTCGGCGACCGATCAAACGGCGAGTCTGGTGACGACGCACGGAAGCCTCGATGCGGTGGGGGTGGCGTTCGCGAAGAACACGGAGAGCGGTCGCCTGGTCGAAGAGCTTGCGTTGGACGGCGTGGCGAGGGCCGAGGCCAACGGGGCGGCAATGCAGCAGACAGTCGTGGCGATGGAGACGATTCTCAAGCGCCTTGCCCTGATGGACGACATCGCCGCGCAGTCCGCGCTGCTCTCGATCAACGCTTCGATCGAGGCCGCCCGAGCGGGTGAGTACGGCCGGGGTTTCGAGGTGGTGGCGGATGAAGTGGGAAAGCTGGCCGACGAGAGTCAGAGCTCGGCCAAGGAAATCGGCGCCGTCACGGCCGGCACGCGCGAGGCGGTGGCTCGCTCGCAGGTGCTGCTCGATGCCCTGGTGGAGTCGATTCGGGAAACCGCCCGGCAGGCGCAGCTGGTCGCGGTCGTGTCGGCGCAGCAAGACGCGGCGTTGACCGAGGTCAACCGGGAATTGGCCCAGGTCGACGGTCTCGCGCGTCGCAACGCCGCCGCGGCCGACGAGCTGGCGAGTCTGGCGGGAGGCCTGGCGGGCCAGGCGGAATCGCTGGCCCGGGTGGTCGGCTACTTCCGGGTTCCCTCCGCGCGGCTCAGTTCGACAGCGGCAAGACCCTGACCCCCGAGCCCAGATTGCGCCCGGCCGAAACGTAGCCGACGGCCGCGGGGGTCGTACGGACCGCCTGCAGCAGCTCGTCCTCGGAAGCCTTTTCCACCGGGGGCGTCTCGCGGCCGGAATAGATCTGCTGCTGCCAGAAGGCCTTCACCGCCCCCACCGACTTGTGGTGGACGTCCTTGGAGAATGCGCTGCGGCTCGTGCTCTTTTCCCCCAGGTCCACCGGCACGGCGGTCTCGCCGGTCGCCCACTGCGTCTTCCGCTTGAGGAAGATGCGAGAGAGCTCCGTCCGGGAGATCGACTTGACCGGGCTGGAGGCGTTGACGACCACGACGTACCCTGCCTCCTGAGCCGCCAGCGGGCGCATGGCTCCGAAGGCGAACGTGCCCACGACACCCAGGAACAGGCCGAGTGGCCGCATCAGAAGCTCGCTCTCGCGCCCAGGCGAAACGCGCGGCCGTCCTGGGGGATGAGGTCCTGGGTATGCTCCTCACCCCCGGGATCGGCATAACGGGTGCGGAACAGGTTGTAGACCGAGCCGGAGAGCTCGCAGCCGCATGCCCGCCACGGACGGGCGAGCAGGGTGACGTTGGTCAGGGTGTAGGACGCGGCGTCGCCGCCCGCCGCCGTCGGGCGCTGCCCGACGTATCGCAGTTCGAGCGAGGCGCGGAGGCGGTCGTCGAAGGTGGGCACGGATACTCCCATCCGGACCAGATGGCGAGGCGAGTTCACCGGTGCGCCCTCGGTTCCGACGTCCTCGGCATGCTGGTACCCGTAGGTCACCCGTCCGTCCATCGGTCCCAGGTGCCCTTCGACCCCCACCTCGCCTCCGGTGGAGCGCGCCCGAGCCACGTTCCGGAACACCAGGAGCCCGTCCGTCGAATCCGTCTCGAGGCCGATGAGGTTCCGGACCCGCAGGTGGTAGATGGAGGCGACGGCTCGAATGCCGCTTGCCAGCGCTTGATCCCCCTCCAGCTCGAAGGTCTCGATGCGTTCGGGGCGCAGCGAGTTCGCGGGCTTCTGGGAGATGCCCCCGTCGTTGTAAAACTGCTCATACTGGTTCGGGGCGCGGAACGCCCGGCCGTAGAGGGCCTTCAGGCTGGTGCCGGGACCGACGGCTGCGACCAGCGCGGCGCGCGGGTTGGTGGTGCCCCCGAAGCCCTGGTAGCGATCGTGGCGTACGCCGGCGTAGAGCTGGACCGCCGAGGCCAGCCGCGCGGAGGCCTGCACGAACGCCGCCCCCACCCAGGACGAGCGCCGGTCGTCCAGGTAGGTAAAGGCCGGGTCGACGTCGTAGACTCCCTGGTCCTGGTGTCGGTTCCACCGCAGCTCGCCGCCTGCGGTAAGGCTGTGTCCCTCGCCCACGAGGCGCAGGTACTGGGCCTCGAGCGTGTACCAGTCGGTGTGGGTGTAGTCGCGACTGAGGACGCCGCTGTAGGGGTAGGTGCCGTCGTAGCGGAAGGTATTGTAGGTCAGCGAGACCCAGAGCCGGGAGAGGTCCTCGAACGGATGCTCGAAGTTCAGGGCGGCGAAGGCCTGGCGGTCGGAGGTCTGCTCCCGGGGATCGTTGAAGTCGGTCCCATACGACGCCGTGGGGACGAGCTTCCGGCGGCGGCTGAAGGCAGCCTCCGCGGTGAAGTCGCCCACCCGCACCTTGGCGAGCCCCTTCTCGGTTCGGTCACTATCCGCCGCGGCGACGATGCCGCTGTTGGTGGCCGGATCGTCGAACTCGGGGTAGTAGAGTCGCTGCCCACCGCTGCGATAGACGCTCCCCGTCGCGAACACTTCGACCGTCGGCGAGAACCGCCGGCCCCATCCGAGCGTGCCGCGGTAGCTGTCGTAGCTCGAGCCTTCGACCCGGGCCTCGGCCGCAGACAGGGAGCGGCCCTGACGGGTGATGACGTTCACGACCGCGTAGAAGGCGTTGGTCCCGAACAGCGAGGAGCCTGGCCCGCGGATGATCTCGACTCGCTCGATTGCGTCCACGTCCACCGCGCTCTCGGTGCCCATGTAGCCGTTGTCCGAGGAGGCGTCATTCAACCGGTGGCCGTCCACCAGCAGCAGGATCCTGGTGTTGTAGTCTCCCTGCCGGGCCAGACCGCGCACAGTGACATAGGTGTAGTTGCGGTCGAAACTCGTGAAGAAGCCGCGGGCCGCTCCCAGGATCTCCCCGAACGTCCGATAGCCGTAGCGTTCGATCTCCGACCGGGTGATCAGGCTGACCGACGCGGGGGCTTCGGTGGTGGTCTGGGCGTAGCGCGACGCGGCGAAGACCAGCTGGGGGTCTGGCCCCGCATCCGGCACCTGTGCCGCGGCCGAGCCGGCCTCTTGTGCCGGCAGTGCGGAGGGGCAAGCGACCAGCAGGGCCATGAGGAGTCGTCGCACGAGCGCTCTCGAATCGGGGGTGAGTGACCGTCGCCGATGGGCTCCACTTTGGCAGGAAACGTGCCCTCAGCGGGCGATCCGTGCTGGCGGCGAGCGCGAACGGCAAGCTCATTGCCATCAACGGATTACATGGCTCGGACAACCGGCGGTTCGGTGCGTGGTCCCGGGGTCTGGGATCGCGATTCCCTCCTCGGTCCTGCGGCTTGCCGGAGGCACTCCATTCGTGCCCGACCTCGGCGGCCGGCGGTATATTGGGTCCACTGGTCGGGGCCTCGGGCGCCATCGGCGGCGTGATGGGGCCGACGTGATCCCCCAGCCCCGGGCCCACATGCCCATGCTCCAGCCGCTCACCCGCCAACGACACGCCCCTGCCCGGTATGTCTGACGACGCGCTCCCGCCCTGGCTTACCGCCGACGCCGGCGCGCGGGGGATCGGGTGCTACATCGATCACACCCTGCTCAAGCCGGAGGCCACCCGGGCGCAGATCCTGTCGCTCTGCGACGAGGGGCTCCGCTACGGGGTCAAGGCCGTCTGCGTCAACGGCGCGTGGGCGGGGCTCTGCGCCGATCGGCTCGCGGGGAGCGCGGTCGCGCTGGCGGTGGTGGCCGGCTTTCCGCTGGGCGCGATGGCGCCGGCCGCCAAGGCCCAGGAAGCACGGCTGGCCGTGGCGGCGGGGGCGTCCGAGATCGACATGGTCATCGCCCTGGGCGCGGCCAAGGCCGCGGAATGGGACTACGTGCGGGACGACATCCGCGGCGTGGTCGAGGCGGCGCGCCCGGCGCTGGTCAAGGTGATCCTGGAGACGGCCACCCTCGAGCCGGGTGAAATCGTGGCGGCCTGCGAAACGGCCGTCGCCGCGGGGGCGGGGTTCGTGAAGACCTCGACCGGGTTCCACCCCGCCGGCGGAGCGACCACCGCGGCGGTGGCGCTCATGCGGGAAACAGTGGGACCGGTGCTGGGGGTCAAGGCCTCGGGTGGGATTCGGACGGCGGATGCCGCGCTGGGCATGCTGGCCGCGGGCGCCAATCGGATCGGGACGTCTGCTACGGCCGGCATGACCGCCGTGCTTGGCCCGGGAGCCCCGACCCTGGCCGAGCTGCTCAAGGGCCTGGCTCTGACCCCTTAGCCGGCGATGTCGGGAGCGCTTCGGTCACACGCTCCAGCGCTGCCCAGACCTCCCCGCGCCAGTGCGCGCGGTTCGCGCCGAGCGTCCCGAGCGCCTGCTCGCGGGTCGCCTTGGCCCGGCCGTCGGTCAGCCGGGCATACTGGTCCGCCAGGCTCACGATCTGCCCTGCCACCGGCAATCGATCCGGCTGACCGTCGAGGCCGCGCACGATCGGAGCCACCTCGGCAAAGCACACGGTGGCCTCCAGCAGGTCGGCCGCCGCGGCCGGTCCGGGTGGCGCCGTCCCGTTGGACGCCTGCACTCGGCCGACCTCGTGGAGCTGCGCGGCCAGGCGGATCGCCACCTGCTCGCCGACGGGCAGTCCGAGGTCCGCGGCGATGGCCCCCGCGATCTGGGCGGCGCGGTCCATGTGCGCGGCGGCCTCCGGATCCACCTGGTGGAGCAGTTCGCTCCATGCCCGAACGATGTTCGGGTAATCGCCGCTCAGCACCTCCGGTCCGCGGAGTGCTTCGGGCACCTCGCCGAAGCAGCGGCTGGCGCGGAGCAGGTAGTCGATCGCCAGGTCGATGTGGCCCAACCGGCCCTGCAGCCTGCCGGCCTCGCAGAGCGCCTCTCCATTGGTCACCGGGGAGCCGCTCTCGCCCGCCAGCTCCACCGCCACCTCGAGCCGTGACTGGGCCAGCCCCAGGCGCCCGGTCTCCCGGAAGACGACCGCGAGCATCCGCTGGACGTCGGCGATGGCCGCGGGCGCGCGCAGCTCCTCGAAGATGGAGAGCGCGGTCTCCGCGGCGAGCTGGGCGGTGTCGAAGCGCTTGAGCGCGATCAGCACCTCCACCCGGTTCGTCAGGCACAGTCCGCGCAGGTGATCGTCGCCCACGCCCTGGGCGGTCCGGCGTCCCTGCTCGAAGTACTGGTCCGCGGCTTCCCACTGCTTCTCGTCCACGCTGAGCATGCCGAGGTTGTTGTAGGCTACGGCGCAGCCGTGCTCGCTCCCGGCGGTGAGGAAGGCCTCGAGCGAGCGCTGGTAGTGCTCCCGGGCGGTCACCCGATCGCGCCGGATGTTGCAGAGGATGCCGAGATTCTGCTCGATGCGGCCGCGAAGCTCCGGCAGGTTTTCGCTCAGCGCGAGCGCCTGCTCGAGATAGTGCTCCGCCTGGTCCAGGCCCTCCCGCATCAGCTCGAGCCCGCCGAGGGTGTTGAGCGCCTCCGCGCGCAGCTGCAGGTGCCCCGCCGCCGTGGCCACCTCGTAGCTTCGCTGGCAAATCTCGCGCGCGCGCTCGGACTCGCTTCTGCGCTGCAGCAGCACCGCCAGCCGCCGGAGCGCGTCGGACAGGGTGGGGGCATCGGCCGGATCGGAGCCCGCCGCCTCGATGGCGGCCTCGAACGCCCCGAGCGCCTCGTCCACCCGCCCCGAGCGCTCGCACCGCCGGCCAAGCTCCACCAGGCGCTGCGCGGGGCGCAGCTCTCCCTGGGGCTCGGGCGGGCGTTGCCCCGCCCGGTGCGGGGGTTCCGTGGGCACGAGCCCATCATTCCGTCGGCGGACGGTCCAGTCGCGAGGTGTCATCGGCGCATGCCCAGCCTGGCCCCGCCGTCGACCGTCAGCTCCCACTCGGGAAGGTCGGCGAGCCACGAGTACGGGTTGAGGCGGACCCCGGCCAGCGTGCGCCGGATGGCCGCGACGTTGCTGGGCGCGTAGAGGAACAGGGCCGGCGCATCGGCGTTCATCGTGTCCATGGCTTCCTGGTACAGCCGGCGGGCGCTGGTCACGCCGTGGGCGCGGCCGGCGCGGGCCAGGATCGAGTCGAACACCGGGTTGGCGTAGCGGCCGTAGTTGAGCCGGTCCCAGCCGGCCCGAGTGAACTGATCGGCGATGCCACGCGGACTGGGCTCGTCAAGGTACGCCCCGATGTAGCTGTCGAACTTGCCCTGCCGGATGCGCTCCTCGAACACAGGGAAGTCCACCGCGGTGACGCTGACCTCGGCGCCGGCGTGCCGCCACGCCTCCTGGAGCATGATCGCGGCCTGCTTCCGGACGGCGCTGGTGCTCGGCACCAGGATGTCGAACCGGAGCGGCTGCTGGCCGTGGGAGCGCACGGCCCC
>DAIPLK010000155.1:0-5194 GCA_036769285.1 Gemmatimonadales bacterium | reverse complement strand
CGCCGCCCATGGCCCCTAAGTGCGGGCGCCCCTATATTTTCCCTCCATGCAGTCCGCCCAGATCCGCCGCCTGTTCCTCGATTTTTTCATCGCCAAGGGGCACCGAGAGGTGCCTTCTTCGTCGTTGGTCCCCGCCGACGATCCGACGCTCCTGTTCACCAACGCCGGCATGGTGCAGTTCAAGCGCACTTTCCTCGGCCAGGAGCGGAGAGACTACGCCCGGGCCACCACGTGCCAGAAATGCGTGCGCGCAGGCGGTAAGCACAACGATCTCGAGCAGGTGGGCCACACGAAGCGGCACCACACCTTCTTCGAGATGCTGGGCAACTTCTCCTTCGGCGACTACTTCAAGCGCGACGCGATCGCGTACGCCTGGGAGTTCGTCACCAGCCCGCACTACCTCGGCATTCCCCCCGACCGGCTCCGCGTCACGGTGCATCACACCGACGAGGAGGCGCGCGCCTACTGGCGCGAGATCGCCGGACTGCCCGACCACCGGATCTACGGGCTCGGCGACAAGGACAACTTCTGGCAAATGGGCGACACCGGTCCGTGCGGGCCATGCACCGAGATCTATGTCGACCTTGAGGCGCCGGCCGGCCGGCCGGACCATCGGTCTGGCGGCCAGGTCGTTCCGCGGGATGAGTTCGAGCGGCTGGCGGAGGCCGGCCGGTTCCTGGAGATCTGGAACCTGGTCTTCATGCAGTTCGATCGCTCGGCGGACGGCACGCTCACGCCCCTGCCCAAGCCGTCGGTGGACACCGGCGCGGGCCTGGAGCGGATCGCGGCCGTCATGCAGGGTGAGGACGACAACTTCCACACCGACGTCTTCCTGCCGTTGATCGAGCGGGTCGGCGAGCTGGTCGGCCGTCCCTACGATCGCGCCGCCGAGGAGCGCGCCTCGTACCGGGTACTCGCCGACCACGCGCGGGCCGTGAGCTTCCTGCTTGCCGACGGTGTCTACCCCGGGAACGAGGGCCGCGGCTACGTGCTCCGCCGGATCCTCCGGCGTGCGGTGCGGCACGCCTGGCTGCTCGGCCGCCGCCAGCCCACCCTTGCTCCGCTCACGGAGGTCGTGGTCGCGCAGCTGGGCGGGGTGTACCCCGAGCTCACCGCCAAGGCGGCCTTCCTGCGCGAGGTGACCGAGACCGAGGAGCAACGCTTCCTCGAAACGATCGAGGGCGGGCTCAGGCGGCTGGAGGAGATCTTCGCCTCCGGCGCGGGGGTCATTCCCGGCGACGAGGCGTTCAAGCTGTACGACACTTTCGGCTTCCCGATCGACCTCACCGCGATCATCGCCGAGGAGCGCGGCGTCGCGGTGGACACCGCCGGCTTCGAGCGGGCGCTGGACGAGCAGCGACAGCGCTCGCGAGATGCGCGTGCGAGCGGAATGACCGAGCTCGCGGGTCCCGCCGTGCGGACGTCCAAGGCCGGGAAGTGGCGGAGCGTGAAGCGCGGCAAGCAGAAATTCGTCGGCTACCAGGCCACGGAGGCGGAGACCGACATTCTCGCCTTCCGGCAGGAAGGGCCGCGGGTGGACCTCGTGCTGCGCGAGAACCCCTTCTACGCCGAGTCGGGCGGCCAGGTGAGCGACATCGGGGGGATCGCCGGGCCGGGCTGGTCGCTCGCGGTGGACGCGGTACGCAAGGACCCGAAGGGCACCGTGGTCAGCGGGAGCTTCGCGGAGGTGTTCGAGCCCGAGACGGTGCGGGCGGCCGTGGACGCCCCCCGGCGACATGACATCGAGCGGAACCACAGCGCCACGCACCTGGTGCACTACGCGCTCCGGACGCATCTCGGTCCGCACGTCCGGCAGCAGGGATCCCTGGTGGAGCCCGACCGTCTCCGGTTTGACTTCTCGCACCACGGCCCCATCGATGCCGCCACCCTGCACGCGATCGAGCGGGACGTGAACGAGCTCGTCCTGGCCAACGATGCCGTCGCCACCCGCGAAATGGCCTACCCCGACGCGCTCGCGCTCGGCGCGATGGCGTTCTTCTCCGAGAAGTACGGCGACGTCGTCCGCGTGGTCCAGATGGGTCCGTCGGTCGAGCTCTGCGGCGGCACCCATGTGCGCTCGACCGGCCAGATCGGCACGTTTCGCTTCTCGGGGCAGAGCGGCGTCGCGGCCGGTGTGCGCCGGATCGAGGCGGTCACGGGCACGGGCGCGCTCCGGGCGGTGCATGAGCTCGAGCAGCGCCTGGCCCGGATCGCCGATGCCTTACGGGCGCAGCCCGAGCATCTGGTGCGCCGGGTCGAGCAGCTCCTCGAGGAGCGCGAGCGGCTGGAGGCGCGGCTGGCCGAAGCGCTCCGGTCGGGTGGCGGCGCGGCCATCACGGGGGAGGTGGAGGAGGTGGGTGGCGTGCACGTCACGATCGCGGACACCGCGAGCGAGGACCGCACCGAGGTGGGCCAGATCGCCGACCGGTTTCGGGAGGGCAAGCGGAACGCGGTGCTGGTGCTGTTCAGCAGCGCGGGCCGAGGCGCCATTCACGTTACGCTGACCGATGACCTCGTCGGCGCCGGTCGAAAGGCCGGCGATCTGGTCAACCGCATCGCAGCGATGAGCGGCGGCAAGGGCGGCGGCCGTCCGCATTTCGCCTCGGCCGGCGCCGGCGATCCGGCCAAACTGCCGGCTGCGCGCGCGGCCACGCCGGGCCTGGTCTCGGCGTGGCTCGCCGAGGGCAACGGCGGGTGACCGCCCTCGCCGACTGGGTGGACCAGCACACCGTCGAGGCGCCCGACGCGCTCCGCACCAGAGTGCGGGAATACGCGCTGGCGGCCCGTCCCGCTGAGCCGCTGCCGGCGGCGCTGGCGCTGGCGCTCGCGGGCCGCGAGGCCCTCAACCGGGTCGTGGCGCATCCGGGCGACCGGTCGGTCGCGCTGGACCTGCTTGCGGCCGACGCACTCATCACCCTGGCCCTCCTGGCCCAGGCCGAGCACGCGCCCGACCAGCTGGGCGCGTTCGCCACGTCCATTCTCCAGGCCGTCCGGCCGGGCACGTGATCGATCTCCACTCGCATCTGCTTCCCGGCGTGGACGACGGCTCTCGAACGGTCGAGCAGTCCGTCGAGGTCCTGCGGCGGATGGCGGAGCGGGGAATCACGGACGTCTGCCTCACCCCCCACCTCCGGGCGAAGGAGACGCGCAACGGCCCACCCGCCAGGCACGAGGAGGCCTTCGCGGCCCTCCGAGCCGAGGCACCAGAGTCCCCGCGCCTCCACCGGGGCGCGGAAGTGATGCTGGACCGCCCGCTGGCGCTCGACCGCGACCGGATCCACCGCATCAGCCTCGGCGGCACGCGCTACCTGCTGGTCGAGTTCCCGCGGCTGGTCTCCTCCGATGCGGTGACGAACGCGCTCGGCCGCATCCGGGACGCCGGGTTCACGGCCGTGCTGGCGCACCCCGAGCGCTACAGCGCGTGCTCGGTCGAGGCGGTGACCTTCTGGCGGGAGCTCGGCGCGCGGATGCAGGTGGATGCCACCACCCTGCACTCGAGACAGGCGCGCGGGCAGCGGGCGCGGCAGCTGGTGGCCGCCGGGCTCGCGGACATCCTGGCCGGCGACAACCACGGCGACGACCGCACTATCGCCGGCGGCGCCGACTTCCTGCACGCCCAGGGTGGAGGCGAGCAGGCCGACCTGCTGACCGTCCGGAATCCCGCCGCCATCCTCCGGGACGAGCCGCTGGCCGACGTGCCGCCGCTCGCGATCCGTCGGAGCTGGATGCAGCGGTTCCGGCAACTGCTTGGAGGTGAGGGATGACCGACGGGCGGGTCGAGAAGGCGCTGGACCGGCTGGCCGTGCTGGCCGCCGCGTGCAAGGCGCTCGCGCCGCAGGTGCGCCGGGTCGCCGGCCGCTACGCAGAGACACTCCGCGGCGGCGGCACCCTGTACTTCTGCGGCAACGGCGGGAGCGCGGCCGATGCGCAGCACCTCGCCGCCGAGTATGTGGTGCGGTACGCCGCGACCCGCCGGCCGCTGGCGGCCCTGGCGCTCACGACCAACACGTCGGTGCTCACCGCCGCCGGAAACGATCTGGGGTTCGAGCAGATCTTCGCCCGCCAGGTCGAGGCGCTCTGCCGCCCGGGCGATCTGCTCGTGCTGCACAGCACCAGCGGTGAGAGCGCCAATCTCCTCGCCGCCGCGCGCGCGGCCCGCGGCCGGGGGACGGGCACGGTCGCGTTTCTCGGACGGGGCGGAGGCACACTCGCGGGCCTGGTGGACGAGGCGGTCGTCGTGCCCTCCGACGACACCGGCCAGATCCAGGTCCTGCAGCTCGCGCTCGAGCATCTCGTGGTCGAGCTGGTGGAAGCGGCGCTGGCCGGCGCCGCATGAGGCGGTCATGATCTCGCTCGCCGGCCGGACCGCCCTCGTCACCGGCGGCAGCCGTGGCATCGGGCGCGCCACGGCGCTGCTGCTGGCCCGCGCTGGCGCCGACGTCGCCCTCACTTATCACACTCGCGTCCTCGAGGCCGAGGCCGTGGCAGCGGACATTCGATCGCTCGGCCGGCGGGCGCTCGTGTTCGGGGGGGATCTGGCGGATCCCTCGGTGGTAGCCGCTATGGCCGACGGCCTCCGGCAAGGCTTCGGGCGGCTCGACTGCTTCGTGGCCAACGCGGGGATCTGGCCGCCCGACGAGGTGCCGCTCGGCGCGCTCGGGGCCGAGCGGTGGCGCGCCACGATGGCGGCGAATCTCGACGCCGTCTTCCTGAGCACCAAGGCGGCGCTCGGACTGATGGGGCCGGGCGGTCGGGTGGTCATCGTCTCGAGCACGGCGGGGCAGCGCGGCGAGGCGTTCCACAGCGACTACGCCGCCACCAAGGGGGCCGTCATCGCGCTCACCAAGTCGCTCGCCATCGAGTACGCCCCCGACATCCTGGTCAACTGCGTGGCACCAGGTTGGGTGGACACCGACATGTGTATTCCTGCCTTTACGGGCGAGGGGCGCGAGCGCGTCCGGCAGACGATCCCTCTCGGGCGCATCCCGACGCCCGAAGAGATCGCGGGCCCCATCCTCTTCCTGTGCAGCGATCTGGCGCAGCACGTCACCGGCGAGGTCCTCAACGTGAACGGCGGCAGCGTCCTGTGCGGATGAGCACGGGGTCATGATCCATCTCCTCTTCACCGGCGGCACCATTTCCATGCAGCGCGATCCGGCGGCGGGCGGCAACGTTCCGGCGCACGGCGGCGAGA
>DAIPLK010000154.1:0-5210 GCA_036769285.1 Gemmatimonadales bacterium | reverse complement strand
AAGTAGGAGCGTTCCCATGGCGCAGAAGATCCGCATCCGCCTCAAGGCCTTCGACCACGTGGTACTCGACCAGGCCGCGGCGGACATCGTGCGTACCGCCGAGAAGACCGGCGCGCAGGTCTCCGGCCCGATCCCGCTCCCGGTGAAGACCGAGCGGTGGACGGTGCTCCGGAGCCCGCATGTCGACAAGAAGAGCCGGGAGCAGTTCGAGCTGCGCACCCACAAGCGGCTCCTGGACATCAACGACTCCCGTCCCCAGACGATGGACGCGCTGACGAAGCTCGACCTTCCTGCGGGAGTGGACGTCGAGATCAAGGTCGAATAGCGATGACTACGGGACTGATCGGCCGCAAGCTCGGGATGACCCGGGTCTTCGCGGAGGACGGCACGGCGGTGCCGGTGACCGTAATCGAGGCAGGGCCGTGCCGCGTCGTGCAGGTGCGCGAGGGCGGGGTGCAACTGGGTTTCGGTGCCCGCCGCGCGGTGCGCACGACGAAGGCCGAGCTGGGCCACGCCAAGAAGGCTGGGCTCGACACAGCGCCGCGGGTGCTGCGGGTCTTCGCCGTCCAGGGTGACGCCCCGACGCCGGGCGCCGAGGTGAAGGTGGACATCTTCGCCGCCGGTGAGCGGGTCAAGGTCACCGGAACCACGAAGGGCCGCGGGTTCCAGGGCGTGGTGCACCGCCACGGCTTCGCCGGCGGCCCGGCCACGCACGGCAACACGCGCCACCGGAAGCCGGGTTCGATCAGCCCGGGCACCGACCCGTCGCGCGTCATCAAGGGCAAGCGGATGCCGGGCCACATGGGGGCCGAGCGGCACACCGAGCTCGGGCTCACCGTCGTCAAGGTGGACCCCGAGCGCAACCTCCTGTTCGTTCGCGGCGCCATCCCGGGCGCGAAGAACGGGATCGTCACCGTGGCCAAGCAGGGAGGCCCGAGCCGCCATGATTGAGGCTCCGCACTACTCCTCGGCCGGCGCCAAGCGTGGCGCCTCGTTCGCGCTCCCGGCCGACTACTTCGACGGTAGCGTCAACGAGCCGGTGCTGCACCAGGCGGTCAAGGCGTACCTGAACAACCAGCGCCAGGGCACCGCCATGACCAAGACCCGCGGCTTCGTCTCGGGGGGCAACCAGAAGCCGTGGAAGCAGAAGGGCACCGGCCGGGCGCGGCAGGGCTCGACCCGCGCGCCGCACTGGCGGGGCGGCGGCATCGTGTTCGGTCCGATCCCCCGGGACTACCGCACGGACATCCCGCGCAAGGTGAAGCAGCTCGCGCGGAAGAGCGCGCTCAACGCGCGCGCGCGCGAGGGCGCCCTGCACGTCGTCGAGCGGTTCGCGTTCCGCCGGCCCAAGACCGCGCAGCTCGCCGGCCTTCTGGCGAGCCTCGGCCTCGACGGCCGCAAAGTCCTGCTGCTCACCGCCACCGCCAACGAGGCGGTCTATCTGAGCGGGCGCAACATCCCGAGCGTCGAGGTCATGCCGTACCCCCAGGCCGCGGCCTACGACGTCCTGTGGTCGGATGCGGTGGTGGTGGAAGAGGGTGCCCTCACGGGTGTGCTGCCGGAGCCGCTTGCCGACGAGCCGGAGGCGCCGGCGGAGGCCAAGCCGCCGAAGCGGTCGGCCGTGAAGGCGGCGAAGGTCGCCAAGAGCGCCAGGAAGACCGAGGCCAAGGCGGCCAAGAAGTCGGCGACCAAGGCCAAGGCGGCCAAGAAGAGCACGGCCAAGGCCGCCAAGAAGGCCGCCAAGAAGGCCGCCACGAAGGCGGCCGGGAAGCCGGCCAGGAAGCCGGCCAAGAAGGCGGCTCCGAAGAAGAAGGGGAACAAGTAATGCCCGCGCTTCACCAGATCATCGTCCGCCCGGTCGTGACCGAGAAGAGCTCGGCCGCCTACCAGACAGGCAAGGTGTACACGTTCGAGGTGCACCCCGAGGCCAACAAGTACCAGATCCGGGACGCGCTGCAGAAGCTGTTCGGGGTCACGGCCACGGGCGTGCGCACCATGCAGATGCGCCGCCACTCGGTCACTCGTGGGCGCACCCGCGGGACGACGGCCCGGTGGAAGAAGGCCATCGTCACGCTCAAGGACGGCGACTCGATCGCCGTGTTCGAGGGCTGAGATGAGCATCCGGCAATTCCGGCCAATGACGGCCGCCACGCGCTTCAAGTCGGTGAGCGGGTTCGATGAGATCACGCGCGCCGAGCCCGAGAAGTCGCTGCTCGAGCCGCTGACGAAATCGGGCGGCCGCAACAACCAGGGCCACCTGACATCCCGGCACCGGGGCGGTGGGCACAAGCGCCAGTATCGCAAGATCGATTTCAAGCGGAACAAGTATGGGATCCCCGGCAAGGTGGCCGAGATCGAGTACGATCCGAACCGGAGCGCCCGCATCGCCCTCATCGTGTACGCCGACGGCGAGAAGCGGTACATCCTGCACCCCAAGGGGCTCAACCAGGGCGACAGCGTGATCTCGGGGCCCGGGTCCGACACCCGGACGGGGAATGCGCTCCCGCTGGGCGAAATCCCGCTCGGCACCACGGTGCACAACATCGAGCTCAAGATCGGGAAGGGCGGCCAGCTCGCCCGGACAGCCGGCTCGAGCGCCCAGGTCGTGGCCAAGGAGGGCGAGTACGTCACGCTGCGGCTCCGCTCCACGGAGATGCGGCTGGTGCACGGTCGCTGCCTGGCCACGATCGGCGAGGTCGGCAACGCGGAGCACGAGCTGCTCTCGATCGGCAAGGCGGGCAAGATCCGCTGGCTCGGCCGGCGGCCCAAGGTGCGCGGCGTGGCCATGAACCCGGTGGACCACCCGCTGGGCGGTGGTGAGGGCAAGAGCTCCGGCGGCCGTCCGCCGACGAGCCCGTGGGGCAAGCCCGAGGGGCGGAAGACCCGGCACCGGAAGAAGGCGTCCACCAAGCTCATCGTGCGCGGTCGGAAGCGCGGGAAGGCGACTCAGTAATGGCGCGCAGTGTGAAGAAGGGCCCCTTCGTCCAGGAAGCGCTCATGACGAAGATCCAGGTCCTCAACAGCAAGAACGAGAAGCGCGTGGTCAAGACATGGAGCCGGGCGAGCACCATCCTCCCCGAGTTTGTCGGCCACACTTTCGCCGTGCACAACGGGAACAAGTTCGTCCCGGTGTACGTGACGGAGAACATGGTGGGGCACAAGCTCGGCGAGTTCGCGCCGACCCGGCTGTTCCGCGGGCACAGCGGCAAGATCGTGGCGGACAAGAAGGCGAAGCCGGAGTAATCATGAGCGGCCATGCGATTCAGCGGCTGGTGCGCCAGTCGCCCCGGAAGATGCGGCTCGTCATCGACCTCATTCGCGGCAAGGACGTGAACGAGGCGTACGCGATCCTCAAGTTCAACAAGAAGCTGGCGGCCAAGCAGATCGCCAAGACGCTAAAGTCGGCGGTGGCCAACGCGGAGCAGAAGGCGCTCAAGGAGAACGAGCGCTTCGATCCGGACGCGCTGGTCGTCAGCAAGGCGATCGTGAACGGCGGCCAGCCGCTCAAGCGCTTCACCGCCGCGGCGCAGGGCCGCGCGACGCCGATCCGCAAGCGCACGAGCCACGTGGAGATCCACGTGGCGACCAAGGAGAGCGAGTAATGGGCCAGAAGACGCATCCGATCGGGCTCCGGCTCGGCATCGTCAAGCAGTCGTCGTCCCGGTGGTTCGCCACCAAGGACATGCCGGCGCTGCTCAAGGAGGACGAGCTGGTCCGGAAGTACCTGAAGACGCGGCTGGGGCACGCGGCGATCGCGCAGATCGACATCGAGCGGCGCCCGGGCAAGGTCACCATCACGGTGCATACCGGGCGGCCGGGGGTGGTGATCGGCAAGCGCGGCGCCGAGGTGGACAAGCTTCGCGACGAGCTGGCCCAGCTCACCGGCAAGGAAGCGGCGATCAACGTGGAAGAGATCAAGCGGCCGGAGCTCTCGGCCCAGCTCGTCGGCGACAACATCGCCCACCAGCTGACCCAGCGCATCTCGTTCCGCCGCGCCATGAAGCGCGCGGTGCAGAGCGCCATGCGGATGGGCGCGCAGGGCATCAAGGTGCGAGCCGCGGGACGCCTGGGCGGGGCCGAGATCGCGCGCACGGAAGGCTATCACGAGGGGCGGGTGCCCCTGCACACGTTGCGGGCGGACATCGACTACGCCACCAGCACCGCGAAGACGACCTACGGCACGATCGGCATCAAGGTCTGGATCTTCAAGGGCGAGGTGATCGAAGACGTCTCCGGCCGCACCTACAGCACGGGAGCCTGAGGCCGATGCTCGCGCCCAAGCGAATCAAGTTCCGCAAGACGTTCAAGGGCCGGACCAAGGGGATCGCGCACCGCGGCAACACGGTGGCGTTCGGCGAGTTCGGGCTCATGAGCCTGGAGCCGGGCTGGGTGACCAACCGGCAGATCGAGGCCTCGCGCGTGGCCATGACCCGCGAGATGAAGCGCGGCGGCAAGGTGTGGATCCGGCTCTTCCCGGACAAGCCGATCACGAAGAAGCCGGCCGAGACCCGCATGGGCAAAGGCAAGGGCAACCCGGAGGGGTGGGTGGCGGTGGTGAAGCCGGGCCGGGTGCTGTTCGAGATCGAGGGGATCGGCGAGGACCTGGCCAAGAAGGCGCTGGCGCTCGCCTCGGCCAAGCTGCCCGTCCGGACGCGCTTCGTGAAGCGCGAGGAGACCTGAGCCATGAAGGCGAACGAGATCAGGGAACTGTCGGTGGACGACCTGAGGGCCAAGCTGGAGGAGCTCGTCACCGAGCGCTTCAACCTGCGCTTCCGCTCCGCCACCGAGTCGATCGAGAACCCCATGCGCTTCCGCGCCATCCGGCGCGACATCGCGCGGCTGCAAACGATCCTGCGGGAGAAGGAAACCAATGGCTGAGCAGCAAGAGACGCAGACCGCGGGCCGCGCCCGCCGCAAGGTCCGGACGGGCGTCGTGACCAGCGACAAGATGCAGAAGACGATCACCGTCTCGCTGGTTCGCCGCTACGCCCACCCGGTCTACGGGAAGCAGGTTACCCGGACCAAGAAGGTGAAGGCGCGGAACGTCGAGGGTGAGGGCGCTGCGCGGGCGGGCGACATGGTGCGCATCATGGAGACGCGTCCGCTCGCGAAGACGGTCAATTGGCGGGTCACCGAGGTTGTCGAGAGGGCCAAGTAGCCATGGTCCAACAGGAATCGATTCTGCGGATCGCGGACAACTCGGGCGCCCG
>DAIPLK010000153.1:0-5228 GCA_036769285.1 Gemmatimonadales bacterium | reverse complement strand
ACACCGCGGGCTACTTCGACGCGCTGACGGCGTTTCTCGACCACGCGGTGCAGGAAGGCTTCCTCACCGAGGCGCACCGGGAGACGATCATGGTGGAATCGGATCCGCAGACGCTGCTCGAGCGGATGCGCGCCTATACGCCGCCAGAAGGGGCGCCGCTAATGGGGCGGGCGAACCGGTGACGGCCGGCGTCGGCGCCGGGGCGGACATCGGGAAGCGGGACTTGAGCCGGAGGAACGGCTCCTCGTATGCGTGCCAGGAGACGTACGCCACACCCGCCGACATCGCCACCATCCCTGCCGCAAAGAAGCTCTGCCCCACGAGTTCCGAGCCGAACCGCGCCGCGAACCAGGGAACGTCGTAGCCCCATCTGACGACCAGAAACAGCAGCAACGGGTGCAGCACGTAGATAGCGTAGCTGCGCCGGCCGAGGTACGCCATTGCCCCGCTTCGCCAGAAGCGCCCCAGGAGCGATCGCTCTTGAGACGTGACCGCGCCCACCAGCGCCGCCGCGCAGCCCACCGCCAGGAGCGGATAGCCCACCGACTCCATCGCCAGCGAGTTGGCCACCTTCCCGTGCCCGGTCAGGATGATCGCCACCACTACCACGACAGAGAGGGCGAACAGCGGCCGGACCCCCCGCTTGAGGCGGGCGACGCCGCCGGGCTCCCGCGCCACCGCCGCGAGCCACGCGCCGGCGGCGAGCGGGTCGAGGTGCGTCGGGGTGAGGACGTAAGAGACGACTCCCGACTCACCCATCGCACGAAGCCCCAGCCGCAGCAGCAGGCTCCCGAGCATCGCGCCGGCACAGGCAAGCTTGATGCGGCGCTCCGGCAGCAGCCACACCAGGAGCGGCCACACCAGGTAGAACTGCTCCTCCACCGCGAGCGACCAGAAGTGGAAGACCGGTTGCGGGGTTCCCTCCCAGCCTACGCGGGCGGTCATCACGTTCGAGAGATAGCTCCAGTACCAGCCCTGTGTGCGGAGGAGGCCGGACGTTTCCTCCGGTCCCAGGAGGTGGAGTCGCGGGATCCCTGCATAGATCAGAATCAGGCAGCCGTAGTACAGAGGGAAGATCCGGAGCACCCGGCGGAGGTAGAAGTTGCGGAAGTAGCCCTCGCCGCCCTTCGCCTGGAGCAGGATGCCGGTGATCAGGAATCCGGAGAGGACGAAGAAGAGGTCCACGCCGATCCAGCCGGCGTCAGCAAAGCTCGAGATGAGCCGCCCCACGACCGTCGTTGAGTGCAGCCGGACGAAATGCTCGACCAGGACCAGCAGGATCGCGAGGCCCCGCAGGCCGTCCAGTGAATCGAGATGCCCGGTGGGGCTCAAGGCTGCGCGCGAAGTGGCCAAGGGCTGTCTGGAGCGAGTTGACCTGCTCCGTGCCGCAAGAGCCAGGCCCAGGAGGCGACGACGCAGCCGGCCTTGGAGCAGGTCGCTATCATGTTATGGCGGAGATGCTTGCAACGGGGCTGACGGGGGAGGATGGTTCCGGGGAGCGCCCCCGCTCACGCGAATCCGGACAAGATGGCGCTAGTCGCCTGAAGCGGGACAAGATGGCCCGTCGAGCGAGTCATCGCGGATGGCGACAACTGAGCGCGATGGCGAAGTGGTCGCTCCGCTCGAAGAAGTGGTGGTCCGGGCGTGGGTCCGCTGGCGGCGGTTCCCGGCGTCGCGGTGCCCCACCGGTTCACGATCGCTCGTCACTGGGTCTCGGCCCGGATCGCGACCGCCCGATGGAGTCGCCCTTGGAGAGCCACCCGGGATCCACCCGCAGGAAGTGGAACGTTGCCGCCTCGATCGAGAGGTACCGATCGTCCGGCTCCCGGGGCAGCTCCGCGCCGAAGTACCCGCGTAGCACGTCACCGAGCACGTTCACGACCGTGATCGAGTCGCCGATGGCCTGGGCGCGGACGCCGGGAAGGTAGTACGCTCCGAACGCGCCGAAGCGCGCCCACGCCGCCCTCGCTTCCACCTGCCCCGCGCTCCGCGCCTCCTCGTACTGGGGGATCGCGAAGCCGTGGTCGCCCTGCAGCAGAATGACGGGCGGGAGGTCGGAGTCGTGCAGTATCTTCGTCACCGCCGCGAGCACCAGCCCGTTGAGGCACTGGAGCTGGCTCACGTAGGCCGCGCGCCGGTCGCGCATGCCGAGGTCCTTTGGCGGCCGGCGGCAGTTGCGGTCGAAGACGTAGGGCCCGTGCGGGCTCAGGACGTGCGCGAAGGCGAAGGTCGGCGCGGTGTCCGACGGGAGCCGCGCCACGCCGTCGAGGGTGCGTCGCACGAACTCGGCTTCGAACGGCGGGCCGGGCGGCAGGTAGTCGAACAGCGTGGCGGCCAGCGTCGCCCGGCGCAGCTCGGTGCCCCGGAGCTCCCGGTCGAGATCGAACCCGTGCCAGACGTGGACCACCGAATCGGCGATCGGGCTCGTCCGGGTCGAGTTCCACCAGCCCGACGGAAAGAAGACGTAGCGGTAGCCGTGCGCCTGGAAGAACCTGGCCACCCGGCTCCGCGCCAGCAGGTGGTTCGCCAGCGTGGGGTCGTTGGTTCGGGGCGGCAGGTCGCGTTCCAGGGACTGCATGTGCGCCGCATTGAGCAGCGAAGGGAGCGAGACGATCGTCTGGGTGTAGTTGCTCCCGGTCGCCACCGGCACCATGAAGCCAAGGGCGCGCAGGCTGTCCTCGAACGGGCGGTTGTCGAAGCCAAGCACGTCGCGCAACACGGCGCCATTGGCGTACTCGTCGAGCACGATCAGGTAGACGTCGCGCTCCGGCAGGGGCGCCGCGGCCGGACCCCGGATCGGGCGTTCCAGCTCATGCGCGACCTCGCTGCCCGCCACAGCCGACCGTGCGCGCAGTCGGTCCATCGCGACGCCGGCCCCGAAGCGGAGCACGAGCAGGACGCCCGCGAGCGTGAGGAACGTGGCCACCATCCGGAGCGCCTTCGGCCGGCGCCCGAGCCACCAGACCGGCGCGACGCTCGCCGCCACGGCCGCCAACGCGACCCCAAGGTGCGCGTCGAGGCGCGCTTGCACGCCGAGCGCGCCGAGCTGCACCCGGGCGAACAGCCAGACGACGGTGATGATGGTGATCAGCGGGGCCAGCCCGCCCTCCGCGCCGCCGCGGAGGCCGAGCGCGACCACGGCGTAGATCGCCGCAGTGAGCCCGAGCGCGGCGGCGAGAACGACGAAGAGATCGTCGAGCGCGAACTGGCCGGGGTTGAAATCCGCCATCGCGAGGATGCGGACCATGACCCAGAGAAAGGGATAGAGCGCGATGAGCCGACGGCTCACGCCACGTCGCTCGCCCGGCCCGGTGAGCGCGCCGTCATGAGGTACATGTGCCGCTCCGAGCCCGACACCGGCGTCATCGCGTCGATGCGGAAGCTCGTCCTGAACGCGGCCTCGAACCCCTCACGCGTATAGCGAGGGAAGATATCGGGCCGGGAGCGGAGCATCCGTTGCACCTGGGAGTCGCTCTTGGGAACGAACTCGATCACCAGCGTCCGGCCGAGCCGCACAAGGAAGCTCGCGATCCGGTCCAGCGGCAGGTTGTGGCCGATGGCGAGGTGGTGGACCAGCGCCAGCGCCAGCAGCGCGTCGGCCGGGCCGCGCTGCTCGAGCGAGAGCCGCTCCCGGTGCGCCCAGCCGAGCGCGGGCGACGGGTTCGTGAGGTCCATGCGCAGGGGGAGGATCGCCGTCTCACCTTCTGCCCGCACTCGGCGATAGTTGCGCTCCACCGCCGCCGGATCGACATCGAACGCCACGACGCGCTCCGCGGCCGCGAGCGCAGCGCGGCTGTATTCGCCGGTGTTGGCGCCCAGGTCCCACACGGTGCACGCACCGCGTCCCCGCAGCATCGCCGCCACCAGATCCCGCTTCGACCCGGCCGCCTCGGCAGTGTAGTTGTTGTCGCTGGTGTAATCCGACCACTCGGTGCCGCCGGGGTCCCAGGTGAGCCCTTCGACCACGCTCCGGAGGCTCTGCGCGAGGCCCCGGAGGGTCTGGGCGCTCACCGGGCGCCGGGCGAGGCCAGGCTCCGGCGGCCGGTCGCGGTAGCGGCGCTGAGCCATCGCGTGGAGCTGGACGTGAAACAGCAGCCCCGGCCGGAGCCAGCTCCGCCCCCGGAGGAGACGAGCGCCGAGTTCCAGCGGGACTCCGTCGAGATGGGTGCGCAGCAGCGAGGCGAGGTCCATGTCCACCCGGCTCATGAGCGCG
The DNA here is from genome assembly GCA_036769285.1 of Gemmatimonadales bacterium. Taxonomy (GTDB): domain Bacteria; phylum Gemmatimonadota; class Gemmatimonadetes; order Gemmatimonadales; family GWC2-71-9; genus CAVVWJ01. The sequence continues at coordinate 1,015 of DAIPLK010000153.1, read as the reverse complement.
AGCGGCACCAGGAAGTGCTCGCAGAATTGCCGGTACGCCACCCAGGGCGCCCCCTCCTTCCGGGGCTCGAAGGAGAGCGTGTCGATGAACACCGGCCGGCCCGCCTCGAACTGGACGTTGTAGGCGCTGGCGTCCCGAAGGGTGAGGTCCTTCGCCAGCGCGCGCTCCTGGATCTCGAGCGTGAGCAGCGCCGCATCCTTCAGCTGCCCGAACGACCACTCATACGGGTACGAGATGAACCGCACCGGCTCGGGCTGCAGCACCGCCGCGGCGTCGGGCGAGGCGGCGAGGTCGAGGGCGACGTGCCGATGGGGCACGAGCAGCCCGTCCCGGGTGAGCTCCTCGTACAACCCGGACGCCGCGACCGCCTCGAACTCCTGCTGGAACACCCGGTTGACCTGCCGGTACAGGACACCCGCGCGCGTGAAGACGAACCCGCTGGGGTCGCGGAAGGAGCTGTCTAGCGCCGGCCGGTCCACCGGCGACCGCGGAAGGCCTTCTGGAAGATGGATTTAGCGGCTTCCCGCACGCGGCCGACCATGGCCAGGGCGGAGATCGCCCCCGCGGCGATCACCTGCATGACCAGGCTGCCCGTGGTCGGATCGAGATACATGGTGCCCCCGGTTGCGAAGACGTTACCAACGGCTGTGGAAGGGATAGCGACGTGGTCACATCACAGTAAGCTAGGAACAGGAGCCGAGAGGAGGGGTGTCCTACGTCACATGAGGACGGGGCAACGGGTCAGGTGGCGGGTCACCCTGAGCGGAGCGAAGGGGTGGCGCGTCGGGTCATGCCCCCTTCGCTTCGCTCAGGGTGACCCGGGCGCCCCCCTTCCCCTATTCCGAATCCGACAGCTTCTGCGTCACCGACGCCGCGGTCTCCTGCACCCACACGGTCTTCGCGTTCACGAACTCGTGGATCCCGTGCCGTGACAGCTCGCGGCCGTACCCGCTCTGCTTGACCCCGCCGAACGGCACCCGCGGATCCGATGCGACCATGGCGTTGATGAATACCA
>DAIPLK010000049.1:13419-17247 GCA_036769285.1 Gemmatimonadales bacterium | reverse complement strand
AGGTCGGCGGAGTACGCGGCCGCGATGACCGCCCCATCGATCACGTTGTGGAGCGCGTCGCCCAGCAGGTTGAGGGCGGCCAACGGGGCGAGTCGGTGGGCGCCGCCCTGGTCGCCGCGGTGGTGCAACCAGAGGAACTTCTCCACCGCGAAGAAGCCGAGGAAGCCCGCGAGCAGGTAGAACGAGAGTGCCGGGCCACTCCCGATGCGCTCGATCGCTTCGGGGACGAGGTGCAGGAGCGCGCCCCCGAGCAGCGCGCCGACAGCGAAGCTCACCAGCGGGAGCACGATCCGCTGGAGGAAGCCGGGCTTTCGCCGCGCCAGCAGGAGCCCACCCAGCGGGACGGCGCTCACCAGTCCCACACTCACCATGGTATGGACCCAGACCGCGACCGGTCTCGCCATGCACTCTCCGTGAAGCCTAATTCTGGGCCCGGCGGTCGGAAGGCAATATGAAAGCACGCTGAAACTCTCACACGGATTTCATCTTCTTCTCACCGCCGCGAGGTATCTTGGGCCCTCGGGTGGGACGAGTCCCGCGCCTCACCCACGCCGCGGCGGCGCGGCGGCGTAGAGTGTGGGGAGACGGTCCGCGACCCGTCCGACCCACCGCGCCCGTACTGGGACGCCAGATCGCGTGATCACGCGGCCTGGGGATCGAATCCGGCAGATCTCGAGGCCCGCCGCCGACGAACAGTCGACGCGGCGCCGCGGGAAGAAGCGCAGCGAGAAGAACAGCGAAGAGATTGGCTGACTACCGGTGACCAGTACGCAGGGCGGCCCGCGCACCGAGCGATCCTCGGCGTAGCGGGCCGCTCTCTGTTCAGGCGTGCACCACGAGATCGCCCAGTGACCGGTCCTCGTGCAGCCGCCGAATCGCCTCGGCGAGTAGGGGCGCGAGGCCAACCCGGCGGACCGCGAGCCCGCCGGCCGTGGACGATGCCACGCTGTCGGTCACCACGAGCGCCCGAATCGGGAGGGCGGTGAGGCGTTTCACCGCCTCGGCGACGAACAATCCGTGCGTGGCGGTGACCACAATGTCACGGGTGCATCCCGCCTCGAGGAGGGCCGTGACGGCGGCCTCGATGGTGCCCCCGGTCGTGATCATGTCGTCCACCACGAGCGGGGCGCGGCCCCGCACGTCGCCCGTCACGGCCCGGACGGTCACCCGCTCACCGGTCAGCCGTCGCTTGTGGACCAGGGCCACCGGAAGGTCGAGCAGCCTGGCATAGCGCTCGGCGAGCTTGGTGGCGCCGAGGTCGGGCGCCACCACGACCGCGGCTCTCCCGAGGCTGGGAAGGGCCGCCACCAGCAGGTTCACGGCGCTCAGATGCTCGAGCGGGACGGTGAACACCCCCTCGAGTGCCGGCGAGTGGAGGTCCACCGCCACCACCCGGTCCAGCCCCCCCGTGGTCAGCAGGTCGGCGACTACCCGGGCGCCCACCGGCTCCCGTCCCGTTCCTCGGCGGTCCTGCCGGGCGTAGCCGACGTACGGCATGACGGCAGTCAGGCGAGCGGCGCCGGCCCGGCGGCAGGCGTCCGCCAGGAGCAGGAGCTGGAAGAGGTGCTCTTCGGCGGGCGGGCTGGTCGGCTGGATCAAGTAGACGTCGTGGCCGCGGACGCTGGTGCCGATCTCGACGTGCATCTCGCCGTCGGGGAAGCGGGATGCCTCCCGCTGACATGGCGACACGCCGAGTTGCGCGCCCACGGCCTCGGCCAGCGCCGGGTTGGCGGAGCCGGCGATGAGGGTGAGCGTCCTCACCGATGGCGATCCTGCAGCAGATCGAGAACCTCCGTGTCCTCCACCTGGGAGAAGTCGCCGTAGTGGAGGCCAATGGCGATGAACGGCTCCGGCAGGGCGGGACAGACCACCTCGTCCACCTCAGCGCCCAGAGCCGCCACGGCCTCCGCCGAACCGACCGGCACCGCCACGACCAGACGGCCAGGCCCGCGGGCTCGAACCGCGCGGGCGGCGGCGCGCATCGTGGCTCCGGTGGCCAGACCGTCGTCCACCAGAATCACGGTCCTGCCGCTGAGCTCGACCGGGCCGTGAGGTCCGCGGAACCGCTCCTCCCGACGGCGCGCCTCGGCCATTTCCCGGGCGGTGATCTGCTGCAGGTAGCCCTCATCGATCGCCAGCGCCCGCACGGTGCCCTGGTCGAGAAACCGCCCGCCGTCCGCCGTCACGGCACCGATGGCAAACTCCTCGTGGCCCGGGGCGCCCAGCTTCCGCGCCACGATCACGTCCAGGTCGGCCCCGAGGCGCCGCGCCACTTCGGCGGCCACCGGGACGCCGCCGCGCGGAATCCCGAGCACGACGGGATGCTCCGACCGGAACCGCTCCAATCGCTCGGCCAGGCGCGCGCCGGCATCGACGCGGTCCCGATAGAGCGCTCGACCGTCAAGCGGCAACACGGGTGGCCCCCTCATGGCTTCGCCTGCCGGGCTGCGACCCGCCGCGACCGCCCGATCGCGACGGTACTCGCCTGCGGTCCCTTTTCTCCCAGCACCTCGGCAAAGCGTACGTCCATCCCCTCCTCCAGGCGGTCGAACCGACCGCCCGCCACGCTGTTCCGATCGAAATAGATCTCCCGGCCGTCCTCGGCGACCAGGAACCCGTAGCCCTCCCACGGGAACAGGCGGATCACCGTTCCCCGGGGAGCGCCCCGGTCCAGCTTGACGTCCCCGCGGACCTTCCGGACCCGGTCCTGGACTCGTCGCGCCGCGGCCTTGAATGCCGCCTGAACGGCATCCAGCAGCTGCGCCTGCGGCTGACGGGTCACGACCAACTCGCCCCCAGGAAGGTTCACCTCGATGCGCACCCGGTAACTCCGCCCACTGTGGCCGCGGCGGTGGGGTACCTCGACCAGCACCCGGCAGCTCACGATCCGGTCCCAGAACGATTCGATCTTGGCGGCCTCCGCCCGGATCAGCTCCCGCTCGGCTGGCGACAACTCGACGTCGCGGCTGGCGATCTGCAGTGGCAGTTGCATGAGAATCTCCGTTGTTCGTCCACATCCGCAACTTAGCGCGCGCGTGTGAGGGACGCGTGAAGAGGACGTGAACGCCCGCTCAAGCGTTTCCAGCCATTCTGAATGCAGCTTCACCCTGAATTCTCGCGTGGTTCAGGCGCGAACATGCATAATGTGCCTGCCGCCATTGATGATGCGAACACGACGCCGGGCCCAGCCCGGAGAGAAGGGGGACACCATGAGAGCCGACCGCGAACTGCGCATGGATGTGCTCGCGGAGCTGAGTTGGGATCCGAGCATCCGCGACGAGGACATCGCCACCGCCGTGAAGGATGGGGTCGTCACACTCGCCGGCATCGTCGATACCTACGCCCAGCGCTATGCCGCCGAGCGCGCCGTCGAGCGGGTGAAGGGAGTAAAGGCGATCGTCAACGATGTCGCGGTGAAACTGCCCGGCGCCATGGAGCGGTCCGATCCGGATATCGCTCATGCCGCGGTGAATGCGCTGCAGTGGGACATCCAGGTTCCGGAGGACCGGATCCAGGTCAAGGTGACCAACGGGTGGCTGACCCTCGAGGGCGAAGTCGACCGGTACTACCAGAAGGAGGCGGCCGAGCGCGCCGTCGGGTATCTCATGGGCGTCAAGGGCGTGAGCAGCCTCATCACGGTCCGCCCGACTCCGACCCCGGCCGATGTCAAGCAGCGCATCAGGGCTAGCCTCCAGCGGCAGGCCGAGCTCGAGGCCGATCAGATCTCGGTCGAGACGGCCGGGTCCGTGATCAGGTTACGGGGAGCGGTCCGCTCGCTGGCCGACCGCAACAACGCCGCGCGCGCCGCGTGGAACGCCCCCGGCGTCA
>DAIPLK010000049.1:8597-13319 GCA_036769285.1 Gemmatimonadales bacterium | reverse complement strand
CGGTCGCTACCGCGATCCGGCGGTCTGGCGATCTTCGCCTGCGAGGCGCTCGGACTCTTCGAAGTGGCGGCGCTTCCCCGCGTGCACCGGACCCGCCTGGTGGTTGACGATACCCCCCGGGTGCTCGAGTTGGTTGCCGCGCAGCAGGAGTTCGGCACCCTGCTGGCCGTGCTGTTTGATCGGAGCCACGCCCGGTTCTTCCTGGTGGACGGCGAGTCCGCCAAGGAGCTCGAGGGACTCTTCGAGACGAGCCGCCGGGGTGGCAGCTTCCACGGCGACCGGCGCGACGCGCCGGGGTGGGGAGAGAAGGATTATCATCACCGCATACGCGAGGAGCGGCACCGCCACTGCGCCGCTGTTGCGCGCGAGCTGCGGCATCTGTCCCGCACTCTCTCGGCTCGGGGGATCGTGCTCGCCGGCCCTAGCAAGGAAGTGGCGGCGCTCACGAACTTCCTCGACCGCGAGGTCGCCGGCCGGGTGTTCGGCTCCACGGCGCTCAACCCCACGTCGGCGACTGTCGCCGAGGTGCGGACCGCCGCCCTCCAGGTCGCCAGCGAGCATGACCGGGGCGCCGACCTCAACGTGGCAGCGTCGCTGGAGGACTCGGTCGGCGCCGGCTGGGCGGTCGACGGGCCACGCGACACGCTCCGGGCGCTCGCCCGCGGGCAGGTGCGGACGCTCCTCATCGGCGCGGACCTCGAGGGCGGCGGATTCCGCTGCACCAAGAGCGGCCGCCTGGTGCTCGCCAAGGCAGACTGCCGCGGCGAAGGGGAGCCCGTTCCAGTCCAGGACGTGCCCGACGAGGCGGTGGAAGAGGCGCTCCGGCAAGGTATCGAAGTGATCGTGCTGCACGATCGTGCAGCCGCCGAGACGATCGACGGTCTCGCGGCCTTTCTCCGTTTCCGCTGAGGCCCCCCGATGAGACGCCCCACGACCGCCGAAACCCGGGCAGCATCCCGCCAGCATCTCCTTCGCTTGCTGCTCGAGCAGGTGGAGCGAACCTTCACCACCGAAGGGCACGAAGGAGGACTCCGGGTCGTCACCGACTTGCTGGAACGGCTCGACGACGATGCGTTGCGGGCCTACGCCTACGAGCAGGGCGTCCGGAGCGAGGACGAGTTCGAAAGCGAGGCCGGGGCGGACGCCGGCCCGCCCCCGGCAGGTGCGGGATGAGCGCCGGGACGTGGGCGAACGTGCTGGTCCCGCTCGACGGCTCGGCCCTCGCCGAGCAGGCGCTCGAGATCGCCGCCGCCCTGGCCCACCGGACTTGCGCGATCCTGCATCTCGTCACGGTGCAGGTGCCCACGCCGGCGGCGGCGGACGGAACCGACGATGGACCGCACTACACCCCGACGGCGCGGGAGGTGCGGCACGACTTGCGTCAATACCTCGAACTCAAGGCTGAACAGCTGGCCGTCACCCATGGCGTGAGTTCCACCTGTGCCGTCCTGCATGGCTCGCCCGCCGAGGCGTTGGCGGACTACGTTCGCGCCAAGGACATCGCACTCGTCGTCCTGACGGCGCACGGCCGGAGCGGGGTGAGCCGCTGCTGGATCGGCAGCGTGGCGGACCGGCTGGTACGCCGGGTGACGGCGCCCGTCCTGCTGCTCCGTCCCGGAGGCAGGCCCCTGCCCCAGCGATTCTACCGCCTGCTGGTCGCGCTTGACGGGTCGGCCGGCTCGCGGGACGTGGTCGCGCAGGCGGTCGCGCTGGGCTCGCTGGCGAGAGACACCGAATACGCCCTCGTCGAAGTCGTCGAGCCGCCAACGCCTGGCCCCCATGAACCGACGCCGCATCCCGGGCCCGATCCGGTGCGCGCGCTGGTCCGCCAGCGGGAGGCGGCCGCAGAGGACCTCGAGCGGCGTGCGGCGCGGCTCCGGAAGCTGGGCGCGGTTGTGACGGCCCAAGTGGTCGTTGGCCAGCGGGTCGCCGAACGGCTGATCGAGCTCGCCGACAGCCTGGGCAGCGACCTGATCGTCATCGGCACCCAGCGCCCGCGCGCGGTGGAGCGACCGCTGCTCGGGAGCGTGGCCGACAAGGTGCTGCGCGGGGCCAGCCAGCCCATCCTTCTCGTGCCGCTCCGGAAGCGCTCACCGCTCAGCCCTCGGCGGGCAGCACGGCACGCCGCGAGCGCCGCTGGCTAGGCGCCGATCCGCAGGGATATCGAACCAACTCGCTCGCATTGCATCGTCCGCGGCCGGCGGACGGATTGTCCGGACTTCGTCCCCGGTTGCCCATGCGCCAGTTGCTGCTCCGCTCGCGGTGACCCCGCTCCGCGCGGTCCTCCACGTCGTGGAGGGAACGCGCTTCGCGGCGCTCACCTTCAGCCCAACCTCGCCCGCAGCGGACGAAACCTCGTTCACGGCCGTCGGCGTGACCGTGCTGGGGGCGCCCTAGCGGTCACCCGGCGAACCGGTAGCTTCACTGCCGGAGCCGTCGCAAGGACGCGGGGTCCCGAACATATCCGAGATCCTGATGTCGGCATCCACCCGCACTGTCGGGCCAGCAGCTATCGCCATGGGAGGTCCGTGTGACAGGTCTCGTCAGCCTCGGCGTCCTGCTCATCATCGCCTGGGTGTTCGGCTTCATCATCTTCAAGATCGCGGGGCTCCTGATCCACCTCCTGCTGATCGTGGGAGCCATCATGCTGATCATGGGCCTGATCCGGCGCGTCGGCGGTGGTCCGCCGCGGCCCTGAGCCGAACGCGCCCCCAGTGGTCCCACTTTGCGGCGCGCGATGCACCCGGTATATCTCTCCCATCCCCCGCGCGGAGGTACCCGGTGAATGAGACCCGAGGGCGTGAAGCCAGGCTGCGTCCCGAGTTCGACTACCTGTATCCCGATATCGAGGCGGGCAGCTGGCAGCCGGTCGAACTGCTGATCAACCTGGTCGCGACGATGCTCTACGGGGACCCGTCGCGCTCCGGAGTCATCACCGGCGAGCGCCTCCTGCGGGATGACCACTTCGAGTTCCGCGGCGCCTCCCCGCGTCCCACCGGGCTGCCGCCCGACCTGAGCCGGCTGAGCGACGCGGGGGCCGAACCCGAGCGGCCCCGGCGCGAGCCGGGGGCCCGCCGACCGACCGACCGGCCGTAGCCCCAGGATCGTGCGCCGGTTCACCCTCCTCCTGCTGCTCGGTGTCGCGGGATGGCCCGCCTCGGCATCGGCCCAGCTCGAGTTCCAAGCGTTCCTGGGCTCGTCCGTCAGCGCACCGTCCCCGCTGTCCATCAGCCAACGGGGTCAGCCAGACCTCGATTTCACCGCGCACTGGGCGACGCGTCCCTGGCTCGATACTTGGTACTACGCCGGCCGGGTCGGCATTTGGAAGGGGAATCGCGGCTGGCTGTTCGACTTCACGCACCACAAGATCTACCTGACCAATGCACCCCCAGAGATCCAGAAGTTCCGGATCACCAACGGGATCAACATGTTCACGTTCAGCCGCGGCTTCCGCCGGGGCAAACTCAGCTATGCCGTGGGCGCGGGCCCGGTAATCGCCTTCCCGATCAACCGCGTGCGCGGACAATCGCTCGAGAGTGGCCGGGGGTTCCTGGGTGGCTACTTCCTTTCGGGCGCAACCGTGATGGCGAGCGCCACGCGCCGCTTCCCGCTTACCTCGGGCTTCTTTGTGAGCCTGGACACGCGGGTCTCGGCGTCCTACCTGCGGGTCCCCGTCTCCGGCGGCCATGCGGCCGTGCCGAATGCGGCGCTGCACTTGCACGCGGGCTTGGGGTATCAGTCGCAACGGCCCGCCATGGCCCCGGCGGAAGCGGCACCATGACCGACCCGGGGAACGAGATGATCGTCCACAAGGCGGCGCGCGAATGCCCGATGATCGAACCGCACCGGCGGGAAATCTGCGGCGTGGTGAAGGCACGTGAGCAGCGGCAGGGCCACCCCCCACCGCCGGCCGTGAAACCATGATCCGGCGAGCCGGTCTTCTCATGGTCGGCCTGAGCGCGGCGGCCGTGACGGTGGGAGTGGCGCAATCGCCGCTCGCGGCCCGTCCCCGCGGCCTCCCGCACGGCTACCTGGCCGCGACCCGCTGCGTGCGCGGCGTGCCGACGACCATCGTGGATCCGCATCTCGATTCGCTCACCAGACTCGAGACCGAGGCGCACGAGGCCGTGCACCGGCGGCAGCTTGCAGGCGACTGCGAGGCCCGTCTCCTGGCCGCCGCACGGGACCCACTCCTCCGGCTTGGGCGAGAGGTCGAAGCGTACTGCGGCGGGCTGGCGGCGCTGGGACTCGACGAGATGCGCCAGGGAGTGGCCGTCGAGCGGCTCCGTGAGGGAATGTACGACGTCTTCGCGGAGCTGGCGCCGATTCACGTCGATTCTGCCCTGGCGCGGTACTGCGGAGGCTGACCGCCGGGCGCGCGGTGCTTGTTTGCGATAGCAGCCATGCACCCGGAGACCAGCCCCGGCAGAGGATCGGCGCGGCTCATCGGCTGTCCCAGACGAGGCCGCAAACCAGTACAACGACCTCGGCAGGCTCCCGAACAGCTACGGAACCGGCTCGGGCAGGATGACCAGGTCAAGCACCAGGATCGCGCTCCCCAGCGCGAAACCCACCTAGCCCAGCCCGCTCCACAGCAGCAACTGCACCCCGCGTTGCGAGAACCCACGCAACAACAGCACGGCGCACGGCAGGCTCGTCAGCGCAGAGCGGACTCAGACGGGGGCGGCCATCAGTCCGCACGTCTCTAGCCGGATCCGGAAC
>DAIPLK010000049.1:4762-8497 GCA_036769285.1 Gemmatimonadales bacterium | reverse complement strand
TACGTCGTACCAGACCGACACGTCGAGATCGGGATACTTCCGCTGATGCTCGGACCGGAGGCGCGCCTGGACACCCGCCACGTTGGCTCCTTGCCGGGGGTTCGCCCGCAATCTACACGGCGCGGGGTTCCGAGGGCAGCGCCCCAATGGACAATCCGCCGGCATTCTTATAGTCTGCAACAGAATGGATGTTCGTGGCATCCATCTCCCACCCCGGATTGATCGTCACCCATGCCTGATCTCCCGGCCGCGCCACCCATCGAGGCCGGCGCCGCCAACTGCCTCATCGTCGATGACGAGCCCATCGTGCGCCGCTCGCTGGTCCGGATGCTGCAGGCCCAGGGCTTCACCTGCTTCGAGGCAGGGACCGGACGCGAGGCGCTCCGGGTACTCGACCAGATCGGCGAGACGTCGCTCGTCATCTCGGACATGCGGATGCCCGAGCTCGATGGCATCGGGCTGCTGGAGGCGGTCCACCAGCGCTACCCGGACACGTCCGTCATCATGCTCAGCGGCATCAGCGAAACGACGACCGCCGTGGATTGTCTCCACCGGGGCGCCGCCGACTTCCTGCTCAAGCCGATTTCGGTGAGCGAGCTACACGCGCGTGTGGCGCGCGTGCTCGAGAAGCGCGCGCTGGTCCTGCAGAATCGCTGTTACCAGCAGACCCTCGAGCGCCAGGTCCACGCGCAGGCCCAGCGGATCCAGGAGCTCTTCCTGCAGGGCGTGCAGATGCTGGCCCGCGCCCTCGAGGCCAAGGACGCCTATACCCGCGGGCACTCGATCCGGGTGAGCCAGTACGCGGTCGGCACCGCGCAGCGGCTCGGCTTCGGCGGCGGGAGCCTGGACGGGATCCGCCTCGGCGGGGAGCTGCACGACATCGGGAAGATCGGCACGCGGGAGGCTGTGCTGCACAAGCCGGGGACCCTGACCGACGACGAGTTCCGCCAGATCTCCGAGCATCCGATCCTGGGCGAGCGGATGCTGCTGCCGCTGGCGCAGGAATCGCCCGACGTGCTGCGGATCGTCCGCTCCCACCACGAGCGGCTCGACGGCCTCGGCTTCCCCGACGGTCTCCGTGGAGAGAAGATCCCCATCGAAGCGCGGATCGTCGCAGTGGCCGACACCTTCGACGCCATGACGACGGAGCGCCCCTATCGCGATTCGCGGACCCCCGAGGCTGCGGTGACCGAGCTCCGGCGGGTGGCGGGCACCCAGCTGGATCCGGATGCGGTCGAGGCGTTCGTCGACGCCTTTCCCGACCCTCGCGAGCTTCCGCTCTCCGCCTAGGTCGGCTAGAGCAGCCCCCGCCGCTTGAGCTGGTGATACCTGGCCACCACCGCCTCGCCCGCGCCCGCCGGCAACACATCCAGCACCATCACGCCCCGCCCGCGCATCTCGGCCAGCGCCGCCTCCCTCGCCCCGAGCAGCTCCTCGGCCGCAGCCCGCTCGAAGGCGCCGGCCGCCACCTCGGGCCGCGCCGCCGCGAGCGCCTCGAGCGCGGGATCGCGCAGGGTGACCGCCAGCGGCAGATGGCGCAGCCGCAGGGTTGCGGCATGCGCCACGAGCACCTCGCTCGCGGTCCGGTCGATCACGTCGGTGAAGAGCACGGTCAGGGCTCGCTTCCGGTTGTGCGCCGCGAGATGGCGGAAGGCGGCGGGGTAGTCCGATTCGGCCAACCGGCCCTCGGCGCGCGCCAGCCCTTCAAGCACAGCGCGGAGCGCCCGCCGGCCCCGGGCGGGAGCCACGTAGCATTGCACGACGTCGGCAAACACCATGAGCCCCACGTTGTCGTCGTGGTCCACGGCGGCGCGGGCGAGCTGAAGCGCGGCGGAGGTCACGGACTCGAGCCGCGGTACGCCGTCTATCTCCGCGGTGAGCAGGCGGCCGGCGTCGATCACGATCAGCACCTGCTGCCGCCGCTCCTCTTCGTACTGCCGCGCGATCGGCTTGCCGCGCCGGGCCGTCGCCTTCCAGTCGATGATCCGCGTCTCGTCCCCGGGCACCCATTCGCGCAGTCCCTCGAACAACCGGCCCTCGCCGGGCCGCCGGATCGCGCGGAGGCCGGCCTCGCGTCGGCGGGTGATCTGAAGCGGCAGGGCGCGGAGTGCTGCATCCGGCATCGCGGGGTAGACGGTGGCCGACCACGGCAGGGATACCGTGCCCTGGCGCCACGCGAGACCGAGCGGCCCCAGCACCCGCAGCGCGATCCTCCCTCCTTCGCCCGCGCCCCGGCGCGCCGGGACCAGTTCGAGCCGCTCGTCGAGCCCCTCCCCCGGCGGTACCGCCAGGCGGCGTGTCGGCGTCAGGGCTCCGCCGAGCGGATCCGGCAATTGCTCCCGAACCTCGAGCGTCAGCCTCCGCCGCGCTCGGTGGCGCCAGCGGTAGCGCACGGTCGCGGCACGGCCCGCCGCGAACGCCGCCGGCGCCTCCCGCGCCACGTCGAGCGTGCGCGGCGACGGGGCGCCAACGGCGTCGAGCACCAGCACGCCGAGCCAGAGGAGGTCGAGCGCCGGCAGCAATCCCCATGTCGCCGGCCACACGAGCGCGAGCGGCGCCACGACGGCGAGCGCCGCCGCGCCGAGCAGCCACCGGCGGGAGGGGACCACGATCACCGCGGCGCCTCGATCTTCTCGATGACACCGCGAAGCGCCGTGTCGGCCGTGATCCCCTCCAGCTCGAGCTCCGGGGCCACCACAATGCGGTGCCGCAGCACTGCGGGCGCGAGCTCCTTCACATCGTCCGGCACCACGTAGGCCCGCCCGTCGAGGAGCGCGGCGGCCTGCGCCATCTTGAGCAATGCGACGCTGCCCCGCGGCGACGCGCCGAGCGTGAGCACAGGCGAGCTCCGAGTCGCCCGGACGATCGCGGTAATGTACGCGACGAGGGTCGGCTCCACCCGAACGCGTCGGACGGCATCGCGCAGCGATCCAAGCCCGGCGGCATCCGCGACCCGCTCGATGCCGTAGGTCGGCGGCAGGTCGGCCTCGAACCCGGCAAGGACTCGCTGGAGGATTCCCTGTTCCACCCGATCCTCGGGATACCCGACCAGCACCTTGACCAGGAACCGGTCGAGCTCGGCCTCGGGCAGCGGATAGGTGCCCTCGAATTCGATCGGGTTCTGCGTCGCAAAGACCGTGAAGCTCACTGGCAGCGGGTGTGAGACGCCGTCCACGGTCACCCGGCGCTCCTGCATCGCCTCGAGCAGGGCCGCCTGGGTCTTGGCGGGGGCGCGGTTGATCTCGTCTCCAAGCACGAGGTCGCCGAAGATCGGCCCCGGACGGAACGTGAACGCGCCGGGCGCCGTGAGCAGGCTGACGCCCGTGATGTCCGACGGCATCAGGTCGGGCGTGAACTGGATCCGCCGGAACTCCAGCCCAAGCGCCAGGCCGAGCGCCCGCACGAGCAGCGTCTTGGCGGTGCCCGGAACCCCCTCCAGCAGGACATGGCCGCGCGCGAGCAGCGCGGCGACGGTCTCCCGCACCGCCGCGGACTGGCCGAGCACGACTCCTTCCAGGGCCTCGACCAGGCGGCGCGCCTCGGCGGCGTGCGCCGCCGCCTCGGCGGGCGGGAGCGGAACTGTATCGGCGGTCATGTCGGCGTGAGCTCCTCCCAGAGCGTCTCCACGGCGTGGGCGGCGTGCAGCACGTCCTGCGCGCTCGCGGGGCGCCGGGTGATGGTGGTCAGCGTGTCGAGCGCCGCGCGTCCGCGCGGCGTGCGCACCGAGGGGGCCAA
>DAIPLK010000049.1:0-4662 GCA_036769285.1 Gemmatimonadales bacterium | reverse complement strand
AGCCCGGTTCGTGAACAGCCGGTCGTCGGCCACCAAGGTGATGCTTCGGCCGTCGGCCAGCGCAGCCCGGATCGCCACGGCCCGCCCGCCAGCGGCGCGGAGAAGGGTGTCCACGGTGCGCGCGGTCGGCGCGGTGCAGGTTACGGGCGCGCCGTCCTCGGCACCGGAGGAGTCGATGGCGACTCCAGTCGGCCGACGTGCCAGCACCACGCGTACGGCGGGGAACGGCCGCGGCTCCGATCCCGCGGGCGGCGTCAGCTCGAGCGAGTCGCGGGCGCGCGGGCGCACGTCGTAGCCGAGGCAATGGAAGGCCGCCGCCGCGCCCGGCCCCGCGAGGAGCAGGTCGGTCGGAAGCCCGACTACCGCCACTCCTTCGCGAGGCGACAGATCACGGGTCGGCCCGAGGATGGCGACGAGAGTCCGCGGGCTGGTGAGCGAGTCGAGCGCGCCCAGCGGGCGGCGGAACCGCTCCACCCGGACGCCGAGCCGCTCGAGCGCCTCCGCGTACCCGCGCGCACCTGAGGGACCCGTGAGAAACGTGGAGCGGCGGTCGTCGGCGTCGGTGATCCGCGCCCCGCGGAGCCCGACCACGCCTGCCGCTACGGCGAGCGCAACGACGAGCGCGGTGCCAAGCGCGAGCTCAGTGCGCGGGTGCATGCCAGGGTCGGGCGATGGCCTCACGCCAGCGGTGGTACTCATCTGGTCCGCAGGGACGCCCGCCGAAGACGTGAGCGTAGAGCACGCGCACCAGTTCCCGGAGGCGCTCGCGGTCCTCGCGGGCGAGCCGGGCCTCCCGGGCGCATTCGCCGGGAGTCTTGCTCGCGTGGTAGCGGAGGAGCCCCTGCCCGTCGAGGGTCAGCGCGAGGCCGACGAACGCCAGCTGCAGCGCCTCGCCGGTCCGGCCCCCGGCCGCCGCCCGGTCGGCCTCCCGCAGATGCCAGGCGGCGTCGTGCGGTTCCTTCCCGTCCCCGCGCGGCGACCCCTCCTCGGGCGCGGTCGCGCTCCACACGGCGCGCCACACTACCCACACGCCGTGAGCGAGCACCAGCAGGAGCACGATCAGGAGGGCGACGGCCAGGAGTCGGAACGCGGCAGGATTGCCGGTGCGAAGCCCCTCGAGCCAGTCGCCCAGGCGGCCCCACCAGTCGCGTATCAACCGCGTCGGGGCCGGGGTCTCCGCCCAGCGGTAAGCGGGCGAGGCGAAGACGCTGTCGAGCGCGGCGCGGAGCGCGGCCGGTGTGGCGTCGCCCTGGAAATCCCCGGTCACCAGGTCACGCGGTCTGCAGCGTCGAGGCCAGCAGCTCCAGGTCGAAGCCTTCCTTGCGGACGCGCAGGTCGTAGTAGGTGACCGTGAGCACGCAGTAGAACAGCGGATAGATGAACATCTGGACCAGGCCGCCTATCGCGATGGCAACGATCGCCCCGAGGGAGGCCGGTCCGAAGCCTCCGCCCGTCGCCGGGAGGACCACCGCGAACAGTCCGGTGACCGCGACGACCGGCACGTACAGCAGCACGAGGAGCGTCAAGCCAAGTCCGAAGATCCGCCAGCGGGCACCTCGGGTCAGTTCCCACGACCGCGACAGCGCCGCGCTGGCGCCCGTGCGGGGCTCGATCACCACCACCGGGATGGTGAGCGCCAGGCCCACGCCGAGCATGAAACCGGGAATGACGAAGAAGAGGAAGCCCAGCCCGACCACGAAGGCCATGAGGAGCGAGCAGACCAGTATCCGCCCGATGTACGGGGTGGCTCTCCGGAGGGCCTCGCGGGCCGAAATCGGCCGGCCCAGATAGCTCTCGGAGACGACGAAGACGGTGGCCCCCGTGGCGATCAGGTTCAACACCACCAGGCTGAGCGTGTAGAGCAACGCCAGCGGCAGGTTGGCGAGGAATCCCCCGCCCCCCTCCAGGAACAGCCGGAGCGCGAGCGGCACGCCGGTGCAGACCAGAGCCACCGTCGCGAGCGCGCCGAAGTGGCGGCGGTACAGCGAGAACGACGTGTCGAGGATCTCGCCCACCGTCAAGGGGCGGAGCGTAGGAGGCGGCATGGGCGAAAAGATATTACAATCGCTTCATGTCCGCCCTCCGCGACGCGCCTGCCGATTACCGTCAGCATCTGGAAATCGAGACCCCGGAGCACGTCGTGCTCGACCTCGAGATCGCTGGAATCGGCTCCCGCGCGCTCGCGGCGGTGCTCGACACGCTGATCCTCGTCGGGGCGTCCCTTGCGGTTCTGCTGGTCCTCGGGATCCTCGCCGGTTTCGGCTTCACCATCGGCCGGGCAGCCCCCGTGCTGCTGGTCCTCGGCGGGTTCGTGGTCTGGAACGGATACTTCATCCTGTTCGAGGGGATGCGGGGCGGCCAGACGCCGGGAAAGCGGGTCGCCGGAATCCGGGTGGTCATGGACACCGGGCACCCGGTGACGTTCGGGGCCGCGGCCGCACGCAACCTGCTCAGGGTCGCCGATCTGCTGCCTCCCCCGTATCTGATCGGCGTGCTGCTGGTGGCGTTCCACCCGCGGGGGAAGCGGCTGGGCGACCTGGTGGCCGGGACGGTCGTGGTCCGGGACCGACCGCAGGAGGCCCTCGGACACCCCGACGCCGCGGTCGAGGACGAGGGCCCGCCCTCCATCCCCGAGCTGGACGACGACGAGTTCAGGCTGCTGGCCCAGTTCGCCGCCCGCCAGGGTGAGCTCGCGCCCGCGACGCGGAGCCGGCTGGCTACCGGTCTGGCCACCCGCCTGTCGGCGCACCCCGCCGTGCCTGGCCTGAGTGACGTGGCCCATCTGCTCGCCCTCCACGCCGAGGAGCTGGCGCGCCGGCAGGGGGCCCTGTCGGCGCGCGGGGCGGCCGGCGCGGGGACCCGCTTCGCGGCGCAGAAGCGGGGGCGCTGGGGCGAGTTCGAGCGCCTCGCGGAGCGCGCGGCGCGGCAGGGCCTCGACAGCTTCGCGTCCCATGAGCTGCCGGAGTTCGCGGCCCGCTACCGCGAGGTCGCGGCCGACCTGGCGCGGGCGCGCACCTACCGGGCCGACCCGGCCACGCTGTCGCGGCTCGAGCGGCTCGCGGCCGCGGGACACAACGCCCTCTACCGGGACGATCGTACCACCTGGCGGCGGCTCTGGATCGTGCTTGCGCGGGAGTGTCCGGCGGCGGTGGTGGAGGCGCGGGCCTACGTGCTCGTCGCGTTCCTCACCTTCATGGTGCCGGCGGCGGCCGGGTACATGGTACTCCACGAACGGCCGGCGCTGGCCGCCGAGCTACTGCCGGACGTCATGCTTCGACGGGCGGAGGCCGGTGTCTTGCGAAAGGCGGCGGGACGCGGGTACGTGGAGGTCGCGCCCGAGGACCGTCCGCTCATGGCTTCGGGAATCATCACCAACAACGTCCGCGTGGCGATCGCCTGCTTCGCCGGAGGCATCTTCCTCGGCGTGGGGTCGCTGGTGCTGCTGGCGTACAACGGCCTGTCCATCGGGGCGTCTGCCGGCCACTTCGCCAACGTGGGGCTGCTGGACTACCTGCTGACGTTCATCCTCGGCCATGGCGCGCTCGAGCTGTTCGCGATCTGGGTGGCGGGGGCCGCGGGGTTCCTGCTGGGGCGTTCGGTGGTGGCCCCGGGCCTACTGAGCCGAACCGACGCGCTGGTGCTGAGCGGGCGGGTAGCCGTACGGATGGTGGGTGCGACGGCGCTCCTGCTGGTGGTGGCGGGGACGATCGAGGGGTTCGTTTCGGCAGGCGGCTACGGCGTCGGCGCCCGGCTGGCGGCGAGCGCGGCGAGTCTGGGAATCCTGGCCACCTACCTGATCAACGGCGTCAGATCTGGTGCAGCATCGCCCGCATCCGGATCGCGAGCGCCTCGATCAACCGGAGGCTCGTGACCGTCGCCGGGTCGATCTGGGTCTCGTTGAGGAGCAGCAGCTGAGTCTCGGCGAGGAGAGCCGAGAGCGGATTCGAGAGATCGTGCCGCAGCCTGCTGAGGCGCTCGGCGTCGGACATGGGCCTCAGGCCAACGACAGGTACAGGGCACGGAGGTGATGATCCTGCAGGCCGTTCACCGACTGCCACAGCTCGGCCTCGGAGGCGCCGCAGAAGATCTCGGCGGTGTCCCGCACCCCCCCGTCCTGGTCAACGAACCGGAGCCAGGCGCGCCAAGCGCCGTCGTCGTCGCGACGGACAGTGAGCTGCAGCCCGATCATTTGGTCGGCCAGGCGGAGGGGGGGCAGCTCGTGAAGGAAGGGATCTGTGGGGACGGAAGCGGTGAACCGGTATGGCTGAGCCGCCATCGCTGTGCCTCCGGGTTAGAGAACCGCAATATCCAAAGATCGGACGGCACCTCGAGTTGCGCAATGTGACGCCCCCCTCTTGACTCGTCCGACGGGGCGCTCTAAGTTGAAGCGCTTCTAGGTTTGGCAGGAAACTCCCCGTCATAACCCGTGCCGCACGCTCCGTTCCCCGGAGCCCACCATACATCGTCCAACCTCTCAGGGTCTCGGTCCTTCTTTCTTCCCACCGCCCGCCGGTCGTCCGGTCGGGCCCGCCGGTCTGGAGTCTCGTCCGTGGATATCGCTGAGCTGAAACAGAAGTCGGTCGCGGAGCTCCACACGCTGGCTGAGCAGTTGAACATCACCAACTACTCCGGCCTCCGAAAGCAGGACCTGATCTTCCGCAT
>DAIPLK010000048.1:0-17508 GCA_036769285.1 Gemmatimonadales bacterium | reverse complement strand
AGATACTTCCCATACCAGCCGAGGTACCGCTCCATGCGATCCCGCCGGTGGCTCGGCTTGTCCAACGAGTGCGCCGCTCCCGGATACACGACGAGCTGCGTCTCCCGCCCGAGGCTCCTGAGCGCCTGGTACATCTGCTCCGAGTTGATCAGCGGGACGTTCCAGTCTTGGTCGCCGCAGAGGAACAGCGTCGGCGTCATGATCCGGTCGGCGTGGAGGAACGGATAGGAAACCTCCATGTACGCCTTCGGGTTCTTCCACGGCGTCCCCAGCTCGGCCTCGTACTCCTTCACGTACTGGTCCGTCCCGTACCCCGCGAGCGCGTTCCCCTGCCCCGCACCGCTGGTCGCCGCCTTGAACCGCCGATCGCGCGCGATCACCTCGTTCGTGAGGATCCCGCCGTAGCTCCATCCGCCGAGGCCCAGACGGGCGGGATCGGCGATCCCCTGCGTCACCGCCCAGTCCACCGCCGCGAGCACGTCTTCGCCGTCCTTCTGTCCCCATTTGGCCCAGATCGCGGTCGAGAACTTCTCCCCCCGGCCCGAGCTCCCGCGGGGGTTGACGCCGAGCACGACGTAGCCGCTCGCGGCCAGCACCTGCCAGTCGCGGTTGGCAAAGTCGTGGAAGTATTGCCAGACGGGCCCGCCGTGAATGCGGAGGATCGTCGGGTAGCGCCGCCCCGGCTGGTAGTCGGGCGGCTTCACCATGAAGCCATGGATCTCGGTGCCGTCCCGGCTCCGGACCGAAATCGGCTCGACCGGCGAGAGGCGCACCTCGCCGAGCCAGGCGGCGTTCTGCCGGGTGATCGGCCGGAGCTCGCGTCCCTCGACCGCGTACAGTTCGGTCGGCGCGGCGGTGCTGCTCGACGCCACGACCATCCGCCCCTCGGGGCCGAGCGACAGGTCGGTCAGCGCGCGCTCCCCCTCCACCAGGCGCTCGACCGCCCCGCCCGCCACCGGGACCCGCGCCAGGTGGTAGACCCGGTCGTCCTCGAGCAGGAAGAGCACCGACGACCCGTCGCTCGAGAAGGTGGGCGACAGCACGTTCCGATCGAGCGCCGCGGTGAGGACGCGCGCCGGTCCACCGGAGGCCGGCACCACCGCCACCTTCTGGACACCGTAGTAGAGCAGCCTGAGCGGCCCGCCCTGGACGTAAGCGATCTCGGTCCCGTCGGGGCTCCACGCCGGCCCACGACTCTCCCACTCGGGGTCCAGGTCCGGTCCCTCGAACGTCGTGAGTTGGCGCGGCTCCGCGCCGGGCGTGGCCTCAATCACGTAGAGGTCGTAGTTGTCGGTCCGGTCGTAGTCGGGCCGCCGCCGGCTCACGAAGGCGATCGAGCGCCCGTCCGGCGACCAGGACGGCATGGCCTCGTCGTAGGCGCCGGGCACGAGCAGCGTGGTCGTACGGGTGCCGAGGTCCAGCAGATACAGATGGTCGTGCAGCTCGCGGAGCCAGCCGGTCTCGTCCTCCTTGAACTGAAACCGGTCGATGGCGATCGGCTTGGGCGCCTTGCCGGAGCTGTCCCCCGGCGCGCGCCAGTCCGGATCCGGGTCGCTCACGACGAGCGCCAGTCTCCGGCCGTCGGGCGACCAGGCCAGGTCGCTCACGCCGCCCGGCAGGTCGGTCACGCGCTCGGGCTCGCCGCCCGCGCGGTCGAACAGCCAGAGCTGGTCCACCTCGCGGGGATCGTCGCGGTTCGACAGGAACGCGAGGTAGCGCCCGTCGGGGCTCCAGCGGGGTGCGTGCTCGCCGGCCGGGCTCCGGGTCAGCTGGATCTGCTGCGCCCCGTCCCAGCTCGCCATCCAGATGTCACTGTCGTCCCGATCCCTGGCCGTGTCCGGCAGCGACACCGTGTACGCCACCCACCCGCCGTCGGGCGAGAGCCGCGGGTCGCTGACGTCCCGGATCCGCGCGAGGTCGTCCACGCCAATGGAGCGCTGCGCATTCGCAGTGGCGGTGACCAACAGCGGCAGGCCGAACAGGAGGACCATGAATCGCTTCGACACGACGTACCCCCCGTTGAGAGTCACCCTGAGCGCAGCGAAGGGGGCATGACCCCGCATGGCCCCCTTCGCTGCGCTCACGGTGACTCGCGCCCCTTGTATACCACTCCGCCCTTCATCACGAACCCCACCTTCATCAAGCTCCGCAGGTCCGCCAGCGCGTCTCCCTCGACCGCGATGATGTCGGCGTACTTCCCCGGCGCGATGGACCCGACGCGGTCCTCCCACTGCATGAGCTGCGCGGCGGAGATGGTGGCGCTCTGAATCGCCTGCATCGGGGTCATCCCGTGCTTCACCATGTACGGCAGCTGCATGGCGTTCATCCCGTGCGGATAGACGCCGCTGTCCGTGCCGTACGCGATCCGCACGCCCGCTGCGACCGCCTTCCGGAACCCGGCCCGCTGGGTCTCGGTGGTCTCCTCGTTCTTCCGCAGGATGTCGGCCGGCCACTGCTGCAGGCGCCCCACGCTATCGGTGTAGTCGCCGTTGTAGATGTCGGCCACGAACCAGGTGCCGCGCTCCTTCATGAGCGCGATCCCCTCGTCGTCGATCAGCGAGCCGTGCTCGATCGACCGGACGCCCGCCCGCACCGCGCGCTTGATCCCCTCCGCGCCGTGGGCGTGCGCGGCAACGTACGTTCCGTACTCCGCCGCCTGTTCCACCGCGGCCCTGATCTGCTCCTCGGTGTACTCGGAGACCCCCGGCTTGGTGCCCCGGGTCAGCACCGCGCCGGTGGCGAGAATCTTGACGAAGTCGGCACCACCATTCAGGATTGCCCGCACCCGCGCTCGCACCTCGTCGGCCGAGTTGGCCACGCCGAAGCGATAGCTGAAGGGGATCGTCACGTCGGGCGCGGCGCCCACCAGCTCGCCGGCGCCGGTCGAGACCGTGACGTACGCGCCGGGGACCCGCATCCGCGGGCCGACGACCGTTCCGTCGTCGATCGCGTCCCGCAGCGCCACATCCACGAAGGCGCGGTAGGTGCCCACGTCCCGCACGGTGGTGAAGCCCGCGAGCAGCGTGGCCCGCGCGTTCCGCACGCCGCTGAACGTCTCCTGCGCCTCCGAGCGCTCGAGCGGCAGGAGCACGTCCGCGCTCTGGATGTCCCCGATGAGGTGGGTGTGGCAGTCGATCAGCCCCGGGAGCACAGTGAAGCGGCTCAGGTCGATGATCCTGGCGCCCGACGGGATCTTCGCCGAGGCAGGCTGCACGGCGGCGATACGATCGCCCCGGAGGAGGACGACCTGGTCGCGACGCACCTCCCCCCGCTCGACATCCACCAGCCGCCCGGCGCGAATCGCGATGAGCGCGGGCTCCTGCGCGCCCACGCGCGCCGCGCCCCCGGCCAGAAGGCCTGCGAGCATAGCGAGTGCGAGCCCCGATCGGCGCCTCGGCATGGCGGCTCCTGCGGTGTGCGGGGGGGGAATGCGAGAACCGGCGCCGGGAGGCGCCGGTCGGCTGAATATACCCGGCGGTGCCGCATGGGGCGACCGCCGGCTGGAGACGACCGAGCCTTACGGCTTCCGCTCCTCGGGCGTCTTCACCTCTACCTTCGGCAGCGTGACTTCCTTCTTCTCCATGGTCACCGTCGGGACGCTGATCGTGTCCTTGACGGTGCCCGTCTCCACGCTCGGGGTGGAGATCGTGTCCGTCGTGGTCCCGACGGTGGGCTTCTGCACTTCGTATTCGCCCTCGCCGGTCTTCTTGCACGC
The DNA here is from genome assembly GCA_036769285.1 of Gemmatimonadales bacterium. Classification (GTDB taxonomy): domain Bacteria; phylum Gemmatimonadota; class Gemmatimonadetes; order Gemmatimonadales; family GWC2-71-9; genus CAVVWJ01. The sequence continues at coordinate 13,793 of DAIPLK010000048.1, read as the reverse complement.
GCCGGTGACGACAAAGGCCGCGATTCCCGCAGCTAGGGTGAGCTTCCGCACGGGTAACCTCCCGATACTAGAGATGACGTTAGCCAGACAACAAGCCGTTCAATTTAGCAGGGACCGGCTCCAGCGTCTGTGCGCCGGGTCACCTCCGCCGGATGCCCACCCAGGCACCTATCCAAGCCAATGTAGAACTCGTTGACAACCAATCATCAAAGTGATATGTGAAAGGGCCTTAGACGCCGTTCGGCTGCCATCTCTATCGTCATCCCTCCTCGGTAACCCCGATGGCCCAGCTCACCGCCCCCGCACCAAGACTGGGATTGGGACTAAGCTGGGATGAGCCACTCCATCCTCCCTCCACCCGAGGTGTCCAGTGATCCGTTCCCGCACCGTACTGTCCGCCCTCTCCTTGATCTCCGTCTTCTCCGTCCTCTCCTGCGCCCGCAACGCGCAACGTGGCCTCGTCATCGGCGCAGCCGGGGGCGCCGTCCTCGGCGGCGTCATCGGCAAGGTGTCCGGATCGACCGCCAAGGGCGTCATCATCGGCGCCGTGGTCGGTGGCGCCGCCGGCGCGATTATCGGCGACCAGATGGACCGACAGGCGCGCGAGCTGAAGCAGAACATCCCCGGTGCCACGGTGGAGCGGGTGGGCGAGGGGATCCAGGTCACATTCGCGTCGGGGCTGCTCTACGACTTCGACTCCGACGATGTGAAGGCCACCGCCCGCGAAAACCTGCGCGCCCTCGCCGGTAGCCTCGACAAGTACCCGGGCTCCGACCTGCTCATCCTGGGCCACACCGACAACGTCGGAACCGACGCCTACAACAAGGACCTCTCGGTCCGCCGGGCCGACGCGGCCGCGGAGTACCTGGTGTCGCAGGGGGTAGCACGGTCCCGGATCGGCACTGGCGGGCTGGGCGAGGAAGAGCCGATCGCCTCGAACGCCGACGAGGCGGGACGGCAGCGGAACCGCAGGGTGGAGGTGGCGATCTACGCCAGCAAACAGCTGCAAGAGGAGGCGCGGCGGCGCGCCGGCGGGTGACGCGGGTGGCGAAAACGACGACGGCCACCCGAAGGTGGCCGTCGCGGTGCATCCGGGGTTCGGCTCCCCTGGCGGCGCTCAGTCCTGCACGAGAATCAGATACTTCGATGCCGACCAGAACTCCTCGGGCTGCGCGATTTCCACGGTCCCGGTGACCTTGCCGTCCTTGGTCACGCCCGCGGCGAGGTAGGTCGGGCTTTGGCGAGATACGATCTTGTACTTCTTGTCGGTGCGCGGCAGCGGGATCGACTTGTTGGTCGTCTTGTCGATCGCCGTGAAGTTCTCGGGATTCAGATTCCGGGCCGGCTCCAGCCGCGTGCCGCCGAAGACCAGGAACTTCGAGCCTTCCTTGGTGATGATGCCCTTCTTCATCAGCTCGTCCTTGGTGCCGATCGCGTAGTACACGGTGTTCTTGTACGAGGTCAGGTTGACGACCGTGTCGGTTAGCGCGGCCTTGTCGCTCTCGAGCTGGCTCTTCTCGGTGCTCAGCGTGTCCACCCGGCCCGCCAGCGTGGCGATCTGGGTGTTCTTCTCGGCGATCTGCGCCTCGTAGTCCGCCTTCTGCGCCTCGGCGGTGGTGCGGAGGTCCTCGATCGTCTTCTTGTAGGTCTCGATCTGAGCAAGGAGGCGGGCGTTCCGCTGGCGCGACTGCTTGGCCCGGGCCTCGGTCTCGGCCAGCTTGGCCTCGCTCTCGTTCAGCTTGGCGATGACCGCGTTGACCCGCTCGAGGGCGGCCTTGCGATCCTCACGGTCCTTGCGTGCACCCGGCAGGCCCGGGTCGGTGCTCGTCGTCGTGACGGCGACGCTCTTGGCCTTGGCCAGCTCGCTGTTGATGTCGGTCACGAACTGGGTCGTCTCGAGCACCTCGGTCAACAGGCTGTCCTTCTGCGCCTCGGCGGCCTTCGAGTCGGCCAGCGCCTTCTTCAGTTCAGCCTGGTTGCAGCCGGTCGTCGCCAAGGCGCCGACCAAGATCAGGGTCCACAAGGTCCAAGCGTACTTCCTCATGCGTACCTCCCCACTCTGCGATGATTATGGGTCCTCCTGCACGGACACAAGAGCGTGCCGACCAGTCCGCATGAGAGCGCCCGCCCACACGGGGGCGGGTGCGCCGGCCAGAGGGAGCCGTTACCCCGGAGTGCGAATCTGGATCGTCAGGCGACCGAAGCATAATGGGGTGGCCCCCAACTCGCTACCCCTCAGGGAGATAATGTGATCTGGATCACATTCCACGTGAGGTTGCTCCGTCGGGGGCGGACGCGGGGGGCGGGTCACCCTGCGCGAAGCGAAGGGGACATGCGCCGACGCATGCCCAGCCAGGCTTCCCCGCCCCCCGGCATCAGCGCTGCAGGCCGCTCTCGACCGCCGGCTCGGCCGCGCGTGGCTCGCCCCGGCCCGCGGTGCCTTGGAGCCCGCGCAGACGGCGCGCGGCTTCGGCGAGGATCTCGTCCGTCTTGCAGAACACGAACCGGACCAGCGAGCGGCCGCCGCCCTCCCGATAGAAGCTCGAGCCCGGTACCGGAGTCACCCCCACCTCTCGGCTCAGCCAGACCGCGAACGCGGTGTCGTCCGCCGCCAGGGCCGTTCCGGCCGCGGGGCCGAGCCCGGTGAAGTCGGCCAGGATGTAGTAGGCGCCCTCCGGCCGCAGGCAGCGGAAGCCCGCCGCCTCGAGCGCCGAGTGGAGCAGGTCGCGCTTCCCGCGATACAGCTCGATCAGCCGCTCGTAGAAGGAGTGGGCAAGCCCGTCGAGCGCGGTCGCGACGGCTTCCTGGAGCGGCGCCGGCGCGCCCACGGTCAGGAAGTCATGCACCTTGCGGATCGCGTCGGTCAGATCCGCGGGAGCCACGATCCAGCCGATCCGCCATCCCGTCACGCTGAAGGTCTTGGACGCGCCGCTGATCGTGACCGTCCGCTCGCGCATTCCGGGGAGCGTCGCGATCGGGAGATGCACGCCGTCGAACAGGATGTGCTCGTAGATCTCGTCGGTCACGGCGAGCGCGTCGTGCCGTACGCACAGCTCGGCGATGGCCGCGAGTTCCGCGCGCGTCAATACCCGTCCGGACGGGTTGCTCGGTGTGTTCACGATGACCGCCCGCGTGCGCGGCGAGAACGCGGCGGCGAGCCGATCGAGATCGAGCGGCCGGCCGGGCTCCAGCGGGACGAAGACGGGGCGGGCATCGGCCAGGATGGTGTCCGGGCCGTAGTTCTCGTAGAACGGCTCGAAGACGATCACCTCGTCGCCCGGGTCCACCAGCGCCAGCAGGGTGGAGATCATCGCCTCGGTGGCGCCGCAGGTCACGGTGATCTCGCGCTCGGGATCCGCCGTGAGTCCGTACCAGGTCTGGTACTTCCGGGCGAGCGCCTCGCGCAGTCGCTGAGCGCCCCAGGTGATGGCGTACTGGTTGATGTCGTCGTGGATGGCCCGCGCAGCAGCTTCCTTGAGCAGATCGGGCGCCGCGAAGTTCGGGAATCCCTGGGCCAGGTTGATGGCCCGGTGCTCGCGCGCCAGCCGGCTCATCCCCCGGATGACGGACTCCCGGAAGCCATGGGTGCGATGGGCGGTGGACACGGTGGCTCCGGTGTGGTGAGTGGGGGTGGAAGGTTAACGCTGGCGTGGGGTGCCCGGCGAGGGGCGAGGCACGAGTCACCCTGAACGAAGTGCAGGGGCCAGGCGTCGGGTCATGCCCCCTTCACTCTGTTCAGGGTGACTCGCTCTCGCTGGCCCGATCGTTGCCCCACCTCGCGGCATGCCAGCCGCCGACCCCCTTCCCCCGTTCGTGGACCTCCACAACCACCTGGTGCCTGGCGTGGACGACGGCGCGGCGACTGTGGCGGAGGCGCTGGAGGCGTTGCGCACGCTCTACGCCGAGGGGGTCCGCACCCTCGTGGCGACGCCGCACCTGCTCCTTCCACACCTCGGCACCGATGGGGCCATCGGACGTGAGCTCGACACCCAGCTTCGCGCGTTCGACCGCCTGGCCGATGCGGTCGCGCGGGAGAGCGGCCTTCCCGCCGTGGGCCTCGGCCAGGAGATCTGGGCCCCGGATGCCGGCGCCATCCGGCGCGTCGTCGCGCGGACGGACGTGGGGCTTGGCGGGTCGAGCGCGCTGCTGGTCGAGTTCGGCTTCGATCTGCGGGGGACCCACGCGGAGGTGGTGCACGCGGCTCTTTCCGCCGGCCGCCGGATAGTGATCGCCCATCCCGAGCGCTACCGCTACCCGGAGGGGCTGGACCCGCTGGACGTCATGCGTCGCTGGCGAGAGATGGGCGCGCTGCTGCAGGTGAACTCCGGGAGCTTCCGCGGGCACTACCGGGTGCAGCGCCCCGACTCCGAGGCGCTCGCGTGGGCGATGGTGGCGGACGGGCTGGTGGACATCGTCGCGACCGATCACCACGGCCCGCGGCGGGCCGGCGTGTCACCGCTCGAGGCGTTCACGGCGCTGGCGGCTCGTGGCGAGCGAGCCCTCGCCGAGCGGGCGATGGTGGAGCGGCCTGGCGCGGTGCTGCGGGACGAGACGGTGGAGGAGACCGACGCGGCGGTCAGGTCGCCTGGGGCAGACGGGTAGTGCCGATCGCCTGAAGCAGGTAGTTCATCGGGCCGGGGCTGGCCTCCCCGCCGGCCGCGCGCGCGGAGTCCACCGCCGCGGTGATCCGCTGGCGCAGCGCCGCATACTCCCGGGCAGCGCCCGGGTCTTCGAAGCGGATCTTGTTCTTCGTGACCGTGTACGTCCCCGCCTGGGCGTCGAGCACGCCGAACAGGCTGTCTATCCCCTCGAGCAGCGACGACGTGAGCGCCGCGAGCGCCGGCGATTCCTTGAGCGTGGGCTTGCTGTACCACTCACGGGTCGCCATGGGAGACCAGTCGAGCTGCTTCGACGTCACCGCGAATGAGTCCTGATACTCCCGGTCGATCGCCGTCTGCTGCTGGCGGTATACCCGAACGAAGTTCGCCACACCGGCGAGGCTCATGCGGGTCTCGGTCACGCCGCCGGCTGGGCTCAGCCGCCCGGTCGCGAAGAGCTGGTTCAGCCGCGCCACGCGCATTCCGCTCTCCAGACGGGCGCGCGCAGAGTCGTGTGCCGCCGTCCAGCGGAGCAGCATCCCGGACACCGTGCGCATGTCGACCTTGGGCTGGGCCGCCATCTTGGGTATCGCGTCCCGAAGCAGCGCCGTGGTGCGGATCCGCGGCGCGGCCGGCAGGATGGCAGCGGCGGTGTCAGCGCTGGCGCCGGCGGCGGCCGGCGGGGAGCCGGTCGCGGGCTGGTCGGTCGCGCCGCTGGTGGACAAGAATGCCTGATCGCCTTCGAGCCAAGTGGCCCGCCTGTTCACCAGGGAGACCGTCGGCGCCGCCCGCGGGGCCGCGGGGCCTGCCGCCGGGCGCATCATCGTCGCCGGCGCGGCGTTCGCCTCGCGCCCCGACCAGGGCGGGCGCGGGCCGGACGCGGCGAGCTGCAGGCCGACGATGAGAAGCCCGCCGGCTACGCTGAGCGCGAGCGGGCGTCGCCAGGGCCCGTTCGGGTCGCTGTCGTCGGTGTCCTTCGATTCGCCCGGGTCGGTGCCTGGAGGCTCGTCCCCGTCGCCGAGCGCCTCGGCCGAATCGTTGAAGAAGGTCCAGGTCGAGCGCTCCAGCGGCGGCAATGGCGGGGGCGGGGGCGGCGGCGGCGGCGGGGCGGCGACGATCGCCTTGTACTGCGGGTGAAGCGTGACCGAGATCCACTTGGATGTGGCCCGGTGATAGATCCGGGAGTGCATGTCCACGTCGCCGCTCCGGATGGCCGCAGCGAGCTCGTCGCCCGTCCTGTACAGCTCCTCTTTGCCCGGTCGCAGCTCGACGAGATACATGGTGGCACTCGATTTGTTCGCGGGCCATTCGGCCCTGGGTGAACCCTGACTCGGATTGTGGTAGGGGGCACGGGCGACCCTCGGCGCCTGGACTTGCCAGATCTGTGCTGTGCGGCTGGCCCGGTGGATCTCGCAGCGTCGCCCAACGAGGACATTGAGCCATAAATCATTCTGGGGTAAACACTTGCCTGTTCTCGATCGGGTCTCCCGCCAGCCTCCCAGCCGACCACCGGCCGCCAGTCCCCCTCCCCCGCCGGGTGCCTCCCGGGTGCGTTTTTCGGGAAGCGGTGGTGGAATGCAAGATGTTTCGTTCCACCCGCGGATTGATTAGAGTGCGGGACAGCCCAGTTCCGGGCCTCGGCCCGGACGTGAGTTCACGAACGCACTCGCCGGCCTGCGCGGCGGCAGTTGGAGGATGTATGAGCACAGAGGAGCACAGGGAGCGTCATGGCGGCCAGCTCGGAGCGCTGTTGCTCGCCACCGTTTTGGGCGTCGGCGTCGGCCTGTTGGCGGCGCCCCAGGCCGGCAGCGCCACTCGGCGGGCCCTGCGCAAGCGCCTCGCGGCCGTCGGCGAGGATTTCGAGGACGAGTTCGAGGAGCTGCGCGAACGCGGCGGCAAGGCCGGCCGCACCATGCGCGAGGGCGCGGAGCGGCTGCACCGCCGCGGACGCAAGGCATACGAGGATGCGGTCGACGAGCTGAAGGAGCTGCGCGAGCAGCTGGAGGACCGCGGGGAGGAGGACGAAGGCTCCGGAGTCGTCGGGACGCTGCTCGCCATGGGCGCGGGGCTCGCGGCCGCCTACCTGATGACGAGCGAGCGCGCCGCTCCGGCGCGCAAGAAGGTTCGGGAAGCCGCCGCGGGCTTCCGTGACGAGGCCGAGGCACGCTGGGACCGCTTCCAGCACCGCCGGGGGAACGGGCAGCCCGTCACCGACAGCGGCACCGGGATCGATCCGGCCGAGTCGGCGCCGCAAACCAGCTGAAGCTTCCCCTTCCCACCGGGCGCCACGCCGGCCTCGCGGCGCTCGCCCTGCTGGGGCTCCTCGCGCTGGCCGCGGGCGGCTGGACCGTCACCTGCGGCTTCGCGGGGTGTCCCTCCACCGCGGACATCCTCGCCTTCCGGCCGAGCGAGGGTGGACGCGTGCTCGACCGCTACGGCGCGACGATCGGCCGCCTCGACTACGTGCGCCGCATCAACGTCCCGCTCACCCGCGTTCCGCGTCATGTGCGCGCGGCATTCCTCGCCGTCGAAGACCGCCGCTTCTACTATCACCGCGGCGTGGACTGGCGGAGCGCCGCCCGCGCGCTGGTCCGGAACATTTCCCGCGCCGACGTGAGCGAGGGGTTCAGCACCATCACGATGCAGGTGGTGCGGAACGCATTTGTGCCCCGGCTGGCCCAGCAGCGCTCGCTCCGCCGCAAGCTGATCGAGATCTACCTCGCCGGCCGCCTCGAGCGGACCCTCACCAAGCAGCAGATCCTGGGGCTCTACCTCAACGTCATCTATCTCGGCAACGGTGCCTACGGGGTGGAGGCGGCGAGCCGCGATCTCTTCGGCAAGAGCGTTGACCGCCTGACGGTAACCGAGGGCGCCACCTTGGCGGCGCTCGCGCGGGGCCCGTCCCTGTACGCGCCCCGGCGCCACCCGGACCGCGCGCTGGCGCGGCGCAATCTCGTGCTCACGGTCATGGCGCGCGAGCACTATCTGGCTGACAGCGTGGCCATCAGGGCGCGGCGCGAGCCGCTCCGCCTCTCGCCCGCCGAGTGGCAGCCGCGAGAGGACCGCTCGTTCGCGCTCGACCCCGTGCGCGCTGTCGTGGACTCGGTGCTGGGCGACGGGCAACTCGGCGATCTCGTCGTCTACACCACGCTCGACGGGTCCGCGCAGCGCGCCGCGGAGGCGGCGGTCGCGCGGCAGGCGGAGGCGATCGAGCGCTCCACCGGCGGCGGCCACGGCGACACGCTGCAGGGCGCGCTCGTCGCCATCGACCCGCGCAACGGTGAACTCCGCGCCGTCATCGGCGGGCGGCGCTACGTCCCGGGCGGCTTCAACCGCGCCCTCGTGGCGCGCCGGCAGCCCGGCTCCGCATTCAAGCCGTTCGTGTACGCCGCGGCGCTCGCGCAGGGCCTCACACCGGCGGCCGTGATCATGGACACGCCGGTCGAGATCACCGAGGGCGGGCAGGTCTGGCGCCCGGTGAACTTCGACGGGCGCTACGCCGGCCGGCTCACGCTGCGGCGCGCGCTCATGCGCTCCGCCAACGCGGCGACGGTGCGGCTCGGCGAGTCGGTGGGCGAGCGGCGGGTGGTCGCGCTCGCCCGGAGCGCCGGCATACGCAGTCCGCTCGCTGCGGTGCCGGCGCTCGCGCTCGGCGCCGGCGAGGTCACCCCGCTCGAGCTGGTCACCGCCTATGCGCCGTTCGCCAACGGCGGGGTGCGCGTCATCCCGTCGCTGGTGCGGCGCATCGAGGCCGGCGACGGCACCGTGCTCTGGCGTGCGCCCGTCCCCAAGCCCGAGCGCGTGCTCGGCGCGGCGGAGGCGTTCCAGCTCACTTCGATGCTGCGCTCGGTGGTGGACGCGGGGACGGGCCGGCTCGTGCGCGACCTGGGCGTGAGCGGCGCGGTGGCCGGAAAGACGGGGACGACCAACGACGGTACCGACGTCTGGTTCGTGGGCTACACGCCTACGGTTGTGGCCGCCGTCTGGTTCGGCTATGACGCGCCGAGGCCCATCGCACCGTCGGCCTCGGGTGGGCGCCTTGCCGCGCCGGCCTGGGCCGCGTTCTACCTCGGCGGCTGGCGCGAGCGTGAGCCCGCCGACTGGACCCCGCCGGCCGGGCTGGTGAGCCGCACCATCGATGCGTTCAACGGCGACCTCGCCAACGAGTGGTGTCCCGTCACCCAGCGCGAATGGTTCCGCACAGGAACCGAGCCCACGAGAATCTGCCGCGAGCACAGCGCGCCGTTCATCGCGCGGTTGGAGGAGTTCGGGCGGAAGCTGGGGAAGGCGTTGAGGGAGTTACTGAGGTTCTGAGGGGATGGGCCGTCGTCTCCGTCTACTCCGTCCTCTTGACTGAAGCCGGGTACAGCAGCAGATCCCGCCGCACCTGCCTCGCCGTCCGGATCACCTTCGCCGGGTAGCGATGACAGTTCGGCGTGTTCGCGCTCACCACGCAACCATTGTAGCGGAGCAGCGCGCGCTTCACGTTGCCCGTGCGCTTCAGGTATTGGCCGAAGACGCCCGCGCCGTGACAGATGTTCGACTCGACCTGGAGGAGATCGTCCGAGTCGCAGTCGAACTCCCCGGCGTGGAAATGCATCACCTGCATCAGGCCGATCGCGCCCTGGCTGCTCACCGTCCCCGTCTCGAGCTGCGGATTCTCGGTCAGCAGGACGCCCGTGAGCAGGCTCGGCGCCAGCTTGAGACGCCCGGCTTCCTTGACGATCGCGCGCGCAATGCGCGTGGCGGTCTCAGGGTCACCGTTCCGCCGGCCGAGCAGCCGTGCGAGCGGCTGGTAGTTGTACCGCGAGACCACCTCCCACTCGAGCACCGCGCTGTCCACCGGCGCCCGCCGATCGGCCCAAGAGGCGGACCGGCCGGCGGCCGGGACTCCTGCGGCGATCACGGCGGAAAGCGGGGGGGAGTCCAGCGCGCCGGAGGGGGTGAACTCCACCGCCCCCAGCAGCCCAGTGATCGCCAGCGCCACGAGAAAGGGCCGGCGTGGCCTGCCGGTCCCTCGTAGCTCGTTGGCGGGCGGCGAGTTGGCTCGGATGGGTCGCTCCCTGCGCTCAGGTGAAGGCCCCGGTGGGGTCCGGCCGGGACCCTGCAAGAACCGCGCACGTGCCCGGGATGCCGCTCTCGACGGTACCCCCAGCGGCGGGTACTATAGGCGCACCCCCCACCTCAAGGAAACCCATGGCCACCTGGTACCGGCTGGGCACCGAAGCCGAGCTGCGCGACCGGGCCCCGTTCGCCGCGAAGGTCGAGCGGCACCGCATCGCGATCTTCCACCACGACGGGCGCCTCCGCGCAATCTCCGACATCTGCAACCACCGGGGCGGGCCGCTCTCCGAGGGCCGGATCCGCGGCGAGTTCGTGATGTGTCCGTGGCACGCCTGGGAATACAGTGTGGTCACGGGGAAGGGGCCCGCGGGCTACGATGAGGAGCAGGTCCCGGTGTATCGCCTCGAGACCCGCGACGACGGCGTCTACGTCGAGCTGCCGCCGGTCATTCCTCGCAACCTGGTCAAGCACAAGCCGTCGCACCTGCTCGAGCCCCATCCCAAGCCCCCCGGCGCGCCGCCGCGCGTGCTCGGCATCTCCACCACCGCGATGGACGCCGAAAACCCGCGCTTCTCCACCTCCGATTGCCTGCTCGAGCACGCGGTCACTCACCTGGGAACCCAGGGTGCGGACACCCAGCTCATCCGCCTGCGCGACCTCGCGTTTCGCCCGTGCGAGGGGAACTACTCCAAGGCATCGCGCGCGTGCACCTGGCCCTGCGCGATCACCGAGCGCGACCCTGCCGACCAGCTCACGCCGGTCTACGAGGGGCTGGTCCACTGGGCCGACGTCGTGCTCATCGCGACCCCGATCCGTTGGGGCAGCGCCTCGTCCCTCTACTTCAAGATGACCGAGCGGCTCAACTGCATCCAGAACCAGCTCACGATCCACAATCGCCGGCTGATCGTCAACAAGGTCGTGGCGCTCGTCATCACCGGGGGCCAGGACAACATCCAGGCCGTGGCGGGCAGCATGCTGACGTTCTGGGCGGAGCTCGGCTTCGCCTTCCCGGCCTTCCCCTTCATCGCGCACTCGCGCGGCTGGGACGCGGAGGACATGCAGAACAACGTCCGCCAGGTGCGCGAGAGCGCCCCGCTGCGCGCGGCCGCCGCCGAGCTCGCCGACCGGGCGCTCGCCACCTGGCGGGTGCTGGACCACCATCGAGCCGAGCTGGCGGCACCGATGGACCGGGCCGGCCGGAAGGCGAACCCGGTGACCCCGGCGGCGGAGGCGGCCACGTGAGCGAGCGCATGCGGATCGCCCGCGCCTACGAGGCGTCGCTCTTCGCCGGGCGAATGGACGAGGTGGGCGCGGCGTTCACCGACGACGTGGTCTACTGGGTGGCCGGTGCAGCGCCGATCGGCGGCGAATGGCACGGTCGCGACGCGGTGCTCCGCGCCATGACCAACCGCGAGTTCGGCCTCGGCGCGGCGGACTGGGGCTACGAGGAGGTGTGGCGGGACTGGCACGACGCCGACGAGCGAATCATCGTCGAGATCCGCGAACGGAGCTGGCTCCGCTCGTCGCCGGACGACGTCATGGACCAGCGCACCTGCGTCGTCCTGCGCTTCCGCGGCTCACGGATCTGCGAGCTGCGCGACTACACGGACGCAGCGGCGTACCAGGCATTCCTGGCGCGCCACCGCGCCGAGCTGCCGAAGTTCAGCTCGCACTGAGCTCGCGCAGCAGGGCCACCATTCGCAGGTCCCACGGGTCGGGCGCGGGATCATCCTCGGCGACGTCGGGACGCTCCTGCGGCGTTTCCAGAATGAGCGGGATGCCCGCGCTTCGCCCGTCGCGCAGCAGCCATCCGAACGGTGCGCGCCCGATCCGCCCCTCCCCGATGAGCGCGTGACGGTCCTTGTTGGAGCCGAGGGGCCCTTCGCTGTCGTTGCAGTGAAAGAACGAGGGTGGACCGCCAGCGGCGGCCTCGAACTCGTCGAGAATGTCGGCCAGCGCACCGGCCGACCGGGTGATGTCGTGCCCCGCGGCGAACAGGTGGCAGGTGTCGAGCCCGTAGCCCGTCCTCGCCCGAAGCGGCGCCGGCACCGCCGCGAGCATCGCCCCGATTTCGCCGGGCGTCCGCCCGATCGTCATCCCCGCCCCGGCCGTGTTCTCGACCAGCAGCCGCGTCACGCCGGCCACCGACTCAAGCGCCTGCGTGATCGCGCGCGCCACCCGCCCGACGGCCGCGGCGCGGTCGCCGTCAGCAGCCGCGCCGGGGTGGAAGCAGACGCCGCCGATGCCCAGCGCCGTGGAGCGCTCGAGCTCCTTGGTGAGTCCCGCGGCGGCGCGGGCCCACTTGGTCTCGTCCGAGGTGGCGGTGTTGAGCACGTACGCGGCGTGGGCGATCACACGGGCCGGATCGATCCCGGTCTCCTCCAGCGCCCCCCGGAACCGGGCGACCCGCTCGGGGCGGATCGACGACTTGTCGCCGTAGTACTTCGGGATCGCGGTGAAGATCTGCAACGCCGTCGCCCCCGCGCCGGCCGCCCGGCGGGCCGCCATGTGGATCCCGCCGGTCTCGATCGTGTGCACGCCGATGTAGCGCGTCATGCGGGTGAACGCTCCCCTTCGAGGTGAACTCCGCCAGGGCCGGGTGCCCGAGTCACCCGGAACCAAGTGAAGGGGGCATACCCTGAGGCATGCCCCCTTCACTTGGCCCAGCGTGACTCAAGACGCGCCGTCAGCGGCCGCCGCCCGCCGTGATCTGCGCCTGGTAGAGTTCCAGCCGGCGCTTGGCGATGTCCTGATCCCGCGAGGCGACGTCCTTGGCCGCCTCGGCGCGCTGGCGCTGCGCCTCGAGGGTCTTCCGCTCGAGTTCGCGGATCACCTCGTCGTGCCGGAGCGTGGCCGTGGCGTCCACGCCGACGACCTTCGCCCGATCCTCCCGCCGCCCGGCGAGCTGCAGCTCCATGTCGAGCGCTTTCTGCTCCGCCTCGGCGAGCCGCTTCGCCGCCTTGGCCTGGTCGAGCTCGGCGCCGTGCAGCGCCTCACGCCGCTCCAGGAACAGCTTCTGACGCTCGAGCACCTTCTTTTCGGCCTGGAGCGTGGTCTTGTCCCCTTCCTCCTTCTGCTTGTCCGCGAGCTTGACGCGGGCGTCGAGGGTCGAGATCTCCTGCTTCTTCACCTCGGCCATTGCCTTGGTCTCCGAACGCCGCGCGCTCGTCTCCGAGATCCGCGCATCGGCCTCGCGTTCCGCGGCCTTGGCGGACTCGAGCTCGCTGCGGATCCGCTCCCCGCTGCGCACCGGGATCACGTCGATGAACCCCAACGCCTCGGCCACTGTGCGGCCGGCCGTGGGAGACGCAGGCGCGTACGGCGCAGCCGCGGGTGCCGCGGCGGGTGGAGCGGGTGCCGCCGGCGGCGCCGGGGCGGCCGCTGGAGCAGGAGCCGGCGCGGCAGCCGGGGCCACAGCTGGCGCGGCAGCAGGGGCCGGGGCAGGCGCGACGGCCGGGGCAGCGGCGGGCGGCGGCGGGGTCGGCACAGGAACCACGGGTGCATATCCTTGCACGGTGGTATCCGGCGCTGCCACGGGCTCCTGCGCCGCTACGGACGACAGGGCCACGGCCAGCAGGCCGGCGATCATGAGCATTTCACGACGATGTTTCATGGCTACATCCTCCAAGAGAAAGAGCCAGGATCGACAGCGGTCACCCTCATAACTTACCGCCGATTTCCGGGCCCCGGAATACTCGATTCTGTCACGTTTCGACCCAGCGGGTGAAGTCGGCGGCGGCGCGGCGGCGGCGCGGCGGCTCCGCCGCCACGGGATAGCCGACGCTCACCACCGCCACGATCCGGAATCCGTCCTCCAACCCGACGAGCGAGGCGACGTCGGGGTCGCGCATGATACCACCGGTCTTGAGATAGGTACCGAGCCCGAGCGACTCCGCCGCGATCATCAGGTTGGCGGTGGCCATCATGGCGGCTGCGTAGTCCTCCTCGCGGGTGAGCTCGTCCGGATCGACCGCGCACATCACCACGACCAGGACCGGAGTCGCTTCGGTCTCGCGTCGCACCTTCTCAAATCCCGCGCGCGCTTCCTCGGAGGCCGGGTCCGTGTACCGCTTGAGCCGGTGTCGGGCCCTGAGCTCGGCGAACCGTGAGCGCGCGGCCCCGGTCAGCACC